>JAKLPV010000121.1 GCA_022013685.1 Anaerolineae bacterium
GTCAACCTGACGGTGGAACTGATCATCCCGGTGGCCCTGGAGCAAGGCTCCAAGTTCGCCATCCGTGAAGGCGGCCTGACCGTCGGCGCGGGCGTCATCACCAAAATCATCGAGTAATTCTGAAAGTTGGTAAGTTCGCATGGCTTCTAAAAAGAAAGACATTCGCCCGGTCATCACTTTGCAATGCAATGATTGCAAAGAACGCAATTACACCACAGAAAAAAACCGTCGTAATGACCCTCAGCGTATGGAACTAAGCAAGTACTGTCCGCGATGCCGAAAGCATACCGGGCACCGCGAAACCAAGTAAGCACTCAGGGGCGAACATGTTTCGCCCCTTTTTCCCTAGGCCAGTAGCTCAATTGGTAGAGCTCTCGTCTCCAAAACGAGTGGTTGTGGGTTCAAGTCCTGCCTGGCCTGCCTAGTTTTCCTGCGCCGTCCTCCCCTGAGGGTTGAGGGGCGGCGTTTTCACCGTAAAAATAATAAAGGAGTTTACCTTGGCTGAAAAAGAGAAAAAAATTGTCAAGCGTCCAAATGCTGTTGCACGCTTCTATCGTGAAACATCGGGCGAATTGCGCAAGGTAAGCTGGCCCACCCGCCAAGAGGCTTGGCACTTGACCAAAATCGTGCTCGTGGTTCTGGTAATCATGGCAATGTATCTTGGCGGTCTCGATGCGCTTGGCGCATGGTTGATCGGCTTGGCCCTGGGCGCTTAGTTTATTGAGAGAAAAGAGCAGATAATGAGTGCGCAAGACCCTGAACAGCTGGAACCCGTAAGTAGTAACGAGGAAAACCCTGTCTCGGAAGAAGAGATTTTAACTTCCGGGTCTTCAAACGCACCTGAAGAAATCCAAGATAGCCGGGCCTGGTACGTTGTCCACTGCTATTCGGGCTATGAAAACAAAGTGCGGCACAACCTGGAACAGCGCGTAGAAACCATGGGAATGAAAGACAAGATTTTCGATGTCGTCATCCCCACCCAGGAAGAAATCGAAGTCCGTGAAGGGAAGCGCCGCACGGTAGAGCGCCATATCTTCCCTGGTTATGTGCTGGTCAACATGATTTTGACCGAAGAATCCTGGTTTGTGGTACGCAATACCCCCGGCGTGACTGGCTTTGTCGGGATGGGGAACGACCCCACACCCCTGCGCCAGGAAGAAGTCAATCAAATCATCAAGCGCATGGAAGCGGAAGCACCCACGGTCAAAGTCACCTACAAAGTTGGCGAACGCGTCCGTATTGTTGATGGACCATTCAACGATTTCCGTGGAATTGTCGCAGAAATTGATATGGAACGCACAAAAGTTCGGGTCAGGGTCTCATTTTTTGGACGTGAAACCCCTGTCGAACTGGATTTTCTGCAAGTCGAAAAAGCGTAATCCGCGCTGTGTAAAAACAACGCGTTTTAAGTGGGAGGGTGTCCCAAGAATCACCCGTAAAAACCACAAGGCGCAGGGCGAATGGCCCTGGCGCAAGGAGTAAAAATGGCAAAGAAACTAAAAGCAGTTGTTCGTCTTCAACTTGATGCCGGGAAAGCAACCCCAGCTCCCCCTGTCGGCCCGGCCCTGGCTGGTCACGGCTTGAACATTATGGCCTTTTGTAAGGAATACAATGCTCGCACGTCCAATCGTCCGGGCGAGATCCTGCCTGCGGAAATCAGTGTCTATAGCGACGGTTCCTTCACCTTCGTCCTGAAGACATCTCCGGCCCCGGTATTGATCCGCAAAGCAGCGGGCATCCCAAAGGGCTCTGGCGTGCCGAACAAAGAGAAAGTCGGCAAAATTACCCGCGCCCAGGTCAAGCAAATTGCAGAAGCCAAGATGAAAGACCTGAATGCCATCGATATTGATGGCGCGATGAAGCAAATTGAAGGAACAGCCCGTTCGATGGGCGTCACAATCGTAGAATAACTGATGGGAGGGTCGTTTTACGCGGCCCGCTTGTACCACGGAGGCATAAAATGGCAAAACACGGTAAAAAATATCTGGCTGCAGCAGCCAAAGTAGATCAGGATCAGTTCTACTCTCCTGAGCAAGCTCTCTCACTTGTAAAAGAAACTTCATATACAAAATTCGATGGAACCGTAGAGGTTCACATCCGCACTACGCTTGATCCTCGTCAGGCTGACCAACAAGTGCGCGATGTGGTTGTCCTGCCGCATGGCCTGGGCAAAACCGTGCGCGTACTGGTGTTCGCTGCCGGCGAGGCCGCGACCATCGCCCGTAATGCTGGTGCGGATACCGTCGCCGATGACGATGAAACCTTCAACAAAATCCAGGGCGGCTGGGCTGATTTTGACGTAGCCATTTCTACCCCGGACCTGATGGGCAAAGTTGGCCGCCTGGGACGTGTGCTCGGCCCGCGTGGTTTGATGCCAAACCCCAAAGCCGGCACCGTTGTACCGGCCGAAGACCTGCCGCGCGCCATCGAACAAGCCAAAGCCGGACGTGTTGAGTTCCGTCTCGACAAAACAGCCAATATCCACGTCCAGATTGGCAAGGTCAGCTTTGACAACCAAAAACTGACCGACAACCTGTCAGTGTTGATGGATGCCATCAAAAAAGCGCGTCCCACTGGCGCAAAAGGTTCTTATCTCAAAACCGTTACCCTGGCCTCGAGTATGGGGCCGGGCGTCAAGGTTGATCCCAACCTTGCGCAATCAATGGAGGTCTCCGGGTAACTTTTACCCGTTTACCACACTGACAAACACTTCGCCAGTGACGGCGGGCGCCCTCAAAAATAGGGCTTAATTTCCTGCCCAGGTTGAAGACGAATGGATAATCTCCCATCCCTCTCGGGATGTTTCCCTTACGGGAAAAGTCTTTGCCTGGCGTTTGTCAGGCAAAGATTCTTTAAGAAAGGAGGAAAAATTCTTTGGCTCTTTCACGACAGAAAAAAGACCAGGTGCTTGCGCAATATCAGGCGTGGTTGGAAGGCAGTCAGGCTGTAGTACTGGTAGAGTATACCGGTGTCACGGTCAAGCAACTTGATGCCATTCGCGCAAAAGTGCGCGAAAGCGGCGGCGAGTTCCACATTGTCAAAAACACACTGGTGCGCAAAGTCTTGCAAAATAAAGACATGCAAGTACCCCCGGAATTGCTCGAAAAAAGCACCGCCATGACTTTCGCTTTTAGCGACGCTGCTGCAACAGCAAAAGCGCTGACAGAAGCGACAAAAGGTATGGAAGCAGTAAAACTAAAAGGCGGCTTTCTCGACAAGCAAGTCCTTAGTTCAGCCCAGGTCAAAGCGTTGGCCGAGTTGCCCCCCCTGCCTGTGGTTCGTTCACAGTTATTGGGCGTTCTGCAAGCCCCGGCAGGCAAACTGGTACGCACCATCGCCGAACCTGCCCGCTCCCTGGCTGCCGTTTTCCAGGCCTATGCCGACACGGCCCAGGCCGCCGCGTAACCCCGGTTACGCCCCGTTATTTCAAGTCACATCTAAAATTTACCTGATTATCCAAGGAGTTAATACGCAATGGCTGCAAATCTCGAAAAATTGGTTGAAGAACTGAGCAAGCTTTCCGTCCTGGAAGCTGCTGACCTGGTCAAATTACTCGAAGAGAAGTGGGGCGTTTCCGCCGCCGCTCCTGTCGCCGCAGTTGCCGTAGCCGGTGCCGCTGCCGCTGCTGAACCCGTCGAAGAAAAGACCGAATTCGATGTCGTCATCAAGGATGCTGGTCCCAAGAAGATTGAGACCATCAAAGTCATCCGCCAGCTCACCAGCCTGGGACTTGGCGAAGCCAAGACCATGGCCGAAACTGCCGGTGGCAAGGTTCTGGCCGGCGTTGGCAAAGATGCCGCGATGGATGCCAAGAAAAAGCTCGAAGAAGCTGGCGCTGTCATCGAAATTGCCTAGTTCTGACTGCACAACAAAAAAGACGCCCTTTGCAGGGCGTCTTTTTTGTTAAAAATGCAACGCGTTGAGACAATCGCAGTGCAATTTTACAGTGAGACCAGTACAGGCTGCTGCGTCAGCAGGGTGGCTTGCATTGACCAGGGCCCGGTCCAGGTAACATGAACAGGGATGATTTTGCCGCGCAGGTTTTCTTCGCTTTCGACAAAGACCAGCTTATTGGTCGGTGTGCGGCCTTTCCAGCGGCCCTTAACCTTTTCCTCGAACAAAACCTCGACGGTTTCGCCCAGATATTTGGCGTTGATTTCGCCCAGGATCTGTTCCTGCATCTCTTCCAGCAGGCGGAAGCGGCGCATTTTCTCTTCGGCGCTGACATCGTCGGGCATGCGCCGCGAAGAAACGGTCCCCTCGCGCGGCGAGTAACGCGCCAGATGGGCCACATCCAGCCGCAGGTCGGAGAGAGTCTTGTAGGTTTGCATGAACTGCTCTTCGGTTTCGCTGGGGAAGCCAACGATGATATCCGTCGCGATCGAGCAGCCGGGGATTTTCTCGCGAATTTTTTCAACCAAGCGGTAGTAATCGGCCTGGGTATAGCCGCGTTTCATGTTTTCAAGAACAATGTCGTCACCCGCCTGGATCGGCACTTCGATGTGCGGCATGGCTTTTGGGAGTTCGGCCACCGCTTCCATCAGGTCTTCGCCAAAATAGTTGGGATGCGAGGTCAGGAAGCGGATGCGCTCGATGCCATCGACTTCGTTGATGATGCGCAGCAACCCGGCCAGGTTCGGCCCGTCGGGGATGTCCTTGCCGTAGCGGTCAACGATCTGGCCGAGCAGGGTGATTTCCTTGACGCCCTGCGCCGCCAGCGAGCGGACTTCGGCCACGATATCGCCGACCGGGCGCGAGCGTTCGATTCCGCGGCGATAGGGGATGATGCAGTAGGTGCAGGCGTGCGAACAGCCGTAGACAACCGGCACATGGGCCGAGATGAGCGTCCCACGCTCGTGGACGGGCAGGATCAGTTCATCGTCCATCGCCAAAAAGCGGCGGGTAGTTTCGGCATCTTCCATCGAGCGGACTTCGCCCTGGGTCAGGAAGGAGATCAGCGGGCCGGGGTCAGAGGGCGGGGAGAAAACATCCACAAAGGGCAGTTTGGCCTTCAGTTTTTCTGCGCCGCGCACGCCGACCATGCAGCCCATCAGATTGATGACCAGGTTCGGATTTTTGATCTTGAGCGGGCGCAACGAGGTCAGCCGTCCGTAAGCTTTGTCTTCGGCAGACTGGCGTACCACGCAGGTATTCAAAACGATAACGTCGGCTTCTTCGATTGTGATGGTGTTGCTGTAGCCCAAATGCTCGAGCGCCGACCCCACCCGCTGAGAATCGGCGACGTTCATCTGACAACCTTCGGTCCAAATATGATATTTCATGCTTTTTCCTTGTGTTTCAAACAGTAAGGGCTGAATTATACCCGCGCCGGGCATTTTATACCAAGTTTGTCTGGTTCGGGCCGTTTAAAAAAATGTACCCCTCCAACGGCGTATTGGAGGGGTACGCAGATATGTTATCTCTTACTCTTCAGGTTCAGACTCTGTGCTCTGTGCTGCCAGTGCTGCAGGAGCCATCGGCGCTACGGGCTTGGCCTTACCCTTGAAAAACAGCCGCCACAACCAGCGCACGAAGCGCCACAGCACGAACAAGATTGATCCAACGCTCAAGATGATCAGGATGGCTGCCGGCAGAAAGACGATCACCAGCCAGACCACGAATTCGAAGAAGCCTTTCAGGAAGTCCACCAGCGTCTGGACAGCATCGCGGACAACGCCTTCCGGTTTCCAGCCGCCGATCTCGATCGGCTTGACAGTCTCTTCGGCGATCAGACGAATGCTGATGGCTGAAAGCGCCGCTGATTGCTCGTAATATTGCATCTGGCCTTTGATCAGCTCGATCTGCTCGCGGATCTGGGTCAACTGGTTGAAGACCAGCATCACGTCTTCGGTTTTGTCAGCATCTTCAAGGATGGTGTTCAATTGTCGCTCAGTGCTTTCGAGATTCTTCAGGCGCGAAGACAGGTCGGTGTATTCCTGGGTGACATCCTGGCCCGAGCGGGTCTCTGTTTTCAGTTCGACAATGCCTTCCTTGATCTCGGCCAGCGCTTCTTTCAGTTTCTCTGCCGGCACGCGGACGGTCATCGAGCCTTCGGGCGCGGTTCCGCCGTCAGAAAGATAGGTTTCAAACAGATTGGATGAAACCACAAAACCACCCATTCGTTCGGCCATGGCTGCAACGGCTTGCATTTTGGCTTCAGGGTCTACAACCACAATGCTCATGTCTGCGTTTTCAATGACCATCCGTTTCTGGGCCGGGACAGCGCTGACATTGGCATCGTAACCATCCTGATAAGACTCGGCTGGGGCCGCAGGGGCGGCTTCTTCGTAATCGTAGGCCTGACTTGCGCCGCCACCGGCCATGGGCGCATAATTCTCGCTCATGGCCGGTGTGCCGCAGCCCGCCAACAACAGCGAAACAAGCAACAATCCAAACAATATCTTTTTCATCGTACTCCTCCTTATGGAGCAAAAAGGTGATTTCTTTTCAACAGACGCTTCCTGTTAAAATTTTGTTCCGTCAAAAAGACCCTAAAGGTTTTCTAAGCCTTTAGGGTCTGCACTTTTTACCAACCTTCAGCCAGCCTGGCTGCGTGTTTTTCCGGCAACTTTGCCGCGCGGATGCGTTCTTGCACCGCGAAAATGTCATAAGCCGCCCGGCGCGGTTCCCAGGTTCCGGCCTCGGGATCGAAAATTGCGTAAGCGGCGCGCGGATCGCGGTCGCGAGGCTGGCCGACCGAGCCGGGATTCAGGATGGCGCGCGGAGTCAGGGCCAGGGTTTGGCCCACCTTGGGGATTTCCAGCGAAACCCGGTCTTTAATCAAATCCAACTGGAACATGCACTGGATGTGCGAATGGCCGACGAAGCAATAAGAAGTTTCAAAACCCTGAAAGTTCAATCGCGCCACCAATGTATTCAGAATGTACTCCCAAACCGGGTCGCGCGGACTGCCGTGCGCGATAGTCACATCGCCTAAAACCAGGGCATTCTGGGGCAGGTTTTCGAGATAACCCTTGTTACCGTCTGTAAGTTGCTTTTTCTGCCAGAGCAGTGAGCGCCTCGCCTCGGTATTGAAAACCGCATCGTCCATCTGGCCCAGCACAGCCACATCATGATTTCCCAACACACAAGTCAGGCTCGGGATGGTACGCACCAGTTCGACAACCTCATTCGGGTCAGGGCCATAGCCAATCACATCGCCCAGACACCAGGTCGCGTCCACTTCACCTGCGTCAGCCAATACCGCTTCAAGGGCAGCCAGGTTTGCATGAAGGTCAGAAATAACCAAAATACGCATTAAATTACTCCAAAAATTCGGTCACACGGGTCAGGATGTGTTCAGCAACTTCGTCCTTGCTCAAAAGCGGCAGTTCTTCGCGCCGTCCATCGGCAAATAACAGGCTAACACGGTTCGTTTCAACTGCAAAACCGGCGTCAACCGCCGAAATATCATTGGCAGCGATCAAATCCAGTTTTTTGGAAATTAGTTTAGATTGTGCGTTCTCAAGCAGGTCGCGGCTTTCAGCAGCGAATCCTACCACAACTTTTAACCGCGACACATCCCCCCTTAGGCTGGCTACCGCTGCCAGGACATCCGGCGCAGCCTCCAGCTCGATCTGCGGAATGCCGTCCCGTTTCTTGAGCTTGTTTTCTGAGACTTTCTTTACCCGAAAATCTGCCACCGCTGCCGCCATGATCAAGCCATCCGCAGCTCGGATCGCGCTGGTAACAGCCTCCAGCATCTGCTGGACGGTTTCGACCGACACTAGATCCACCCCAACCGGAGCCGTCAACGCTGTCGGATGGCTGATAAGCGTTACTTTGGCGCCCATCTCCAGCGCGGCTTGCGCCAGGGCGTAGCCCTGCTTGCCGCTCGAGCGGTTGCTGATGACCCGCACCGGGTCGATCGGTTCCAGTGAACCTCCGGCGGTGATCACCAGCCGTTTGCCGCGCAAAGGGCCGAGTTTACGTCCCAACGTTACCCGGGCCATACCGAGAATTTCGAGCGGTTCAGACATGCGTCCGACACCGACCAAGCCCGAAGCCAAGTGACCGGGGGCCGGACCGACAAAGGTCACGCCGCGTTCGGTCAAAATACGCACATTTTCCTGGGTGGCCGGGTGGGCAAACATGCCGCCATCCATGGCCGGGGCGATCAAGGTCGGGCATTCCGCCGCCAGGGCGGTAACGGTCAGCAGGTTGTCGGCCTGTCCGTGGGCCATCTTTGCCAGCGTGTTGGCCGTACAAGGTGCGATAATCAGCAGATCGGCAGAATGTCCGAGCCCAACGTGCAGCACATGCGCCTCGCCACCCCACAATTCTGCGTCGGTGAAGGCTTTGCGTCCCGTCACCGATTGGAAAGTAAGCGGCGTGACAAACTTTTCGGCTCCGGGGCTAAAAACTGTCTCGACCTGCGCCCCGGCCTGGGTCAATTTCGAGGCCAAATCCGCGCCTTTGTAGGCAGCGATCGAGCCAGTGATGCCCAGGATAATTCGTTTTCCTGAAAAGATGGACATAGTGGCGCAATTATACCCTGCCGAATGCGCGCGGTAGTTGTGCATACGTTACAATTGAGATAACTCCGGGTTTTTAATTTAAGGAAATAACATGGCCGCATCTGATGTTTTCATTGTTTCGGCAGTACGAACTGCGATTGGGATCGGCAAACCCAATGGCGCATTGTTTCATTACCAGCCGGTCGAGTTGGCGGCGGCAATCATGCGCGAGGCTGTCCGCCGGGCAGATTTGGAACTGGATCGCATCGAAGATGTGCTATGGGGCGTTGTCACCCCGCTCGGCGACCAGGGGGGTAACCTGGCGCGCTTGGCCGCTCTCAAAGCGGGCTTCCCCGTCAGCGTGGGCGGTGTTTCGATCAACCGCATGTGCGGTTCGGGCCAGCAGGCCATCCACTTTGCGGCCCAGACCATCCTGGCGGGCGACGCCGAGATCCTGTTGGCGGGCGGCAGCGAGATGATGTCGCACCAGCCGCTCGGGGCAGATTACCCGGCTCCATGGCCGGATGTCGGGCACACTCTTTTGCACCAGGGCGAAAGCGCGGAACGCATCGCCGAAGCCTGGAAATTGACCCGCGCCGCGCTGGACGATTTCGCCGCCCAAAGTCACGAACGCGCCGCCGCGGCCATGGGCGCGGGCTATTTTGACAGGCAAATTTTGCCCCTGCCCTTGCCTGACGGCGCACTTTTCAAAGACGACCAGGGCGTGCCCCGCAATTTTGACCGCGACAAGATGGCGCGGCTCAAGCCCGTTTTTCGGGACAATGGCGTCATCACCGCTGGCAATTCATCGCAGATCAGCGACGGCGCCGCGGCGCTGGTGCTGGCCTCCGAAAAGGCGGTCGGGCGGCTGAATCTGAGTCCGCTGGCGCGCATCGATACGCGGGTTGTGACCGGTTCAGACCCAACCCTGATGCTGACCGGGCCGATCCCGGCCGCGCAGATGGCGCTTAAACGGGCCGGCCTGTCGCTGGACGAGATCGATGTGATCGAGATCAACGAGGCCTTTGCCTCGGTGGTGCTGGCCTGGGCGCATGAACTGCACCCGCAGATGAGCCGCGTCAACCCGAATGGCGGCGCAATTGCCCACGGGCATCCGCTGGGCGCGACCGGGGCCATTTTAATGACCAAACTTGTCCATGAGTTGGAACGCCGCAAAGCGCGCTACGGGCTGCAAACCATGTGCATCGGTCACGGTCAGGCAACAGCGACCATCATCGAGCGCGTATGAGTGAGCATCTTGTTTACATCGCATTGGGAAGCAACCTGGGCGACCGGCCGGGCAACCTGCGCAGCGCGCTGGAGCGATTCGCGCCACACGTCACCGTCCGCGCGCAATCGTATATTTATGAAACCGAACCCTGGGGGTATGCCGACCAGCCCGCTTTCCTGAACATGGTCATCGAAGCGGCCACCAGCCTCGGGCCGGATGCGCTGCTCTCTTTCCTAAAAAAAATCGAAAAAGAGATGGGGCGCGAGGCAACCTTCCGAAACGGCCCGCGTCTGATCGACCTCGACATCCTGTTTTACGATGACCTGGTGCTCGATTCGCCGCCGCTGGTTATTCCGCACCCCAGGCTGCATGAGCGCGCTTTTGTGCTCGTTCCGCTGGCGGATGTCGCTCCTGACCACCTGCATCCGCTTTTGGGTGAGACCATTTTTTATTTGCTGATGAATATCGAGTTGAAAGGGATCAAAAGGTTCGCCTAAATGTTTGAGTTTGCCCTGCTTGCTTTTGCCTCGCTTTTTACGATGGTCAACCCGATCGGGGTGATCCCGGTTTATACGGCAATTACAGCCAACCTGACCCCGCAAGAATCGCGCAAGGTGGCGTTCAAAGCCGCCTTGACAGCTTTTCTCATCCTGATGCTGTTTGCGTTGACAGGCAGATTCATCTTCCAGTTTTTTGGCATCTCGGCCAATAGTCTGCGTGTTGTAGGCGGCGTGATTTTCTTCATCATGGGTTATGAATTGCTCCAGGCGCGCCTGACGCGTACCCAATTCGATAAGGAAACCCCGCAGGAATATGCCAGCGATATTGCCATCACCCCGCTTGGCATTCCGGTGATCTGCGGGCCGGGCGCGATCGCTTCGGTCATCATCTTGATGGATCAGGCCAAATCGACCCTTGAGAGCGGAATTGTGCTGGGCAGCATTGTTGTTATCATCGGCATGACCCACCTGCTGCTACTGGCCTCAAAACAGGTGATGAAGTTAATCGGCGAAAATGGCAACAAGGTGATGATGCGCCTGATGGGCCTGATCGTTATGGTGATTGCCGTCGAGTTTTTCTTTAGCGGGTTGAAACCTATATTACGCGATATACTGATGATCCAATAAAAGGAGACAGTCATGGAAATTGATCTGCAATATCGGCCATCTTATTCTTTAGCTGTTGTAAAACTCGGCCCCAATGAGCGTATTCGCGCCGAGTCCGGCGCAATGGTTAGCATGTCGACTTCGGTTGCCCTGGAGACCAAAGCCGAAGGCGGACTGTTCAAATCTCTAGGCCGCGCCTTGCTGGGCGGAGAGTCGTTCTTCCAGAATTCCTATCAGGCCGGCGCAGAGGGCGGCGAGGTAACGCTGGCCCCTGAGTTGCCGGGTGATATTACCCAGATCGAGATATCTGATAATAACCACCTGATGATTCAGTCTGGTTCATATCTGGCATCTGAGATAGGTATTGAGTTGAACGCCAAAATCAGCATGAAGGCGTTTCTCTCTGCTGAGGGGATTTCGATGCTCGAAGCCAGCGGCCAGGGCAAGGTACTGGTCTCCTCGTATGGCGCAATTTTCGAGCGCGAATTAAAAGATGGCGAGAAATATATCGTCGATACCACCCACCTGGTTGCCTTCGATGCCAGCATCAATGTCACCCCCCGCACAGCAGGCGGAATTAAATCCACCTTGTTAAGCGGCGAAGGCCTGGTAATCGAGATGACCGGCCCTGGCCGGGCTTACATCCAGACCCGTTCACCGCAGGCGCTGATCAACTGGATCATCCCGCAACTGCCAAAGACTTCGTCCAGCAACGGTTAAACGCCAGGCAGCAACCCGGCTGATAGTAAACGGCCACACCCGTGATTGGTGTGGCCGTTTGCATAGTGCCCCGGGCGGGAATCGAACCCACGTCTAAGCCTTAGGAGTGCCTTATTCTATCCACTGAACTACCAGGGCGTAACCAAAATTATAGCATCGTTGAGATTGTGCAACAAGGACTTGCACTTCATAGGCAGTATCGGTATACTGGACAGAGTCAGGCGAATTTTGACCTGACAGAAAATAATATTTTGTAATTTCTTGGCAGCAAATTGGCTGTATACTGTGATGGAAATCGCCTGACCAAACAGCGCCTATTTTGAATATCTGGACTTGTAAATGATGAAACCTGAAAACATTGGCCGTTATGAAGTCAAATCGGAACTGGGCCGCGGCGGTATGGCGACCGTTTACAAGGCCTACGATCCGCGTTTTGAGCGCGAGGTGGCCGTCAAAGTTCTTCCGCGCGAAATGCTGCACGACCCTCAGTTTCGCGTCCGATTCGAACGCGAGGCCAAAACGGTTGCATCGCTTGAACACCCGGCAATTGTCCCGGTATATGATGTCGGCGAGGAAGATGGACAGCCCTATTTTGTCATGCGCTATATGACAGGAGGTTCGCTCTCGGAGCGCATCAATGCCGGATCACTCTCCGTCCTCGAGACAGCCAAAATCATAGAGCGCTTGTCCAGTGCGTTGGATGAGGCCCATATCAAGGGCATTGTCCACCGCGATTTGAAGCCAGGCAATATCCTGTTCGACCATATCGGCGAACCGTATGTTTCCGATTTTGGCATCGCCAAGATTGCCCAGGCTCAGGGTGCCGCAACGGTAACCGGCGGCGGAATCATCGGCACACCCGCTTACATGAGTCCCGAACAAGCCCAGGGCGATAAAGTCGATGGCCGCAGCGATATTTATGCGCTCGGCGTGATCGTCTTCGAGATGCTGACCGGCCGCCAACCCTACGAGGCAGATACTCCCATGGCGGTGGTTGTCAAGCACATCACCGACCCTGTTCCTCACATCCTGGACGTAAACCCCAACCTGCCCGCAGACCTGGAACACATCATCGAACGCGCCATGGCCAAGAACCGCGATGAGCGTTACGCCAATGCCAGGGAATTTGCCATTGCCCTCATGGCCGTTGCGCGCGGCGAGTCCCCCACGGTTTCCCCAACGAGTACCGTCAAAACTCAGAAACTTGCCGATAAAACCCGCCTGTCTGGTACCGCCGCAGGAGCCACCCGCATTGCCGCCAGGCCGGCCCCCGGCAAATCGGCTTTGCCGGGCTGGTTATTGATTGGCAGCGCAGGGATCGTGTTACTGGGTTTCCTGCTAGTGGGCGGAT
Organism: Anaerolineae bacterium; assembly: GCA_022013685.1. Lineage (GTDB taxonomy): Bacteria > Chloroflexota > Anaerolineae > Anaerolineales > Villigracilaceae > UBA8950. The sequence continues at coordinate 12,865 of JAKLPV010000121.1, forward strand.
ATCTCTTGGTTAGTAGCGGTTTTCTTGCCGCGCCGGTTGCCACCGCGACTCTGACCGTCCCCGCGCCGACAGAAGCCCCATCCGCTACTGAGGCTGTTGCGCCGGTGCAGGAGTCAACCGCCACCGAAACAGCCTCCCCGACATCCGAACCGCCTACCCCAACCGCATCCCCCGAGCCTGTCGCACAAGGCATTGGCGGGGCAGATTTATTGGGCTTTGTTGCCAACAACGAAGTCTGGGTCATGAACCTGGATGGCTCAGATTTGCGCGCCTTGACCAATGATGGCGTTCCCAAGTCTGATTTGCAATGGCTGCCGGATGGCAAATCCCTGGTCTACATTGCCGGGAAGAATATCCAACTGGTCGAGGCGGAAACCGGCCGGGTGGATGTTTTGGCGGCTTTCTCGTCTTCATCCCTGTTGGATGCTTTCCGCATATCCCCTGATGCCCAGCAGGTTGCGATTTCTTTCAACCGTAAGATTTTTATCGTCCCGTTTGACCTGGATGCCATCCGCCAGGTGCGCAGCGAACAGGGTTTCGTTAATCTCAAAGGCTGTGTCAGTTACACTGCTGGCACAAGCGCCGCCATGGCTGCTCGCGAGTTCCGCTGGTCATCAGACAGCAAGAGCGTAGCCTGGTTGTATTCCGGGCTTGTTGATTCCCGCTCCGTGGATCTGATCCGGGTGGTCGATATCAGTAGCTGCCGCGCTGAGACACTCCGCTTGGTCAACGAATTTCCGGCTCAGTACTTTACGCCCAGTGGTTACGGTAGTAATCCGTTTATTCCTGGGTACGATTGGGATGGCGATTTCCTTTTCCTGTTCAACACTTACATTCGCAATCAGGGATGGGGCGATTTATACGAATACAACATGGAAGTGCGCAAAGCCAATACCATCAACCCGATTGGCGGCCGTTGCTGTTACCGTGACCCACTCTGGAGTCCAGATAAAAGATATATTTTCTTTGCATTCCAGGATGTCGATGCTGGATTTGATGCCCACACCCAGTTTTATTACATCCCCTATGCTTCGATCGGCGCCGGGGTAACCTACGATCCTATTCCCCTGCCCGAATCTTTTTACAATAACACCAAAGAAGCACCCCAACCCGCTCTGCGCCCTGTACTGCCTTAAAAAAACATGCGCTCTCGACGTGCCCTGCTCTACATGCCCGGTGATGATTGGAAAAAAATCACCAAAGCCCTGACCCTGGGCGTGGATTGTATTTGCATGGATATGGAAGACGGTGCGGCCGCCAACCGCAAAGCCGAAGCCCGTGAAACCATTGCCCGCGCCCTGCATGAACTGGATTTCGGCGCAGCGGAGAAATTGGCGCGCATCAACGGGATTGGCACCGGCCTTGAAGCAGACGATCTGACCGCCATTCTGCCCAACTACCCGGATGGTATTGTCTTACCCAAGGCTGAGACACCCGAACAAGTGGCCTGGGTCAGCGAAAAGATCGAGGCCGCAGAGTTGAAAAATGGCTGGCCGGTCAATTCGATTCGCATGATCCTGGTGGTCGAAAGCGCCAGGGGAATTTTGAACTTGAAAGAACTGGCGGCCCACCCTCGCCTGGATGCGCTGATTTTCGGCGCGGAGGATTTTGCAGCCAGTGTCGGCGCAACCCGCACCCCGGATGCCCTGGAGGTGCTCTACGCCCGCTCCGCGCTGGCCTGCGCCGCCGCCGCTTACAGCCTGCAAGCCATCGATCTGGTAACGGTCAACTTCCGTGACCCAGAACTGGCCCGCCGCGATGCGCTTTTTGGCGCGCAGTTGGGCTATACCGGCAAACAGGTCATCCACCCGGCCCAGGTCGAGCCGGTGCAATCGGCCTTTACTCCTGCGGACGATGCAATTGCCCACGCCCGCAGAGTGGTGGAAACCTTCGAAACGAACCAGGCCAGGGGCACGGGCGCCTATGAGCTGGACGGCAAGATGATCGATCTGCCCCTGCTCAAATCAGCCCAAAACGTGCTCGAACGGGCGCGCGCAGCAGGAAAAACAGGATAGTACACACACAAAAAAATCCCACAGTTGTGGGATTTTTTTGTGTGTGTAAAGATGAAGATTACAGTTCGCTGGTCATGATAAACTGCGGTTTCATCTCGAAATTTTCGTATTTCGGGCGATAGCGGTTTGTGTCATAGAATTGGTTGACATTGACCACTTTCTTGGTCGCCGTAACTACATCCAGGGGCATATTGTCGTAGCGGCCATTTTTCAAGACCACCAACCGGCCATGGACACCCTTCAGGAGCAAATCGAGCGCCAGGTTACCAAACGCCATCGGGACAATCGAATCGATCGAATCCGGGTCGCCGCCGCGCACCATGTAACCCAACTTTTGTTCAACAACATCAATTTTGGTGCCATTATTGAATTTGGGCGAAATATCCTTTATGGCAGCGCCGACCAACTCACCAATGCCACCCAGTTTGGCGTGACCGTACGCATCCGTCTCCATCTTTGCATAGACCATCTCGCCGCCTTCAAACATTGCGCCCTCTGAAACCAAGACCACCGAGTAGTGGCTGGGGTTGCGCTTGCGGTCGTAAATCATCAAATCAGTCAGTTGCTCGATGTTGAATTTATATTCAGGGATGACGCAGCGGTTGGCCGCGCCGGCCATGGTTGGCAGCATGGCGGTAAACCCGGCATAACGACCAAAGACTTCAAGCACCAACAGACGCTCATGCGAACCGGCGATGGTGCGCAGGCTGTTGGTCAGCGATATTGTGCGCGTGACACAGGTGCTGAAACCGATGCAATAATCGGTGCCCGGCACATCGTTGTCCATTGTCTTTGGCAGGGCGACAACTTTCATACCTTCCTTGTAAAGGCGCACACCGTAGCTAAGGGTATCGTCGCCGCCGATCGGGATAAGGAAGTCGATGCCCAGAAAATCGATATTTTTGAGCACTTCAGGGGTCAGGTCGTTCCGTTCTTCAGCGTATTTATCCTGGTATTGGAGCGGGACATCGGCCTTTTTCATTTTGGACGGGTTGGTGCGCGAGGTATGCAGGAAGGTTCCACCTGTGCGCGCGGCGCGATTGACCACTTCTTCGGTCAGATACTGGAAGTTGTTGCTATTATCCGCGTCTTTCTGACGGACAACATCCACCAGCCCGCCCCAGCCACGTCGAATGCCAATGACCTGGTACCCTTCACGCAGGGCGCGGATAGTGACAGCGCGAATGGCCGGGTTCAGGCCGGGGACATCACCACCCCCGGTTAGAATGCCAATGACACCTGGTTTCTTTTTAATCATTGTTAGCCTCCATTTTTTGATGTGAGAAATGACGCCTGTAAATATTATAACCAGTGAGTCAAGCCGCTGTTGTCGCTATAATTGAATTGGTGTTTTGGCAACCGGCGCTTGGTGATTATGGTAAAGGCTTTCAGCAGCAAAGACAATCAAACCGGCCCACACCAAGCCAAACCCGCTGAGTTGTTGGAAAGAGAAAGGTTCGTGGTAAACAAAAACACCGATTAAGAACTGCATGGTTGGGGCAAAATATTGCATCAGGCCAATCATCGTCAACGGGATGCGCCTCGCCGCGCCGGCAAACATCAACAACGGAATGGTTGTCACCAGTCCCGCACCGATCAACAGGAAGCTTGAACTGATTCCGGTATGGGCAAATGCCCCTGCACCTGAGATTTCTGAAACAAAGAGATAAACAACTGCCGGAAGGAACAGAATTCCGGTCTCAAGGGTCAAGCCATAGACCGAACTGAGCGGGGCAAGTTTCTTGACCAGCCCATAAAAACCGAAGGAAAATGCCAGTGTTAGGGCAATCCAGGGCAGCCGGCCATATGACAGGGTCAGATAAGCCACGCCGCTGGCAGCCAGCACAACAGGAATCCATTGCAGCGGGCGCAATCGTTCTTTAAAGAAAATCATCCCCAATACCACGCTGATGAGCGGATTGATGAAATATCCCAGGCTTGTTTCAACAATAAACCCGGCATTGACCGCCCAGACATAGGTCAGCCAGTTGATACCAATCAACACCGCAGCAATCGCGTAAATTCCCAGGGTTTTCAGGTCAAATAATTTCTGGCGTAGATCTTTTATTCCCCCGCTCACAGACAGGATGATGAGCATCAGGGCAAAGGACCAGACGATGCGATGTCCGAGCAGTTGCAGGGCCGGAACGGTCTGAAGTAATTTCCAGTAAATTGGGAAAAGTCCCCAGGTTAAGTAAGCGCCCAGGGCAAAGAGAAGACCTTTTTTGTCCATTGTTACTCCCGAAAGATAATTGTGAAGTATACACCCGCCCATTGTAAAACAATCGCCGCGGAATACAGCTCTTTGCTACAAATATATTAAACCAATACACGCAAGCCGGTATATAATAAGTTCATTCGCTCATTCTTTAATCAGCTTGGCAAGGAGCATTCGATGAGACCTGTCATTGGCCCCGACATCAGTTTTTACCAGGATGAACCATCCACCCCGGAGGGCGTTAACTTCACCACAATGCGCTCTGTCTCAGACTTTCTCATTGTGCGCGCCGGACAAAACCTGTGGGTGGATTCGCGTTTTTCCTACCACTACAGCGAGTCTAAAAAAGCCGGCCTGCCGCGCGGATCATACTGGTTCTTTGACAGTCGCGCAGATCCCAAAAAACAGGCTGAATTGTGGGTTCAAACCCTGGGCAACGACCTGGGCGAGCTGCCCCTTTGGGCCGATTTCGAGGAAAAATATGGCGGCACATACAAAGGCTGGCAAAATTGGTATGTTTTCCTCGAACGCCTGAGAACGCTGGTTGGGCAGAAAGAAATTGGTATTTATACCGCCTACTATTACTGGCGCGATAACGCTCCCAATCCCACCAGCCAGGCTGCCAGCCTGGAATACTTCCATCGTTACCCGCTTTGGATCGCCCATTACAACGCCCAGAAACCCCTTGTCCCCAAGCCGTGGGGCGAAAACGAGTGGATTCTCTGGCAATACACCGAGAAGGGGGATGGCAAACTTTATGGGGTGGAAAGCAAGCAGATTGACCTGAACTACTTTAACGGCGACGAAGAAGCCTTTAAAGCGCGTTTCAAAATAAGCGGGCCGCCAATCTCCACCCAGTTCCGCGTGGATTTGAGCGTGCGCGAAGGCCCGGCGGTCACATTCAATTCAGTTGGCGTGCTGAAACAGGATGATATTTTCACCCGTCTGGCTGCCTCGCAAGATGGCAACTGGACCCAGATCAAACGTGAGCAAGATGAACTGAGCGGTTGGGTGAACAATGCATATTCCGTTGCCATCCCCGCGCCAATTCCTGATCCAGACCCGGATCCTGACCCAGATCCAGATCCTGATCCTGAACCGACTGGACGAATGTATCGGGTTACGGCAACTTCACTGCGTGTCCGCAGCGGGCCCGGCACAAACTTCGGGATTATCGGCGGGCTAAGCCTGAACGAAATCGTTGAAGAAATCTCCATTAATCCTGATAACACCTGGATGCAGATTCGCACCCAGGATGGGCTGACTGGTTGGTGCTCCAGGGAATATCTGGTGGCCGTCGACGCTCCGCCACCGCCGCCACCGCCAGCCAGCGATTATGCCTGGTACCGGGTTACGGCCTCTTCGTTGTTGGTGCGTGAAGGCCCCGGCACAACCTTTTCGGTTATTGGCAACCTGGTAAGGGATGATATTATCGCGGCCATAGGCCCTGAAACCAGTTCAGGCTGGGTGCAAATCACCCGCCTTGACGGGCTGACTGGCTGGTCTTCCCTGTCTTATCTGACCAATCTTGGTCTGACCCAGCCGAAAAGCATCCGTCAGCGCTTTTTTCTTGGCGCAACCTATTTTCGACGGGAATACACTACACCGCGCACCATGGTCGCGCATGTTCTGGCGCTGGATTTGCAAGCCGCCAAGTTTTCCTTTTTTGTCACCCCTGAAAGTCAATCGGGCGGCATTTCCTGCACCCGCACAACATCCCGCTTCTTGAGCGAATTTAGCCAGTATATTGCCATAAATGGAGATGGATTCTCCTACCTGCCCGCCGGTTCGGTTACTTGCGCGGCCGGTGACCCGGTCAAGGTTAATGGCTACGCCGCTTCAAACGGGAAAATCTACAATACCAAGGCCGCCGCCAGCATGTTCATCAACGCAAACAATGAAGTCACACTGGAGAAACCGAAAGGCAGCGTTTATAACGCCATCTCTGGCGACCGGATTATTCTCAGAGCCGGTAAGCGCGTATCCGATTTGGCGATTGGCGTACCCGACCCTCGCACAGCCGTGGGACTAACACAAAACGGACGCGGCATGATCCTCATGGTCATCGATGGCCGCCAGCCAGGTTACAGCGAAGGCATTAATCTGCATGAACTGGTGGATATGCTGGTCGCTTTTGGCGCATACAGTGGAATCAATATGGACGGCGGAGGTTCTTCGTCCATGGTCGTCAAGGGCTTTGATAACCAGCCGCGCATCTTGAATTCTCCTGTTGACAGCAATGTGCGCGGCAAAGAGCGTTCCGTTGCCAACCACCTCGGGATTGTCATCAAGTAAACGATGGAATTTCCGGCGCTTTTCACTTTTTCGCAATCGTCCCTGCAAGACTATGCTGACTGCGCCCGCCGCTTCCAATTGCGTTATCTGGAGCGGCTGGCGTGGCCGGCCATCGAAACAGAACCAACCCTTGAGAACGAGCGCCGCCAACAGGCCGGACAACTCTTCCACCGCATGGCCCAGCAGGCCCTGGTCGGGATTCCGCTCGACAAGCTGGAAAAACTGGCCGGCAGCCCCGAGCTGGCGAAATGGTGGCAAAGCTTCAGCGCGGATTATCCAAAGATCGCCAGCGCCGAAAAGCTTTACCCTGAAATTGCGCTTTCGGCCCCGCTGGGCGGCTATCGCCTGACCGCCAAGTTTGACCTGGTCGCCGTTTCAAACGGCAAAGCCACCATCTACGATTGGAAAACCTATCACAAGCGCCCGCGCAATGAGTTTTTGTCCGTCCGCTGGCAGACGCGCGCGTATCGCTGGCTGCTGGCCGAAGCCGGGAAACACCTGAACGGCGGCAAGGATTTTGCCCCCGAGCAAATCGAGATGATCTACTGGTTCACCGAATTTCCAGACGAGCCGGCCCGCTTCCCGTATAACGCCGGACAATTCGAGCGCGACCGCGCCGGGTTGGAGAAAACCATCCGTGAAATCAGCCAGGCGGGTGAATATCCCAAAGTGGATGAAAACGAAATAGACAAGACCTGCCGTTTTTGCACCTATCGTTCATACTGCGCGCGCGGCGCCTCGGCCGGGGACTGGCGCGAAGCCGAAATCGAAGCCGAGATCATGCCCGAAATCATGCTGGATCAAATCGCTGAGATCGAACTGTAACTTTATAAATAGGACTTACGCAAGACGCATTTGAACGTCGGGAGATTTGATTTGTTGGCGTAAATATTCATCCAAAAGATCATATTTGACGCGATAAATGGTACGCTTGGTTTCAACAGCCACTTGTTTGAGACGAACCCAAACGAGAA
>JAKLPV010000122.1 GCA_022013685.1 Anaerolineae bacterium
AATCTCCGCGAGTGCGTTTTATCCTGGTGGATGATAAAACCGGCGAGCAGATTCCTGCCTGGGTGGTGCGTGAGCACGGATATGTTTATGGCCTGAAGGCCTGGTTCGAAAAGAACAAACTCATTCCGGGTGCGCAAGTGGTGATCCGTCGTTCGGGGAATGCCGGACAGGTTATTTTCGAAGCCAAGACGCGCAAGTCTGCCAAGGATTGGGTTCGGACTGTGTTAAGTGGCTCAGATGGCGGCGTTGTTTTTGCCTTGTTGCGCCAGGAAGTGGCCTGCGAATATCACGACCGCATGGTAACCGTTGTTCCCGATGTGGCAGGGATTGACCTGGCCGTGGCGCAAATTGCGAAAAGCCGCGCTTCGCTGGAGAAAATCGTCAAAAACATCCTGCGCGAACTGTCCAAGTTAACCCCGCAAGGACATGTTCATGCCGAGGAACTGTATTCGGCGGTCAATATCCTGCGGCGTATACCCCCTGCCCCGTTGCTGGCCCTTCTGGCTTCGAGCAAGGAATTTAACCACATCGGTGATTTATACTTCCGCCTGGCAGCCGCCGGCGAAGGTGAGGAATAGAGCATGAGCCTCGTCAAACCGACCCTAAATACCCGTTATCATATTGACTTCGAATGGTGGAAACAAAGCGAAAACGACTGGCACGTCCACCTGCGTGGACTGTTGTGCGCCGAACACCAGCAAATGTTTGCCGATCATGGCGTCGGCGATATGCTCGATTTTATCGACCCTGAAACAGCCGAAGTGCGCCCGATGAACGGCATCCAGCAGGCTATTTTGTCTCACTGTGCCCGCCAGCCTGAATTCCTGACCGGCCAAACCGCCATGGTCGAAGCCGTTTTTCGCGTTTTCCTGGCCAACGGCAACAGCCCGCTTTCAGCCGCCGAGCTGTCTGACCGGCTTGGCCGCCCTGCCAACATTATCCTGACCACCCTTTCGGGTATGCGCGTCTACAAAGGCATTCGACCCGTGCAGGAGTAAAAAAACAGGCCCCCGTAGCTCAATGGATAGAGCGCCAGCCTTCTAAGCTGTGGGTTGTGGGTTCGAATCCCGCCGGGGGCGCTCGTTGGTTATTTTTACAGGCAGGAGAAAACTCACGTATGGCAATCGAACGCAAAGGACTGATCAAATTCGCGGGCGTCGAACAAACCGTCGTTGGCGAGGATCTCAAAGTCGGGCAGAAAGCCCCTGAGTTTTCCATCCAGAAGATCGACTGGAGCTTGACCAAGGCCCTTAAAGAAACCAAAGGCAAAGTTCGCATTATTGCCTCTGTTCCTTCGCTCGATACGCCGGTCTGTGACCGCGAAACCCGCCGCTTTAACGAAGAAGCCGCCAAGCTTAGCAAAGATGTGGTTGTGCTTGTGGTTAGCATGGACTTGCCGGTTGCCCAAAAACGCTGGTGCGGCGCGGCTGGTGTCGATCAGGTTCTGATGGTTTCTGATGCTGCCAGGGCCGATTTTGGTAAAAAATATGGCACACTGATGAAGGCAGTTCGCCTTCTGCGCCGGGCTGTGTTTGTCGTCAACAAAAAAGGCGTTGTCACTTACGTCGATTACATGCCCGCCAATGGTGATGAACCCAGGTACGATGAAGTACTCGATGCCGCCCGCAAAGCTCTTTACAGGTAGTTTCTTAAAGGAGTTTGTATGATTACGGTCAAACCCAAAACTGGTCGGGGGGGAGTGATGGCTGAACGCCGTCGCATGTTGGTCGAAACGATTGGCTGGCAAGTGAGTGTTCAACACCCTGCCTGGAGCCCGCCCACCGATCTTTTTGAAACCCAGTCTGCTTATATTGTGCGCGTCGAAGTCGCCGGGATGCGCGAACAGGATTTCTCGGTCATCCTCGAAAATAACTATCTGACCATCAGCGGCAATCGGGTTGAACCCCATGAGCGCCGCGCCTATCACCAGATGGAAGTGCGCTTTGGCGGATTCAGCACCGTCGTTGCCTTGCCCGGCCCGGTCGAGATTAAAGCCTCGCGCGCCGAATACGCAGACGGCTTCCTGACTGTCAACCTTCCTAAAACCAACCCCAGCCAAATTTCAATCAAGGGATAACTCTCGCCTCTATGCCTGCCTCCCGTTGGAACTCCAACCCTGCCGATCTGTTCAAGTGGATTAACAGCGACGATGATGTTGAACTGCTCAAAATGTTCATCCCGTCGCTTTTTTCTGATTTCTTAAGCGGGGACGAAATCTCGCAATCAGAGACCCCATTATTTGATCCCGCTCAACCAAGCGAATCTACCCCTGAGATTGTTCCCATCCTGCCGTTGCGCGGGCTGGTCGTCTATCCCCAGACCGCTGTCCCGCTGACGATTGGCCAGGCGCGCTCGGTCAAATTGGTCGATGATGTGGTCGGCGGAGATAGATTTATCGGACTGGTCGCGTCCAAAAATCCCGAGCTCGAATCGCCCGGCCCCGAAGAGTTGTACACGGTCGGGGCGCTGGCAACCGTTCACCGGCTGCTGCGTGCTCCAGATGGCACCATCCGCATTTTAGTGCAGGGCCTCGAGCGTTTCCGCGTCATCGAGTATACCCAGACCGAACCTTACCTGATGGCGCGCATCGAGCGCATCCCCGAAGCCGCCGAAGAGGGCCTGGAACTGGACGCCCTGGCGCGCAACGCCCGCGACCAGTTTGCCGGGATCGCGGAGATGATCCCGTCTTTCCCGCGCGAGCTGGTAGCCTCGATCACGGGTATCGAAGACCCGCTCCAGACCGTCTACGCCATTGCCAACTTTCAGCGCATCGACCTGGAAGACGCCCAAACCCTGCTCGAATTGGATTCGGCCACCGACAAGCTGCGCAAGTTGATCGGCTTGCTGGTGCGCGAGAGCGAAGTGCTGCAACTTGGGCAGAAGATCCAGAACGAAGCCCGTTCCGAAATCGACAAAGTGCAGCGCGAATACTTCTTGCGCGAGCAGTTGAAAGCCATCCAAAAAGAACTCGGCGAGCGCGACGAGCAGGCTGTCGAGGTGGAAGAATTCCGCAAAAAAATCGACGAAGCCAAAATGCCGGAGGAAGCCGACAAACAGGCCCGCCGCGAACTGGACCGCCTCTCGCGCCTGCCAACTGCTGCCGCGGAATATGGCGTCATCCGCACTTATCTCGATTGGATGACCGCCCTGCCGTGGGCCAAAGTTACCCAGGATAATTTGGATATTGCTCATGCTCGTCAAGTCCTGGACAAAGACCATTACGGATTGGACGACATCAAGGAGCGTATCCTCGAATTCCTGGCAATTCGCAAACTGCGCCTCGACCGCCGCGAAGAAGAAAAGCCCGAATCGGACGATCTGATTCGGCGCGAGCGCGAGGGCGTGATCTTGTGTTTTGTGGGCCCGCCGGGTGTCGGCAAGACCTCGCTCGGGCAATCGATTGCGCGGGCCATGGAACGCAAATTTGTGCGTATTTCGTTGGGCGGCGTGCGCGACGAAGCCGAGATCCGCGGACATCGCCGCACCTACATCGGTGCCCTACCGGGACGCATCCTGCAAGCCCTGCGCCGCATCGAGAGCCGCAACCCGGTCTTCATGCTCGATGAAGTTGATAAGCTGGTCAATGATTTCCACGGCGACCCGTCTTCGGCGCTGCTGGAAGTGCTTGATCCCGAACAGAACGGCGAATTCCGCGATAATTATCTCGAAGTGGGCTATGACCTTTCGCAGGTCATGTTCATTACAACTGCAAACACGCTGGAGACCATCCCCGGTCCGCTGCGAGATCGTATGGAAATCATTTCGCTTTCCGGTTATACCGAAGGTGAGAAAATTGCGATTGCCAAAGGCTACTTGATCCCGCGCCAGGTGCGCGAGAACAGCCTGCGCCCCTCAGAAGTTGCTTTTTCAGATGACGCGCTTAAGGTGATCATTAACCAGTACACCCGCGAGGCAGGTGTAAGGAATCTGGAACGTAATATCGGCTCGGTCTGCCGTAAAATCGGCACACGTATTGCGGAAGGCAAAGCCACCTCCCTGGATGCCACCCCAGAGCTGGTGCGCGAACTGCTTGGCAATCCCTTCTTCCAGGGGCCGGAAGAGATGAATGTGCGCACAGCTGTGCCGGGAGTGGTGGCTGGCCTGGCCTGGACTCCCTACGGCGGCGATGTGCTTTTCATCGAAGCCACGCGTATGCCCGGAGGAAAAGGTTTCCAGGTGACGGGCTCGGTCGGCAACGTGATGCAAGAATCGGCCCGCGCCGCTCTCTCCTATGTCCGCTCAAAAGCGGAACAGTTGGGGCTGCAAGTTAATTTCTTCGAGAAATCAGACCTGCACCTGCACGTCCCTTCGGGGGCTCAGCCCAAGGATGGACCGTCTGCCGGGGTAACGATTGCCACTGCGCTGGTATCGCTCATTTCTGGCCGACTGATGCACAAAGGGTTTGGCATGACCGGCGAAATTACCCTGCGTGGACAGGTTCTGCCGGTTGGCGGCATCAAGGAAAAAGTGCTGGCCGCCCATCGTAACGGCCTACACACCGTTATCCTGCCCAAGCGCAATGAAATGGATTTGGATGACGTACCGGAAGAGATCAAAAAGTCGATGACGTTCGTCTTTGCAGAAAGCGTGGATGATGTTCTCGAAGCCGCGCTTGAGCCTGCAACGCAGGTTTCTCCTGCGCCCAAGCCGATTAAAAAAAGAAAAACGTCCCCCAAAAAGGAAAACGCGGATGCCGAAAATAATGCTGGCTGAAGACGACCTGACCATGCTGCGATTGCTCAAAACTTTGATGCAGTTGGAAGGGTTTGAGTCTGTAGGCCTTGATTATAACGAAGATGTTTTGGAAGCAGTTTACCGTGAAGCGCCGGATGTGCTCTTGCTGGATGTGCATCTGACCCAGGGAAATGGCCTGGACTTCCTGCGCCAAATGCGCGCCGATCCGCGCTTTGACGGGCTGATTGTGCTGATGGCATCTGGTATGAGCCTGAAAGACGAGTGCCTGGCCGCGGGTGCAAATGAGTTCCTGCTCAAGCCTTTTATGCCTGACACCTTGATCAGCGCCATTCGTTTTTTGCTGTCATCCCGCGCTACTTCATAATGGGATGGATATTTCCCTGCGCGCTTTCCGCTTCGAGCAAGATTACCCGGTTGTGATCGATCTGTGGAATCGTTGTGGGCCGGGCGTTCAGGTGCGAAAATCGGATGACCCTGAAGAGATCCAGAAGAAACTGACCCGCGACCCGGACTTGTTCATCATTGCCGAACATCAGGGCCGGGTGATCGGTACTGTCCTGGGCGGATTTGACGGTCGGCGCGGCATGATCTATCATCTGGCGGTTGAACCCGGCTTTCGCGTGCATGGCGTTGGGGGGATGTTGATGCAGGAAGTCGAAGCCCGCCTGCTTCGTAGGGGCTGCCTCAAGGCCTACCTTCTGGTTACCAATGAAAACGAAGAAGTAATTCCGTTCTACGAAAAACGCGGCTGGTCTGAAATGAAAATGCACATGCTTGGCAAAAACCTATCCTGATTGTTTCCCTATGTCCATCAAGATCGCCATCCTGACCGTTTCAGACCGCTCCTCGCGCGGCGAGCGTGAGGACCTTTCCGGCCCGGCCCTGCAGGCGCAAGTGACCGTCCTTGGCTGGCAGGTTTGTCGCGCCGGTATCGTCCCGGATGAGATTGGCCAGATCGCAAAAATACTTTCCGAGTGGGCCGACAACGATCAGGCGGATGTCATCCTGACCACGGGCGGCACCGGCTTTGCGCCGCGCGACGTCACCCCTGAAGCCACCCGCCAGGTGGTCGAGCGCCTGACTCCCGGCCTGGACGAGGCCATGCGCGCTGCCAGCCTGAAAATCACCGCTCACGCCATGCTTTCTCGCGCAGTTTCTGGAATTCGCAAGGCCACGCTGATCGTCAACCTTCCCGGAAGCCCGCGCGGCGCGGTTGAAAATTTCCAGGTGATTGCGCCGGTTTTGCCCCATGCGGTGGAATTGTTGCGCGAGGCGCGCTCCGCCGAACAGGAACATCGCAGTATTTGAATCAACGGTAGGCCAAATTGCCAATTTGGTCTACCGTTTTTTTATGAGGAGTAACCTGTGCAACCTGAATTCCTTGAACTCAAAACCCGCCTGGCAGAAGTCCAGGACCTGACCAAAGCCGCCGGTCTGCTTGGCTGGGATCAGCGCACCCTCATGCCGGCCCGCGGTGCAGCTGTGCGCGCCGAAATGCTGGCCACCCTGGGCAAGCTGGCCCACGAAAAATTCACATCCGACAAGACCGGACGCCTGCTCGAAAACCTGCGTCCCTACGAAGAAAGTCTCGACTACGACTCGGACGAAGCCAGCCTGATCCGCGTCGCCCGCCGTGACTACCAGAAAGCCATGCGCGTGCCCTCCAGCCTGCGCGCCGACATCAGCCGCCTCTCGGCCCAGGCCAGCGAAGTCTGGATCCAGGCGCGTAAGAGGTCTGATTTCGCCGCCTTCCTGCCTTATCTCCAGCGGCATGTCGAACTCAAGCACAAATACATCGAGTGTTTCGATGAAGCCGACAACGTCTACGACATCCTGCTCGACGATTACGAGCGCGGCATGACCACCGCCGAAGTGACCGCCCTGTTCGAGACCCTCAAGCGCGACCTCGTCCCGCTCATCGCCGCCGTCGCCGAATCGCCCCAAAAAGTGGACGACTCCTGCCTGCGCGGGCACTTTCCCGTCGAAACCCAGCGCGCCTTCAGCCTCGACATCCTGAAACGCTTCGGCTTCAGCGAAGACGCCTGGCGGCTCGACCCGACCGTCCACCCTTTCGCCAGCAGCATCGCCACCGGCGACATCCGCATCACCACCCGCTATTACGAAAACTTCCTCAATGCCGGCCTGTTCGGCTCGATGCACGAATGCGGCCACGGCCTGTACGAAAACGGCGTCTCGACCTCGCTCGAACGCACCCCGCTTTGCCGCGGCGTCTCGCTCGGTTTGCACGAATCGCAAAGCCGGATGTGGGAAAACCTGGTCGGGCGTTCGCGCGCTTTTTGGACATTTTTCTACCCGCGGCTGGCCTCCGCTTTCCCGGCCCAGTTCGGCGCGCTCGACCCGGAAACTTTCTACCGCGCGATCAACAAAGTCCACCCGTCGCTGATCCGCGTTGAAGCGGACGAGGCCACCTACAATCTGCACATCATCCTGCGCTTCGAGTTGGAGCAGGAGATCATCAACGGCAAGCTGGCCCTGCGCGACCTGCCCGAAGCCTGGAACGCGCGCATGAAATCGTACCTCGGCATCGCCGTGCCCGATGACGCTCACGGCGTCTTGCAGGATATCCACTGGTCGAGCGGCATGTTGGGCTATTTCCCGACCTATTCGCTCGGCAATATCATCTCTGTCCAGATTTGGGATCGGGTCAGGGCAGAGATCCCCGACCTGGACGAGCAGTTCGCGCGCGGCGAATTCAAGACCCTGCGCGAGTGGCTGCGCGAACGCCTGCACCGCCACGGACGCAAGTTCAGCCCGCGCGAAACCTTGCAGCGCGTTACCGGCCAGCCGAACATCGATGTCGCGCCCTATGTCCGTTACCTGAACGCCAAATTTTGCGATATTTACGGGTTGTAGAAATGAGCATCTCCAACGCCACCCCCGTTTACGCCGTTCCTGAAGACAAGCTGGTCCCGGTCAGCGGACATCTGCGCGATTTGATGGACATTCCGCCTTCACGCATGTTCCTGATCAACAAATCGCTCAAAGTCTACCAGGAGAAAAACCCTGGCGCACAGGTTTTCGATGCCTCGCAGGGCGACGGCGGCGCATCCCTGCCGGGCGTGCCGCGCGCCATTTTGGAATGGGCCTCCCAGCTCCAGATCGAGCACGGCACTGCCTACGATATGCCCTACGGCACGGACGCTTACCGCAAAGCGGTCGTCGAGCGATACTGGCAACTGGATTCGGGCCTGGGCATTGGCCCGGCCAATGTGCTCGGAGCGTGCGGCGGGCGGGATGCACTGGTCAAAGCCTACGGCGCGATGCTCTCGCTCGGACATGGCCGCCAGGGAGATTTGATCATGGTCTCGCGTGTGCCGTGGATCTCCTACAACTGGGGGCCATACGGCGTCGGGGCGAACACGCTCTGGGCGCCCGGCGACCCGGCCCAGGGTTGGGCCTATTCCGAAGATGCGATCCGCGAAAGTGTCGCTTTCGCCGCCCGCAGCGGACGCAAAATCGCCGGGCTGGTCATCACCAATCCCGACAACCCGACCGGGCTGACGGTTTCGGTCGAGAAACAGGTTTCACTCGCCAAAACCGCCCTCGAAGCCGGGGTGGCCTTTGTTTTTTTTGACTGGATGTATCACTACGTTACAGATGAAACCCCGATGGATTTGAACACCTTCCTGCCGCATTTCAGCGCCGAAGAGCGCAAGCGCCTGTTCTTCCTGGACGGGATTACCAAGTCGTTGGGCGGCTCGAACATCCGCAACTGCCACCTGATCGCAGACGAGAACGTGGTCAAGTTCATGGCGGCGCGCGCCTCGCACACCGTTTACCCCACCTTCTACTCGCTGGCGGTGGCGATGGCCGCCTACGAAGTGGGATATTTCGAAGCCAGCCGCTCGATCGTCGCGCCGACCAACGCCAGCCGCGCGCTGCTGAAAGGTTTACTCGCCAAAAGCGGCCTGCAGCACATCCTTGGCAAGGGTTATTATGCGTTTATTAATGTCGGGGAATACATCAAAGCCAAAGGCTGGCCCGATGGTGAACCGCTCGGCCAATACTTGGCCGAAAACTTCGGCGTGGCGGTTGTGCCCGGCGCGTTTTTTTCTCCCTTCGGCGGCGATTGGATTCGCTTCTCGTATGCCACTCCGCCTGAAAGAACGCAGGGCGCCTGGGAGCGACTGGTGGAAGGGTTGGAGAGTTTGAAATCGGGACAGTGGGGCTGAAGTCAGGTGGAAACGCTATGAGCCAACAAGCAATAAGACGAATCATAATCGCTGTCATCATAATTTTTGGTACTGCATTTTTCTGCTACTATTTTGATAGGCTAATAAATTTTTCTAGCGCGGTGTATTACGAGTTGTTTATTCGAGATCGGGGATACATACCGGAACCCGATAGTTTTGGCGGTTACTCTGAAGACCGAACACACTATTTTCAATTTGATCCTCAAACAATTCTTGTTTCTCTTGACCAGGAAAAGTTTGGGGTTTCTCCAATATCATACGATGACTTTTGGACTATAAACGATCAAGATGCGTATTATGTTGATGTTGAGTGGACTCAGTCTGACTTTTTAAGTGTTATTGATAGACTGAGTCAAAGAGTATGGAATGAACCGCTGGATTTGGATATTTGGTCGGTTTATTCCATCGATAGTTATGGAAACTGTAGCGACAATTTTGTTGGATTTTACTGGTTTGATTTTGTGTACTACAAAACAGTTATGAAAAGGGGATTGGAGACTGTTTATACTGCGCGGCATGTGCGATTAGATTTATTGAGAGAAATTGTCTGGATGGGGGAAAGCGATTTCTCTAGGGATATTTTCTTGGGGTACTGGAAAAAAGTCGAATTAACAAAATTCCGAGTAACTGCTGAGCAGGCTGTTCAGATTGCAGAAGAACGTAGAAAAAATACCGAGATGGCGAATGATAAAAACTGCGGATTAGATATTAGAGTAGATCAAAGATACGAGCGCTTGTGGAGCATTTATTATCATAATTGGTTAGCGTCATTGAACATATATATTGACCCAATTACCGGAAAAATCCGTTCAGTAAAATGATACAAATTACGGGAAATTAAAAGTCACAAACGCAAAAATGGCGGTTACCAAATATGGTAACCGCCATTTTTGCGTTTGGAGAAATCTACCCGTTCTCCCCGGCCAGCCGCGCGATTTGCAGTACACAGCAGCGCAGGACGGCCTGATTTTCGGCGGACATGGCGGTTTCTTCGATCAGCGCGATGCATTCCACATCGTTGATGGCGCGGGTTTGGGGAAACGGAGTTAGCCCGCTTTTGACTTTTGCAACCATGCTCTTAGCATTTCTGCTTTTTCATTTCTGCCGAGTTTTAGATATGCTTGATATTCGTATTCTAACGATAAAACGGGAACTTGCATTGCATCGATTTCTACCCAATATCTGTGGTTTTCTACTTTGACAGGCTCTTCCCATGTCTGGCTGTCCATTCGTTTTTGAATGTCGCCCATAATCTCTACCTTGACGCTATTTATTTCAAGTGCGCCAAAGTGAGAACGTATTCGTTCGGATGTTGAATAATGCATTGGCTTAACCACATATTTAGAGAAGCGCGTTTCCATTTCATAAGCACCGTCTTTGTCAGTTTGAAGATCTATATCGTGTACTTCAACATCCATACCCTGGAGAGCCATTCCGAGACTTCCTGTGACAACCCAGGTGATTCGACAATCTTTCAAAAGTACATAAATTTTGTGAAGCGCAGCGAGATACTGTGATTCGATCATGGCTGAATTTTTTGAGTCTTTTCACAAATAGACAATCTCAATTCCGGTTTTGCGGCTCAGGCCCGATCACATACCAGACGCTCAATCCAATTCTGTCACGGTGCTCTCGTGGGGTTGGGCGCGTCTTGACTGACCAGAGCCCATGCTTTTAACGCTGCGCTTGCTGACCAGGTGGTTTTTTATGGCTTGTGTTGGCTTCCATATAAGCCCGCAACAACGAATTTATGCGTGTTTGATACCCGCGCCCCTGTAATTTGAACCAAGTCAAAACATCCTGGTCAACACGAATAGTTAACTGGGCTTTATTCTCTTTATCTTTCAAACCGTGTTTGATAACCGCCTGCGCAAACATTTCTGGCGTGAGTTCAGGAATATCAGATAAATCGATATTCTCATCATTCATTGCGTCCAGCCGCTCCCAATCAGTTTGAGACTTGTTGGAAATAGTAGATTTGTTCATTTTTCATCGCTTTTCTCGCCGATATAATACGAATATTATCACCGCGTTCGGTGTAAGCCACAACAAGCACTTGACTATTTAAGACGCCAATAGCGATAAATCGATTTTCACCATAGTCGAAGCGCTCATCTGGGATGATGACAACATCGCCGTCAAATATTTCTGGAACATCGCTGAAATCTATGCCATGTTTTTTGACGTTGATTTGGCGTTTTTGCTCATCCCATTCGTAACTCATATCTCCATTGTAAGTATAAATTGTAGTTACGTCAATCGTTTATGCTAAAAATCATCCCAATATTGATAAAGGCTCTTTTATGTTTTTGCAAAGCAAGCGCCCAACGGTTTGCGGCCTGCCCCGCATACTCCTGCGGGGTAGTGGCGCTGGAGCTTCAAAAAAAATGCGGCGGCTGCCTCACAAGGCAGTCGCCGCATTTTTGTTTATATTTGTGAGCCGGAAGGAAATTCTGCAGATCAAGGCGGGCGGATTAGCAATCCGCCCTACAGGTGCTAGCCATTCTCCCCGGCCAACCTGGCGATTTGCAGTACACAGCAGCGCAGGACGGCCTGGTTTTCGGTGGACATGGCGGTTTCTTCGATCAGCGCGATGCGTTCCACATCGTTGATGGCGCGGATGATGCTGACCGGCACTTCGATGCTGCCTTCGGTGATGTTGCTCAACTGCTCCACCGCGCCGACCAGGAATTGGCGCATTTCATCGTCCACGCGCGCCGAGCGCAGGAAACCGGCCAGCGCCGAGGGCAGCTTTTGTCCGCGCGCCGCGCCTGCGGCCCCTGGGGAGCGGGTGGGTGAGACCGAGTTGAGAGCCGTTGCCAGTTCGGTAAAACTCTGCACGCGCTGGTAGATCGAATCGCCCATCAAATCCCAGATCACAGAGCGCCAGTAGCGCACCTGTTCGGGTAACTGAAGCTGTTGCGTTACCTGCTTTTGCCAGTCCGGGTCGATTTTGCCACTGGCATGTTCCAGCATCTTATCCAGGTCGGTGTTGAACAGGTTTTCCTGCATCAAGACCGCCAGGTCGGGGCGCAGGGTCGGCAGCAGGTCGGGGATAAAGACCCCGTTTTCGACAAAATCGCTGACGTTCAGCCCGTGCCGCCGCAGGAGTTCCTGCTGGAAGAGTGGCAGGAAGCGCAGCATGGCGTCGCTGTCTTCGCGCAGGGCAACAAAAGACGAATTGCCCGCCGGAAAGGCCGTTTCGATGCGTTTGGTGAACTCGCCGCGCCAGTCCTGGTAAATGCGCAGGGTATGCAGTATCTCGTAGATTGGCAGGCGCGGCAAAAGACGTTCGGCGATCAGGCTGTCGCGTTCGGCCAGGGGAAAGGTTTTCTGGGCGTAATACTCCAGGCCGCGGAACAGGCCGGTGGTTAGTTGGTTGATGCCCAGCACGCTGGTTTGCGACTGGTTGTGGGCAATCGCCCGCAGCATGCTGCCCTGCTTCGAGAGCGGGATCATTTCGGCCACATTGGCGACGATTTGCTGGCCGCGATCCAACCCGGAGGCTGAGCGCAGGCGCGAGGTGGGGCGGTCGCGCAGTTGCGGGATGGAGCGCCCGATAAAGTACGAAATGATGTGAATGCCGAAGACATCCTCCGGGCGGCCATACAGAATGTGACGGAAATGCTCGGTCACTTCTCCCAGGAAACCCTCGTAGAGCGCTTCCGGCATGCCGATCGTCAGGCGTTCCAATTCTTGCGCGCCGCGGCTTTTGAGGCCCAGGCGGCTTTCGGTCAGGGTTTCGGCGGCGCGAAGCAAATTTTGGCGGTGTTCTTTTTGCGATTCTCGGACGTGGTAAAGCAGGTTTGCCAGGTCGCGCACGGGCAAAAAGCGCAGGTGTTCCGAAAGGCTGCTCTGGAAGGTGCGCAAATCGCCGCCCAGGAAGACTCCCTGCAGGGGGGTGACGGCATAGGCGGTGCTCTTCTGGGCCGCCTGCGGTAGGTTGCGGGCCAGACGGCGACGGTGGTTTTCCGCGTTGACAAAGGCTGGCTGGCCGGCGACGGGCGAGTAGTAGCCGCCCTGGCGCTGCATCGGTTCGCCGCTGCCCAGCTTGACCCGGATCGCTTCGGCCACACCGTGCTCTGCCAGCCAGACCTGGACGTTGTACTTGGCTTTGATGTACTGGAAAGCGCCGTTGGCCTGGCTGATCTGCTGGCTCAGGTCGGAACCGGCGATGAACACTTCGATCAGAATCTCCGACAGGCGGCTCTGCGCGGTCTGCTCGGTGTGGCGGCTCTGGTTGGCGTAATCCCAGATGCGGTCGAGATAGGTGGGGATGTTCGTTACCGCTTCGAGATCTTCGAACAGCGGAATCAGCCAGATCGACGGAAGCTCGGCATCCGGGTGCTCGCGGCGGGCCTGCTCGGTCTGGGTGCTCATTTTGCGGTCGAGGGCGATCAACGCGTCGGGCTTGGAAGACATGCTGATCTGCAATCCCAGGGTCATGCCGGGGTTGCCATATTTGCCGGCGATGGCGTTGATCTCCTGCATGTTAAAGGCGGTCGTGTCGATCGCAAACTGGTCGCGGGCGGTAATCATACCCTGATGAATGCGCGGTGTAATCACCATGCGCTGTAAAATGTCGCTGTAGCCGACGGCTGCCCGCAGGAGCGGTTCCACGGCCCGGTTGGCCTGGATGTCGGGGATCAGCCCGTGTAATTGTTTGCGGAATTTCTTGTTGAGCGCAAAATAGGTTTCGAGCATGGCGCAGCGTTGTTCGCGAAGCGCGCGCATTTCGTATTCGTGCCGGTCATTGTGTTTCCACAAATCCCGGGCCGGGTCGGGGCGCAGGTGCAGTTGCGAGGCCAGGCGCTGCAGGCGGTTGCCTTCGACCGAGACGGGCAGAATGCCGCGATATTTTTGTTCCAGCTCGTGGGTGAGCTGCGTGATCTTGTTCAGCAGTTGGGTAAATTCGCGGCTGCGCTGCGGCAAACGGTCCAGCTCGACCAGCAGGTCCGGGGCAATCTGGATGTGCGCATCGGCTTTGTGGAGCAGGTTCAGGATCTGCGCCATGCGCCGGACGTTTTCCATGACGGCGGCGGCCATTAAACGGTGGCCCTGGCCGGAGGGGCGGTTGCTTCCGTCCCAATCGCTCCAAAAGGACAGGAAGGGGCGCAGGCTGGTGTCGGTAAAGAGTTCGGTATAGCCTTCGCTGGCCGAGAGCGTGTCGAGATCGACCAGGATTTCATCCGCTTCGAGTTGGGAATTGATGCTGACGTTCTGCCCCAGGAATTCGTGGAGCATTTCCTGCCCGGCCTTTTCGAGCAATGCGGACGCAACCGGCTGCTTGGCGATCAAGGCGCGCAGGATGGCATCGAAGGTCATTTCGGCTTGCAGCGAATACTTTTGGGTCGGGTGAACGGTGCGGTCATAATTGCGCAAACGGAACAATTTCTGGCGGCGTGAAAGCGAATCCTTCATGAATTCACGCTCCAGGCGTTCCGAGAGCCAATCGCCGCCGCCCTGCGCTGCCCGCCGCATCATCTCGTCACTGATAAAGGCGCGCTCCTTCAGCCGGGTGCGGAAAGTATCCAGGCGTTCGGGAAGGTGCTTTTTAACGAAGTCGTTTCGCAGGCGCACCCCGTCCACCACCGGCAGGTTAGTCAGGGCCTGAAAAGCGCGGCTGTTCTCAAATTGATGGGAAATCTGGCGGGTGATATCGTCCCATTGCTGTAAGCGGGCGGCCACATCCCCGTTTTCGTTGGCTGGAAGCCGGAAAGTGAGCTGTTTGCGGTTGTAACGCGCATCTTCCTCGGCGATCATGCGGTTCAGGTCGATCAGCAGACGCCGGGCTTTGACCTGCATGATTTCGGCAGGATCAACGCCGCCCAGGGTCAGGCGGAAGGTGCGGCGGCCGGTGTCGAAGCCTTCTTCGGTGCGGGCAAAGGTTGCCAGCGGCAACAGGCCGATCCCGCGCCGGGCGAGCGAGGAAGCCAGCCAGTCGAGCGAGAGTCCGTTTGGCAGATGCTCCACGTGCAGGAGCGGGTACATGCTGCCGGACGGGGGAATGATCGTCAGGCCGAACGGGTTGCGGTCGGGAGGCAGGTTTTCAGAGGCAGAGATTAGCGCCTCGGTGCGTTCCTTGAAAATCGCGTTGCGCATCCGCCAGTAGGTGCGCGCGCCTTCCAGCGGCCCGCGATAAAACAGGTAGACGATGAAAATCGCAACCAGGTTTGGCTCGATCAGATCGTTCAGGCTGCGGAATTTTTCGCGCAGTTCCGTTTCGCGGATCTCCACTACCGAAAGGCGCGCCCCGGCCAGGCAGTCGGTCTTGGACATCGAGTGGACGCTGATCACACGATTGGCATCTTCTTCATCCAAAATGCCGCTGCGCACCAGGTCTATCGCGATCTGGCGCGCGGTTTTGATAACGGGCAGACCGTCCACAGGCGCGACGTTCTGGTAGGCCAGGTCGTCGATGATATAGATTTTGTGTTGCAGACAGTAGGTCATTAACCGGCTGACATCTTCTTCGGCGAAAATGCGTCCGGTGGCGTTGTGCGGGTTGTTGATCGCCACTGCGCCGTGTCCCGGCCAGTGCGGGTCGGCCTGGCAGAGCTGCCTGAGCCTGGCGATCATGGCATCCACATCCAACGCCAGGTCGCGGGTCAGCGGGACGACATGCACGTTCGGGAAGCATTGCTCATAAGACCAGCTCAAGTCCGGGAACAGGACATCGGTCAGTCCGCAGTGGAAACCCAGCAAGCCCAGCGCTGTGCGCGAGGAGCCGCTGGTGACCTGGCAGGCTTCCGGAATGTATTGAGGCTGGTGACGGGCAAAAACGCTTAAGAAACTGCGTTGCAGGGTTTGCCGCCAGGCAGGTTTGTGGGCGTTTTCGATGAGTTGGTTGAGCAGCGCCAGGCTGTCCACATCTGCAAATTCGTCGATCTGACCTGTTTTCCAGCGCTCCTGCATGATACTGGCAACCTTGCCGGTTTTCTCGTCGATCGCGGTCAGGGCATGGCTGAGAGCCTGGGCATTGTTCTGCATCAGGCTGTCGAGGCGGTCGCCCACCCGCGAAGCCAGCCGCGAAAGGGCGGTTTCGGGCGCGCCGCTTTCTCCCCACTCATCCAGCCAGGCTTTGTCTGCGAAGATTTCGGAAGGGGCCTCGGTTTCAAGCTCTGCCAGGTTCTGTTCGAGCAGGAAGTTCAAAAACTCCACTTCAGAGGCCGAGGGTGTGCCCTTTAACTGGAACTGCACATTTTCGATCACACCTAAAAATTCCGCGTTGCCAACCACAAAAACGGTCGAAAGCGAATCCAGGCGCGGCGCGAAAATGGCCGGGGTCAGCAGGCGGATGACGCGCTGTACCAGCTTGGCTTCGCGCGCCAGCGAGTGCTGGTTGAGGGCATTGTTGGCTTCGATAAAAAACAAGGGGTATTGAATGCTCAGCAGGCGCAGGGCGCGGCGGGTTTCTTCTTTTAGCGGGCCGCCCACGATCAGGAAGGTGGGCACCTCCGGCTGCCCGGTCAGCCACTGTTCCACTTCGATGCGCGCCACCCGCTCGTCATCGGAGAGCGGCTCAATCTGGATGTTGGGAATATCGCTGAACGGTTCGGGGAATTCGTAGTGATAGCACAAGACACGCGCAGGCGTGATCTGCAAATAGCTCGAGACCGCCGAAAAAATCACGCGCAGGGTTTCGTTGATGCCGCCCGAAGCCAGGATGATTTCGCGCTTGCCCGATTTTTCGCCCATGTCGTATTGCAAGGGTTCCTGCTGGTTTTCCAGCCACTTGCGGAACGCCTGGACCAATGCGTGCGGGGCCTTGCGGTTGTATCCACCGCGCGGCATGTAGGGCGAGCTTTTTTGGATGGTGCGGATTAAAAATTCCAACTTGGGTTTGTCCGCGGCATCCCAGCCCAGGTGCTCGAGCAGGATATCGGCATCCGCATCCGCCAGATCCTGGCGGCGGACATCGATCCCCAGCGCGATGCGCAGGAAAGCCGAAGACAGTTTGACATCTTGGAGCGGATTGCCAATATGAAAATTGACCCGTTCCTCAGGCGGAACCGGCGCAGCTGCCGTGGCCTCGCTGATTTCTGAGACCCGGGCAACCCGAATCTGCTTCAGGCGAAAAAACGCCAGAGAATCAGTTTGCGTCTTCATCCATTCTTCTTGGCTTCCAACGCCTTGTTCATCATGTTCTGGAACAGGTTAAGCAGTTCGGAACCGGCTAAATCTTGAGGGGAAAGCGAGATGACCGTGCGGGCATTCTTCAAACCCTGGCTGGCTTCTGCCAGACGGGCGGCCTGGGGGGTGAGCACCAGCAGTTCGGGGTTGTTCTTGAGAATTTCAAGCTCTTCTTTTTCAAAGGACAGGCGCAGACGATTGCGGATCAGCTCATCTTCCAGGCGTTTCTGAGAGAGGGCATTTTCCTGCTCGAGCATGGCTTTCTTGAGCGTTCCCTTTTTTAATTCCAGGGCATGAGCCATTTCAGCGATCTCTTCGTCGGCCTGGTATTTGGCTTTCGCGGCAGAGACACGGGCCTGGTTGTTGAGGCGCTCGGTCTGTTCGAGCAGGCGGGCCTGTTCCTGTTGGCGCAGGGCATCCGCAATTTCGGCATCGGCCGGTTCCATCGAGTGGACGGCCAGCGAGATCAATTCGACCCCAAATTTTTCCTTGAACTGGGCCGAGCGCTCGTTCAAATAATTGACGAGGCCTGTCGATGAGAGGGCGCTGATTTCCGATTTTTCGGCATATTCTTTGACAAGTCCTTCCAACCGGATGCTGGTTTCTTCGGCAGCGCGGGCGATCGCTTCGCTGCTCCAGCCGCCAACCCTCACCAGCATCTGGATGTTGTCCATGGCTGGGGCCACCGAACCAACCAGTTTGACGTTTACGCCCAGGTTGCCCATCGCCGTCGCTTCGACGGTCAGTTGGATGGGATGGGTGGTGCGCTTGAGGGGCAGG
This sequence comes from Anaerolineae bacterium, assembly GCA_022013685.1. Classification (GTDB taxonomy): domain Bacteria; phylum Chloroflexota; class Anaerolineae; order Anaerolineales; family Villigracilaceae; genus UBA8950. The sequence continues at coordinate 17,823 of JAKLPV010000122.1, forward strand.
CTGAAATGGCGCGGGTAGAACAGTCCGCTGCGCAGGGCGATCTTGCCATTCGATTCGTAAAGAACCAGCACATCGGGTTGGCGAATGCGAAATTCAAAAGCTGCTGCCAGCACAATCACCAATACCAGCACTGCGGCTGCGATACCAAAAACGATTTCCATAATAAGAACCTCCTTGCCAAGCTGTATCCGGGATTTAATTCGCTGCATTATACTGCGATTGGTCAGAATTGAACTGGTATGGACTTGAAAATTTATACAATTTTTGAACAAGCCGTAGATTTCATGCAAATCGTGTTTGAGTTTTGCCAGGGCTTGATTGTATCTGGGCGTGACAGAGTACAGCCAAAGTGGCTTTGAACCTGATAGTTAGAATGTTGACAATATTTTCAGAAAGGTTTACAATCTTTTTTGTTATGTTGATAATGCAACTAGAAAAGAGAATTAACATGAAGAAAACAGATGAAATTTATGCATTCATTATAGAAAATGTAGATCATCATCCCGAAGATATTGTTTCCTTGGTGGCGCAAACTTTTTCAATGTCACGTCAGGCTGCTCATCGTCATATTACGAAAATGATTGCTAATAATAGCCTTAAGGCTGAAGGGGCCACCAAGAGTCGTAAATATATTTTGGTACCACTGGTTGATCAGACTTGGAAGTTTGCTGTGGCAGATTTGGAAGAAGACAGGGTATGGCGAAATACTGTTGCGCCAGTTTTACAAGGTTTAGCAGAAAATGTTTATAGGATTTGCCAGCATGGTGTGACAGAAATGGTTAATAATGCCATTGATCACTCTGATGGAAAATTTATTAGTGTTCAAATCGTTCGCACACCCACTCTCGTAAAAATAATCGTCAAAGATGACGGAATTGGAATTTTTTATAAAATTACGCGAGATTTTAAGCTTGATGATCCCTTGCATGCTATTTTGGAACTTTCAAAAGGAAAATTGACTACTGACCCAGCAAAACACAGCGGAGAAGGTATCTTTTTTACATCGCGAATGTTTGATGAATTTAGCATTATGTCTGGCAATCTTTTCTTTTCCCATCAATCCCATGATGAAGACACGAACATGCAAGATTGGTTACTGGAGGTGAAGGGCAAGGATATTAAAGGAACAGTGGTGCAGATGGAAATACTTGCAAACTCCAAACGGACCACACTGCAGGTGTTTGATCGTTACACTGTCGATGATGATTTTGGTTTTTCAAAAACGTATGTGCCGGTTAGCCTTGCTCAATATGGCGATGATAATCTCATATCCAGGTCACAAGCGCGGCGGTTATTGACGCGATTTGAGCGTTTCAAAGAAATAATTCTTGATTTTCGCAATGTAGATTCGATAGGACAAGCCTTTGCCGATGAAGTGTTCCGTGTGTTTAAGAATGCCCATCCCGATGTTCATCTGATCCCTGTTAATGCAAATAAAGATGTAATGAAAATGATTATGCGCGTATCTTCAGAAAATTCTTTGTAGACAAGTAAATATTCTGTTCCAGGTTTGGCCGTTATAGATTTTGGAAAAATTTATGGACAGTGAACGCCAAAAACTCGAAAACGCTGTTAGCGCCCTAAAAAACGGGAACAAAACCGCCGCCCGGGAATTGTTTATCGAACTCGTGAGCAACAACCCCAACCTGGATGACGCCTGGGTCGGGTTGTCGTTGTGTACCAATCGACCGGAACGGCGCAAGCAATACCTGACCCGCGCCTTGCGCGTCAATCCTGCCCACGCCTACGCCCGTTCAGCCCTGGCCCGCCTGGAGCGGATTCCTGCGCCGCAAAAGGCCATTGTCGCGCCTGTTCCGCTGCCAACCAAAGACCCCAGAGTGCAGCGCAGGTGGATGGAAGTTTACATTGGCCTGGGATTGGCAGCCCTGTTGCTGTTTGGCCTGATAGCAGGATTGGGTTTCATGCTCAACCAACAAGCCCAGGCGGCGCGTGTCGAGAGTTTACCGATTGAACTGACCTCGAACCGTTACGTTTTTATCGATTTTTACGCCGATTGGTGAAGCGCCTGCCGCTCAATGCAGCCGGTGGTTGCAAACCTTGAAAGAAAATGCGCGGGAGAAGTAACGTTCATCCACGCCGATGTGGATCAACGCAAATATCAAGAAATGGCATCCAAATACCGGGTGAATGCCATTCCGCGTTTTGTTTTTCTCGATCCTTCGGGCAAGGTTGTCAAGCAGTGGGTGGGAACGACATCCAAGGCTGAGTTCGACAAGTCCATGGGCAACATCTGCGCCGGACAGTGAGTATCTTTATTCCTGCTCTGCCCGCGCGCTGGCAATCGAACTGATCACCACCCCAGCCAGCACCACCAACCCGCCCAACAATGCCAGCGGACCGGGCATCTCGCCGAGCAGCAGAAAAACCCAGAGCGGATTCAGGATTGGCTCGAGGGTGCCGATCAGGGTCGCTTCGAGCGCCGGGATAACTTTGATCGCCAGCGAGTAAAGCAGAAATGCCAGGCCGATCTGGAAGATCCCCAGGTAGGCAATCGATCCCCAATTGGCGATCGTCCAGGGCTGCTGGAAAACGAAGTAGCCGCCCAGGAGCATGCCAAGCAGGTTGGCCAGCAGAAAACTCTCGGCCGGGCTGCCGTCTTTTTGAGCGCGCATCGCCACCGTCATCAGGGCCATCGTCACCCCGCTGATAATGGCCAGGAGATTGCCGGTAAAACCGCCGGGGCTGAGCCGGTCGCCAAAGAACAGACCCAGTCCGGCAAAGATGACCAGCATCGCCACCCAATCGGCCTTGGACGGTTTCTCGCGCAAAAGCCAGTAGCCCAGCAAAAGGATATAGATGGGGGCGGTGTACTGCAAGAAAATCGCGTTGGCGGCGGTTGTCATCTGGATCGCAGTGATGTAGAGTAGCTGGGTCAGCACGGAACTGAGCGCTGCAACCCACTGCCAGCGCGTAAAGCGCCGCGGAATGCGCCGCAGGTAAACCAGGAAGACCAGGCTGGAAAAGAGACTGCGCCCGGCCAGGACGGCCAGCGGCTGCCAGTTGAGCGTTTTCAGAAAAATACCGCTCGTGCTCCACAGCACAGCGGCGATGATCAGGAACAGAATGGCTTTGCGGCGGTCAAGGGCGGCGGGGATCATTGGCAGGGGTTTCTCCAAAAGGAATGGAGTCCAACGTCTCCTGACGTTGAACTTCGTAAAGCGGGCTGAATTATATAATGCCCGTGGTCACAAATGCATAGCGGTTCTTTGCGTCCTTGCGACTTTGGGTTCTGTTTTGTGTTTGCCCCCATTCAAGTGTAAAATAATTTCATAGAGAAAGGATGTTACCCATGACTGAAAAACTCCGCTGGGGATTACTCTCGACCGCCAAGATCAATGCCGCGCTTTTCAAGCCGCTGGCAAAATCGAAGCGCAACACCCTGTTCGCTGTCGGATCGCGCAGCGAGGAAAGCGCCCAGGCCTACGCCGCCGAGCACGGCATCCCGCGCGCGCACGGCAGTTACGAAGCTCTGCTGGCCGACCCGCAAGTGGATGTCATCTACAATTCCCTGCCCAACCACCTGCACGCCGAGTGGACGATCAAGGCTCTCGAGGCGGGCAAACACGTTTTGTGCGAAAAACCCTTTGCGCTGACCCTGGCCGAAGTGGATGCAATGACCGAAGCGGCGCAGCGCACCGGCAAGGCGCTGGCAGAGGCCTTCATGTACCGCACCCATCCGCAGACGCTCAAGGTCAAAGAAATCATCGATAGCGGAAAAATCGGGAAAATCCTGCTCGTCAAGGGCGGATTCACCTTTACCTTCAATCGCCCCGGCAACTACCGGCTCGACCCGGCCTTTGGCGGCGGCGCGCTGTGGGACGTCGGCTGCTATCCGATCAGCTATGCGCGCAGCATGCTCGGGTTGGAACCGCTCGAAGTTTTTGGCTGGCAGGCAACGGGAGAGAGCGGAATCGACGAATCCTTCAGCGGGCAGATGCGCTTCCCTGGCGATGTCCACACTCAATTTGACTGCGGCTTTCGCGGCCCTTTCCGCGCTTTCATCGAGATCGTTGGCGAACAGGGTACGCTAGAAATTCCCAGCCCCTTCCATGCCGGGAAAAAATCCGAAATCCTGCTCGTCCGTGACGGCAAAACAAAAACGATTGAGATCAAAGGCCAGCACCAATATCTGGGCGAGATCGAAGACATGGCGGACGCCATCCTGCTCGGCAAAGCGCCGCACATTTCGCTGGCCGACAGCCGCGCCAATGTGGCCGCCATATTGGCCCTGTATAAATCGGCGAAAACGGGCAAGGTTGTAAAACTCAAATCGGAGTAGTGAATGATAAAAATTGTCGCCGATACCACATCCGGCCTGCCGTTCGAGCTGGCGCGCCAGCACAACATCGCCATGATTCCCCAGATCGTCATCTTTGGCGAAGACTCATATCGCGATGACAGCGAAATCGATACTGAAACTTTCCTGCAAAAACTGAAGGCGTCATCCACCTTGCCAAAAACCGCCGCCCCGCCGCCCGCGCTTTATTATCCCATCTTCCAGGCAGCGCAGGACAAGGGTGAGGTTGTGCTGGTCATTGCGCCTTCGTCGAATGTCAGCGGGACGGTGCGTTCGGCCCAGAGCGCCGCGGCGGATTTCCCTGATTTGCCCGTTCATATTGTCGATACGCGGACGATAACCGGGAACGCGGCCACCCTTGCCTTGCTGGCCGCGCAATGGGCCGCCGAGGGCGCTGATGTTGATTCGATCCTGGCGCGCCTGGCCGCCCTGATCGACAGTCAGCGCACCTATTTCCTGGTCGACACCCTCGAGTATCTCAAAAAAGGCGGACGCATCGGCGGCGCGAAGGCGTTGCTTGGTGAACTGTTACAGGTCAAGCCCATTTTGCAAATCAAGGATGGCTCGGTTCAGCCCTGTGAACAGGAGCGCACCAAAAAACGCGCCCTGGCCCGGCTGATGGATATCGTCGCCGAGCAAGGCAGCGGGTCGCCCGATTTGCATCTCTCGGTCATGCACATCGGCGCCCCCGCGCAGGCTGACGCCCTCGCACAGGCCCTGTCTGCGCGGCTGGGTATTCCGCACCCACCGGTTTACACCCTGCCCGCGGCCATCGGAGTCCATGCCGGGCCGGGCGTTCTGGCTGTCGGTTTTTTTGTGTGAAATCGGCCTCAATGGTATAATTCAATACCCGAATTCAAATCATGCCCGTGCTATCAAATTGCGCATCCCCGTCATAAAACCGAGACGCAATTTGTGATTGGACGGGTATAAATCCCCAAAAAGTGGTAACAAGAACGAGAAGGAGAACGGTTTTATGTCTGGACATAGCCATTGGGCAACCATCCGTCGTAAAAAGGGCGCGGTAGATGCAAAACGTGGTGCGATTTTTACGCGCCTTGCCAAAGAACTGGTCATGGCCGCGCGCAACGGCGGCGGTGACCCTGATACAAATGTACGCCTGGTGTTGGCCATCGAAAAAGCGCGCGCGGGCAACATGCCGAAGGACAACATCGAACGCGCCATCCGCCGCGGCACTGGCGAGGAAAAAGACGGCGCTGTTTTTGAAGAAATGACCCTTGAAGGCTATGGCCCGCATGGCTCAGCCATCATGGTCGAATGCGTCACCGACAACCGTAACCGCACTGTTGCCGAGTTGCGCCACGCTCTGAGCAAAAACGGCGGCAACATGGCCGAACCTGGCGCAGTCGGTTGGCAGTTTGAACGCAAATCCTACTTTACTTTCCCGGCCAGTGCGCTTTCTTACGACAAAGCCTTTGAGCTGGCGATTGAGGCTGGCGCAGATGATGTCCAGGAGGATGGCGATAATATCGAAATCGTTGGCCCGGTCGAAGTTTTCAAAACTCTTGGTGATGCCCTGCACAAGAGCAAGGTCATCCCTGATGAGGGCGGCTTGCGCCTGATCGCCAAACAGGACCTTGAACTTGGTGTTGAAGAGACTTTGCATGTCCTGCGCGTGGTCGAGGCCATTGAAGATCTCGACGATGTCCAGAATGTTTATCACAATCTGAAAATTTCAGACGAAGCCCTGGCCGCGCTCGAAGCGGAATAAATTGCATGTGGGGCGGTCCATTGGGTCGCCCCACAGGTTTTTAATATGACTCTCGCTATCGGCATCGACCCGGGCACGGCCACCACAGGCTACGGCCTTGTCCGCGAAACCCGCGACGGTTCACTTGAAGCCGTTGATTTTGGCGTCATCCTCACGCCCAAAGACATCCCTGACGCTGAACGGCTGGATATGCTCTACCAGCAACTGGGCGCGATCTTGAAACAGTACCAACCTGTCACCAGCGGGGTCGAAAAACTTTTTTTCCAGAAAAACATCAGCACCGCCATTACGGTCGGGCAGGCGCGCGGGGTGATCCTGCTTGCATTGGCCCAGGCTGGCCTGAATGTGGCCGAATACACGCCCAACGAGGTCAAGCTGGCTGTCTCTGGCTACGGCTCAGCCGATAAACGCCAGGTACAGGAGATGGTGCGCATCCTGCTGGCCCTGCCGCAAATCCCCAAGCCCGACGACGCCGCCGACGCCCTGGCGATTGCCATTTGCCACCTGCATTCGTATCGGTTTCGATAACAGACCTCTTGCAAAAGTGCTACAACAAGTCCTGAGCGGAGCGTCCTTCGACTGCGGGCTGCGCAAAATACGCTTCGCCCTCCGCTCAGGACAGCGATAACTTAAGCAAGGAAGCGCAGTCGAAGGACGGTTACAAGTAAAATACGGCTTTTGCAAGATGTCTATCGAAGCACAGTTTGAAAGACTGTCCCGTAGATACTTTCGAGCCTTTGTGGTTGACTTTTTAAGAAACACCCATCAGCTTGCGTGGTAAAATTCGAACTCTTGTTCCAAAAATCCCACCCAAACAGAAAATTCCCATGACCCTCTACGCTGAAAAAATTGCCCTTGAACTGAAAGTCCGTCCGCAACAGGTGGCGGCCCTCATCTTGCTGCTCGATGAAGGCAACACAATTCCATTTATTTCGCGCTATCGCAAAGAAATGACCGGCACCCTCGACGAAGAACAGGTGCGCCTGGCCGCCGAAATGCTCGAGAAGCTGCGCGCCCTCGACGAGCGCCGCGCCGCCGTGCTCAAATCGATCGAAGAACAGGGCAAAATGACGGATGAACTAAAAACCGCCATCGACGCCGCCACAAATATGACCGCGCTCGAAGACCTGTACGCGCCATACAAGCCCAAGCGCCGTACCCGCGCCATGATCGCCCGCGAGAAAGGCCTTGAACCCCTGGCCGAAATTATTCTTAAACAGGCGCGCGGCGACCAGACTCCTGAAGCCATTGCTGAAGGCTACCTGAACGAACAGGTCACGAGCATCGAAGAAGCCCTGCAGGGCGCGCGCGATATTGTGGCCGAAACCATCAGCGATAATGCCAATGTCCGCCAGGGTGTGCGCGAAAGGGCGCTCAAATTCTCGATGCTCTACGCCGAAAAAGTGGATGGCGCTGCCGATGAAAAACGCGTCTATGAAAGCTATTATGAGTTTTCGGGCCGCGTCGACCGCCTGCAGCCGCACCAGATCCTGGCCATCAACCGCGGCGAAAAAGAAAACGTCCTGCGCGTGCGCGTTGAAGTGGCCGAAAAAGATTGGCAGCCGGTGATCGAAGCCGAGTTCGAAGCCAACATCCTCAGCCCGATGGTCGACCAGATGATGCTGGCTATCGAAGATTCCGCTGAGCGCTTGCTGCTGCCCGCTATCGAGCGCGATGTGCGCCGCGAGTTGGGCGAAAAAGCCGATGGCCACGCCATCAATGTCTTCGCCGTCAACTTGCGCGCCCTGCTCAGCCTGCCTCCGCTGGCCAATCAAACCGTCATCGGGCTTGACCCCGGCTTCCGTACAGGCACCAAGGTCGCGGTGGTTGACCCGACCGGCAAGCTGCTCGATACCGGCACCATCTACCCGCACGCGCCGCAGAACAAATGGGCAGAAGCCATCGACACCCTGCAAGACATGATCAACCGCCATAAGGTCACGCTGATTACGATCGGCAATGGCACCGCCTCGCGCGAGACGGAAATGCTGGCAGCCGAGTTGACCAGTAAAAAGGCCAGGAGCACGAAATATTTGATCGTTAACGAAGCCGGGGCCTCGGTTTATTCTGCCAGCCCCCTGGCCCGCGCCGAATTCCCCGACCTGGATGTATCCATCCGTGGCGCGGTCAGCATCGCCCGCCGCGCCCAGGACCCGCTGGCCGAGCTGGTCAAGATCGACCCCAAATCGATCGGTGTCGGCCTGTACCAGCACGATGTCGACCAAACCGCCCTCAGCCACAGCCTGGACGGGGTTGTCGAGAGTGTGGTCAACAATGTCGGTGTAGATGTCAACACCGCCAGCCCGGCCCTGCTGACCCACGTTTCGGGCGTCGGCCCCAAACTGGCGGCGGGCATCGTCAGCTACCGCGACAGCAACGGCGTCTTCAAAAGCCGCGATGAACTGAAGAAAGTTTCCGGGTTGGGGCCGAAAGCTTACGAACAAAGCGCCGGGTTCATGCGGATCCGGGACGGAGTCAACCCACTGGACGCCTCCGCCATCCATCCCGAATCTTACGCTGTGGCGCTGGCCGTGCTCGAACGCGCCGGACTGACGCCTGCCTCGCCATTAAACGAGCGCAAAGCTGCCCTGGAGGCGCTGACCGCCAAAACCCCGCCCGAAAAACTGGCCGCTGAAATCGGCTGCGGCCTGCCGACGCTGCGCGACATCCTCGAGCAGCTCATCCGCCCTGGCCGCGACCCGCGCGAGGAAACTCCCGCCCCCATCCTGCGCTCGGACGTGCTCAAGATGGAAGACCTGGCCGTTGGCTTTGAGCTCAAGGGAACCGTGCGCAACGTGGTCGATTTCGGCGCCTTTGTCGATATCGGTGTCAAACAAGATGGCCTGCTGCACAAAAGCCAAATCCCATTTGGTACGCTGCTCAAAGTGGGTGACATCATCGATGTCGACATCCAAAAGATCGAAAAAGAGCGCGGACGGATCGGGCTGGGCTGGGTTAAAAAGAAGTAACGACTAAAGAATGAAACGTGAAACGCGCCGCGGAGAAAATCCGCGGCGCGTTTCTTAAAATGCTGTATCGGTTCTGTTACAGGATGTGCCCATACCGATACACGGTTGAGCCGGCCCCGGTGCTATAATTTTTGCAGTGTTTGAGACCAAACTAGGCGAGGTGCGCACCATGACCACTGAAAAATCCAAATTGCTGTTTCTCGTTCTTATTCTGTTGGGAGTTTCCTGGCTTGTTGGCTGCGGAGCGCAACCAGCGGCTCGCCCCACAGCAGTACAATTATCACCAACTGTTGCCAGCCCTTCAACGATTACACCCACTGCGACTCTTGCGGGCTTTCCTACCGAAACTGCATCTGTCGAACCATCGCCCACTGCGCTGCCTTACACGCGCTGCCAGGAAATCATCGATGCGCAACTGCCCAAGGATTTCCTGACCGAAGGCTCGATTATTTTTGATGGAGAGTGTGAAGGCCGGGAAGGCTTGTTCAGGCTTTCGGCAGACACCCACAAGATTGAGCCTTTTTTGGGCGATTTTGTGAGGCGACAATACAATTACGGTGTTCGCCTTTCTCCGGATCGCCAGTGGCTGGCTGTTGATGTTCCCGTTTATGATGAGGATGATGGTTTTTATCTCTATGATTCATTGATAATTACGGGAGAAAACGAGAAAAATTTCATCCGCTATTCAGGAAATAGGGTTTGGGGCATTGAGGATGACAGTCACTTTGACAAGGAGTGGGTGGACAGCCAAAAGATGCAGATCTCTTTATGGCGCGCTGGCGTCTCGCAGGTTTTGCTGGATGTATTCAATGGGAAAATGAGTTTTCTCGAGGTTCCCGGAAACAACTTTTACGATAGTGATAACACTTATTATTCTCCTGACCTGACCAGTTTACTGACCTTTAACCGAGGTTCTGTTAGTTACAGCCTGTTCAATTTGGAGACCGGTCAAGAACTGTGGCGAAGCGAAGAGAATTTGATGCAGCAAACCTATCGTTATCAATCCACCATGGATTCTCACCTGTGGTCGCCTGATAGTCGTTTGGTAGCGTTCCCTGTTTGGGATGATGAGCAGAGCGATGGCGAGAACAGCAGTTTTGTTTTCAGGTTTATGGTCATTACGCGTGATGGCCGTGAGATTCTAAGTCAACCTGTTCAGAGTTTTGGTTATATTCTTTATACAGACCAGAAACCTGAAGTCCCATTCGGCTGGTCACAAGATAGCCAATACCTGATTTACTGGAATCCAGGAGAAAGTGGTACAAACCAGTTGATCTATTGGAACCCGCTGACAAATGAATTTCTCGACCCTGGTTTTACAATCTACGATAATTATGCGCGCTATCCCCACTTTTCACCGGATGGGCAAAAGTTTATTCTTCAGGCCAAGATGAGTTCAGCTGACAATGCGGAATATAGCAATTACCTGGTAAACATCTCAACCGGGAAAACGGCCCAACTCGATATTAATCTGGTCCCGTTGGCGTGGATGAAAACCAACCAGGAGATTGCCAAACAGGAACCAGAACCTTTTCCCTTGCCGCCCCGAAAGAATGCAGGCGTCAGTCAGATCTGCTTAAATCAAAATACGAGTGAAACCCTAAAAACCTCAGGTGCGCTGATATTTTCACAGTTGGGATATCTCTACCGATTCGCATCCACCACCGGGATTACCAAAATCGCGGAAGCGGATAATAGGTATGGTAGCGGTTATATGGATGGTGATGTTTCCCCCAACCGTAAATGGCTTGTTTATTGGTATTGGGATTATGAAGTAGGAAATCGCTATTGGCTTTATACATTGGATGGGATGCCAGAAGAGATTCTGAAAAATAATAAAATTCACGATATAAGCAGGTGGCGTTCTAATGATGAAATCTGGATTCTTAATTTTGACTTATATGAATCTAGATTATTTAATCCTTTTACCCAAAAGTTTCGAGAACGCCCGGATTTTGCAACGCAGGAAACTTGGGACAAACTTCCAGGATGTGGTTATGGTTCGCAGTGCAAAGTTGACAGTGCTGGGTATCAACCCTATGACGATGCTATTGAGCTCTGGATCGATGCATATGCAAGTGGTTATACTCTTATAGACAGGAAAGAAAAGTTCTTATGGGAATACGAAAACCCATTGGCGGGCTTCAACCTGCCCAAATGGCAGCCAGGCGACCAAAAATTGGCCATTCCCATGCCGGTCAATGAGCAAGATGTGCTTGGCGAACACTATGAAATCTTTACCGTTAACCGTTCTGGCCGCCAGCGCCAATTGACTAACTATTTAGCCGCCTACCCCACCATGAGCATTGATAAATTCTCCTGGTCGCCCGATGGCCGTTATATCGCTTTTTGGGGCGATACCCACTCAAAGGAAAAGATCGCCCAACAACATCCCTACCGATTGTTTGTTTTGGATACGGTCACCTACCAAACCGTCGATTATTGTGTTCCTGGTGGATATGTTAGCCAGTATAGTCATACAAGTATTTACAGCGACAATCCTGCCCCAATTTGGTCAGCGGATGGCCGTCACATCGCCGTAAACGGCATTCTAGACGACAAACGGATGATCATGCTGGTCGATTTCGCCAGCGGGACAGTCTCGCCAGTGGCTGAAGGCGAGCTCATCGGCTGGATGGCGGAACCTTGATATACTCATCTCATGCGTGGATAGCGAAATCCAGAAAGAATGTATGAAATTGAGGGAAAGTGTCTACGCTTTTTCCGAGACTGCGCTCGGGAAAAGTGGCCCCTACGGGGCAGTAGTTGACAAATAAGGTTTGGATAAGTATGCTCAAAGCATCCCAACTGGCGGGATACAAGGAGCATCAGAGATGAACGATCAGTTGAGCA
>JAKLPV010000123.1 GCA_022013685.1 Anaerolineae bacterium
CTTTCCATCAGCGCCCTTGCTAAAACCAACGCTGGTGAGTAGTTCTTCGGCTTTCGCCAAATCGACTTTGTACGGATTCAGCTTGGCTTTGGTCTCAGCGGTTAACCAGGCGTCAACCTGCAGATCGGTGAAGCCAGCTTCATACTCGATGCCTTTACCAGCATCGCCCATGGCGACTTTGGCATTTTCAACACGGTCAATGATGTAAGCAAAAGCCTGGCGAACTTCCTTCTTCGAAACGGGAGCGTAAGCCTGATTGAACCACAAACCAGGACCGGTTCCGGTGGGGCCGCTCAGCAGACTCAGGTTAGGAACAGACTTAAAAACTTCCACGTCTGAAGGGGTATAGCCATGAGTACTGTAGTCAATGTCATTGGCAAGAACCAGCGGCACAGAAACCGCGGTCTCGCCGTAATAGACCAGCATTTTTTCAATGTCAATCTTGTCAGCATTGAGACCAAGCGGGTTCTTGACCAATTCAAGCTGGGCTTCGGTGACAGATTCCGGATCGAGCACGAAGGGACCATACACCACAACGGTTTCGGGCTTGAAGGAATACAGATCATCGATCAAAGCCTTGGCTTCGTCACCATCGTTGGCTTTGCCATCGACACGCAGCTTTGCGGCATCATCCATCCACTTGCTGTACTGAGAGTAAGGCGCGGGTTGGTAAGCGCGCAGGATCAAGCGCAGTGCACGCGGAGATGGGGTGCTGATCCAGAACTCGACAGTGTAGTCATCAACTGCAACCACATCCTTGAGGTAAGACCAGACGCTGTTATTCTGGGCCCAGTAAATATCGTAAGTACCAACCAGATCTTTCGCCATCAGGTCGGTGCCATCGCTCCATTTCAGCCCCTGACGGAGCTTAATGGTCAGGATATTCGACACACCCTCGGGCAGAGGTTGTGGTTCGGCCATGGCAGCTTCCGTCGGCACCACAGGCGGCTCAGCAGCAGGCACATCTGTCGGAACAGCAGTTGGCTCTTCCATCGGAACGGGGGCTTCAGTGACCGGCGCGCCGCAGGCAACCAGGAGCATCGCCAGAAGCATTAGAGCAGATACGAGCTTGAAAGTACGCATTTCTTCTCCTTGTAGATTAAGAGCTTGAATGGTTGTTTTGGTGTAACAAAAACAAATTTACGAAAGAAAAACACCTCCTTTTACCGGGATTACTATCGATTTGTCAATTTAACGATTAAAGTCACAATGCCAAGCATTAACAAACCGGCTACCAGCGCCAGCACTGCAACCACAAACTCGGCAGAATCGCGTGGCTGAAAAGGCAGGATCACGAGAGATGTCAACACCAGAAAGGTGCCTAAACGGAACCAGGCTTGACCAGCATCTGGGCTCATCGTCGCATTCCCTTATTCTGCCACAACATCGGCAGCGCGCTTCTGGCGAACAGGATGACAAGCAACCGATGAACCATCGGTAAACTTGGTTAACGCCGGAATAACCTTTTCGCACATCTCACCCTCATAAAATGGACAACGCGGGTGAAAAGCACACCCCGAAGGCAGGCGCATCAAACTGGGAACATCCATACTGCGCAGTTCGATACGCGGCTTTTGCCGGGTACGTTCCGGGTCAGCTTCAGGGATGGCCGAAAGCAACACCTTGGTATAAGGATGCTGGGGCGATTCGACCAGTTGCCGGGCCGAGGCTACCTCAACCAGCTTGCCCAAGTACATCACCCCTATCCGGCCTTCCCAAGCGAAGTATTTTGCCAGGGCCAAGTCGTGCGTGATGAACAATACAGCCAATCCGTTTTTCTCTTTGAGCTTGAGCAGGGTATTCAGCAAACTGATGCGGATGGAAACATCCACCATTGAGACTGCTTCATCGGCAACAATAAATTTCGGATTGACGGTCAGGGCGCGGGCGACAGAAACACGCTGACGCTGCCCACCGCTCAACTGGTGCGGAAATTTATCAAGCAAGTCCGATGCCGGGGTCAGGTCCACGCTTTCAAGCAGTTCGATGGCAGCAGCACGGGTGGCAATTTCACTGCCAGTCTTACCGTGACGTTTAAGCGGCGCAGATACAATATCATAAATGGTATGAGCAGGGTTAAGCGAGGCATAAGGGTCTTGGTGGATCATCTGAACACCCAGGCGATATTTTTCCCAATCGTCTTTTTTTAATTGAGTAACATCTTGTCCATTGAAATAAATATTGCCTTCGCTCGGCTTAAGCAACCCGGCGATCATCTTGCCAGCTGTAGTTTTACCACAGCCCGATTCCCCTACCAGACAGACAATTTCACCAGAGTCGATTCTCAAAGAGACATCACTGACTGCTGTAATGGAGATATTTCGCTTGACCTGGAAGCGGCGCGTCAAATGTTGGAGTTCAATCAGGGGTGTGCTCATCTTTCACTCCTACTTTGCTTGCCGAAGCTCAGTTCCGGCGGGCTTGGGCATCAAAACCTGCTTGGCTTCCATCCAACGCCAACATGCTGCCAGATGGTCTGGCCCTGTAGTCGGGACAAGCTGCGGCTCTTCTTTGACGCATTTTTCAACAGCCAAAGGGCAGCGCGGATGAAATTTACAGCCAGTAGGCATATCGATTAAATCAGGCGGCGAACCAGGGATGGAACTGACATTGTCCCTGTGAGTGGTCAACGTCGGAACAGCACTCATCAAACCGATGGTGTACGGATGGCGCGGGTTCTGAAAAGTATCATATACATTGCCGAGTTCCACAATTCTCCCCGCGTAAACAGTGGCAATGCGGTCGGCCAATTCAGCTGCCAGCGAAAGATCGTGCGAAATAAAAACCAGCGAAAAGCGCAGCTTTTCTCGCAAATCTTTGAGCACATCCATGATGTTGCGCTGAGTGAGAATATCGAGCGCAGTGGTTGGCTCATCCAAAATCAACAGGGGAGGGTCGAGTAACAATCCCAAAGCAATTAAAACACGCTGGCGCATACCACCTGAAAGCTCATGCGGATACGCATCCCAGACGCGTTCCGGGTCGAGGCGCACCAGATCAAAGAGTTCCATGGCGCGTTTTTTTAGCGCATCGCCCTGCAAGTAACCATGTGCTCGGGCTGTATCGGCAAACTGATGGCGGATTTTGAGTACCGGGTTGAAAGCGTTCAAGGCTGCCTGGAAAACCATGGCGCAGTCCTTCCAACGGAAGGCACGCATTTCACGATCGCTCAGTTTCATCACATCAAATTCGTTTTCCACCTTGTAATCGACCTTGTTATAGCGCCTGAAAATCATCTCGCCGGTGCGAATCTTCGCAGTGGATGGGAGCAAACGCACCATCCCCAGGCCAATGGTCGTTTTGCCGGAACCACTTTCGCCGATCAGGGCCAGCGCCTCGCTGCGATAGATTTCAAGGTCGACATTACGGACAGCCTGCACAAAACCACGCTTGGCCTGGTATTCAATCGTCAGGTTGCGAATGGAGAGTGTGATCGGTGTATTTTGTGATTTTAGACTCATGATTACACTCCAGAGCGCAAACGCGGATTGAATACTTCTTCAAGCGAGCGCGAGAACATGATTAGCGAGAGTTGCAGCGCGACAATCCCACCCATCGGCACTAGCAAACTGGACATGGCATTGGGGTTATAAATGGCATTTTTGGCATACGCCAAACTAAATAACACACCCCAGTTGTTGCCAAAAGGAACCAGCCCAAGGAAGACCAAATAAGTTTGCGAATAAATCGCGCCAATCATGGCTTCAATCAAAGCCAAAAGAATGTAACTCATCATATTGGGCATCATTTCACGAAATATGATGTGTGGAGCACCCAGGTTAAGTAATTGCGCAGCCTCTACATATTCACGCTTTTTGAGCGAAAGAAACTGCGAACGCACCTGCCTCGCCAGCGAAGGCCAGCCAAACACTGAAAGGAAAACCGCCAAGGCCCATACATCGCTCAGTGAAACAAAGTACGCCGTCACGATCAGTAAAATACCGCGCGGCAGCGCCAGCCACATATCAGTCAGGGTCATAATAAAATCATCTACCCCGCCACCAAAGAAAGCGCTGGCTGCACCCACGACAACCGCAATGATGGTTGTCAGTAGACCCGCCAGAAAGGCAACTGTGATAACTTCCGCCCCGCCATGTACCAGCATGATCCAATTTTCCCGCCCCTGAAAATCCGTTCCAAGCGGATGCTCCAGTGACGGCGGCTTGTAAATCTGATCTACCTTAGCGCGCTCTTCTGGCGGAACCACCAATGGCCCGACATAAGACATCAGAATCAACGCCAAAAGAACCAGAAAACCAAGAAATCCCATCTTGTTACGCGAAATCAACTTCAGCGTCTTGAGAAATTCAGTACCAAAACCGGCCAGTTTATAAGTAAAAGTCATCATATTCTACTGCTCCTGGTCGCCACTGGTAATGCGGATGCGTGGGTCAAGCCAACCGTAGAGCAAATCAGCAATTCCGGTCGAGATAATTGTGGTGATCGTGGTCACCAATAAAATGCCCTGCATCACTGGATAATCACGCTTGGCTATAGCCTGGCTCATCAATAATCCCACACCCTGGTAAACAAATATGTATTCAATCACCGTCGAACCGCCTAACAAAAAACCAACCGAAATCGCCAACGCTGTCACCAAAGGCAGGCTGGCATTTCGGCCCACATAAGCGGTAATAATTCGCAGATCGGGCAAGCCGCGCGCGCGCGCCACCGTTACATAATCATCGCCTAGCACACTAACCGTGCTGCTGCGCATCGAAAGCATCCAGCCACCGAGCGTGGTCAAAACATAAACCATGCCTGGTACAAACCAGTGTTTGAATAGATCAATAAAAAATTCCAAAGTAAAACCAGGTTTGATGCCGGGCGAAAGCGAGCCGCGCATCAGATTCAGCGGAACAATCTTCCATACCACCCCAAGCAAAAGCACCAGGATAATCGCCCAGAGTGTATTTGGCACAGCCCCGATCATCGCACTCAAATTGGTCAGCACCTGGTCGAGCAACGAATTTCGCCGGTAAGCTGCCAGCATTCCCAAAAACATTCCAATTGCAAAACTGATTACAAGCGATGTGCCAACGCTGAACAGCGTCCACGGCAGGCGCTGGAACACAATCTCAGTTACCGGCTTGCCTCGCGCCATAACATACGAATCGCCTAGATCGCCTTTCACCAGATTCCCAAGGAAATCGATGTACTGCTCATGTAGAGGCGCATCGAGATCGAGACGCAGCAAGCTAGCCGCTCGTGTGCGTGCTTCATCTTCGCTTAGGCCTTGCGAATCCATCAGATTAATGACCATGATATCCACCGGATTACCGGGCAATCCACGCACAATCAAAAAGGATAATGTCACCACCACCCAGACAATGAACAACTTCTTGGCCACAGTCTGCACCACGTAATTTTTCAAAATACGCTCAGACCAAGGTTTGGCTTCAGTGTGTTTGCTCACAAACAATCTCCTCATCATCACACATACAGCAAGTATTTTTCTCTCTGGTGGACAAACCCGGAGATGGATTCTGCCCAAGAGCCCACAATCTCACTGGCGGCGATTCCTGCTTCCATGCGGGAGCGCAACGCCCCGCCGCCTGCCAACCGTTCCAGATGACTATTCCACCCGAAAGCACTGCCCGACATCTGCCGCACAACACCGATCAAGTTCAGCGCCATTTCGACCGGACGCAGCGCATTCCTGTCTATGACATGCACCTGTACGCCCTGGCATTCAATACCCGTGTGATTCGATGCAGACGGAGTAAACCAGGTCTGACGAAAGCGGACACCCGCCAGATTTAACGCATTCATTTCCTCGGCCAGAGCGTAACCATCCAACCAGGGAGCGCCACACACTTCAAAGGGCAGGCTGGTGCCACGTCCAAGTGAAAGATTTGTTCCCTCGAGCAGGCACATACCGGGGTAAAGAACCGCGGTCGAAAGATGCGGCATGGCCGGGGAAGTCGGTACCCAGGGCAAGCCAGTTTCATCGAACCACATCTTGCGTTGCCAATTTTGCATTGTTACAACACGTAAATCGGCGCCAAGGGCATACTCGATATTCATGAAGCGTGCCAATTCCCCGAGAGTCAAACCGTGTCGAATAGGGATGTTGACCACGCCAACAAAAGACTCAAAACCCGGTTCTATGGCGCCGCCTTCCAAAATTGTTCCGGTAATAGGGTTGGGGCGGTCAAGCACAAATACAGATTTGCCAGCTTTCCCGGCGCCAAGCAACACATAATAAAGGGTGCTCAAATAGGTGTAAAACCGCACACCTACATCCTGCATATCGAAAACCAGCACATCTACCCCGGCAAGCGACAGTTCGGACGGTTCTTTGCCTGGCCCGTAAAGGCTATATACCGGAAGGCTAGTGCGCGGATCGGTAGCATCATCCACATTGAACCCTTCCCGTGCGCTGCCGTCGAATCCGTGCTCCGGGCCAAACAACGCCGTCAGCGTATACCCAACTCTTTGTAATGCGTTTACTGCTCCGGTGAGGTCTGCCAACACTGCTGCAGAGTGTGAAACAAGTCCCAGGCGCGCAGTACGCAACTCAGGGTCAGGTTCACTCATCCACAAATCCAGGCCAGTGCGTACCATTTATGAATCTTATTGGAGAGTAAGGTGAAATTTATACAAATCGCCACGATAAGCCGATGCGACATACTCCAGCAAAACATTCTGCTGGTTGTAGGTCAGACGCTCGATGCGCAGCACAGAAGCAGGCGGAGTCATTTGCAACAATTCCAGCTCATGCTGTTTTGCCAAGCTGGCCTCTATCGTCTGCTCGGCTCGGATAAGTCGATAACCATAATCACGCTCAAAAACATGATAGAGTGATTCATGAGCAAAGTCGTTTTTTAAGATATTCAGGCAAAGATAATGGGGAATACGGGCAACTTCGATACAAAGGGGAAGTTCATTTGATAGACGCAGGCGGGAGAGTTCAACCACATCAGCACCCTGCATGATTTTGAGTACCGTTGCAAGATGCGCATCAGCCGGGATAATTTTGGCAGAAAGCACCATGCTTGTTGGCCGCGCGCCACGGGCGCTGATATCCTGGCTAAAACCGGTCAGGTTGACCAACTGTTGATCAATTTTGGGCTCACTGACAAAAGTACCCTTACCCACCCGCGAAAAGACCAATCCATCCCGTTCGAGCTCTTTTATAGCCTGGCGCGCTGTCATACGGCTGACACCAAAACGCTCGCACAGCTCACGCTCAGAAGGCAAACGCTGGTCTATGCCATACTTTCCATCCCTTATTTCGACATCAAGTATGTTTTTTACTTGCAGGTATAGCGGAACTGAAGCATTTTTACTGAGTGTGTCCATATGCAAACCTGTCATTGGCGGTATATACCAATTATGACAGGTTTTATTAACTTGTCAAGGTAATTTCTCTTGCATTTCCAAGGCGACTTTCAGAAAGTCCTGATGGGGTAGTTACTCTAGATATGAATCGCTCAACAGTAAAATCTTGAGTAAACTTGATGAGCGAGAACACATTTTTACAGAAGAAAAAATCAAAATTTCATTACCAAGCGCAGAAGAAAACAGAAGTGGTTACTATCTTTAGTTTCCGCTAAGTCGTGCTTGACAATTGTGAGAGAAGTTCCCAAACAAGGAATACAAAA
>JAKLPV010000124.1 GCA_022013685.1 Anaerolineae bacterium
AAAATTTATTCGAAGAATCTGCCCGGGCTGGCTTTATAAGCCTGCCGCCAGTCCTACAAACAACGCTCACAAAAAACAATGTCTTTACTTATCGCATCCCATCAGCATAAACATACTATGACAAAACGTCCGCTCTACCTCATCTCAGCATTTGCTTTCATCGCGGTATTTTTAATCGCAATCTATATCTATTTTTACCAGTTTTCCAGCTTGCCGGCAGGTCTGAACAACATGGTGCTCAACCTGGTCAGCCTGGTTGCGCCGCTATCAAGCGCAGTTTTTGCGACGATGATTTACCGGAGCTTTGCCCAGACAGATAAACCACGTCAGGTTTGGAAGTTTATGACTGTTTTTATATGGATGTGGACAATCGCTGAGTTCATCTGGGTTGGATACTTAATCCAGTTTGGTGATGTGCCTCTGCCTTCCTTCGCGGACGCTTTTTGGCTGGTCGGCTTTGCCTTCTTGACAATCGCCCTGCGCAAACAATATGAGAACGTTAAACGCCAGCAGGTTGCACTATGGAAGATCGCACTCATCTGGGCTGCTGTTTTCGTGCTGAGTTTGCTTGTGTTATTGCTGGCCGGAAGTTCCTTATCGCTCGGAAATTACCTTGAGTATTTCTATGCAGTTGCAGATTTCGCTGCCGGAATTGTTGCCATTCGCATTTTCCTGGCCTTTCGCGGCGGGTTAATGTCACGACCCTGGATTGGACTGTTCGTTTTGGGATTGGCTGACGCAATTTACGCCTGGCTGATCACCACAGAGATGTATGCCATGTCACAGACAGAGGGAGATATAGTCAGCCTGTTTGCAGACACAACCTACATGGCAGCTTACCTGATCCTTGGGATCGGCTTTTACGCCACCTACCTGGTGCTAAAACACGGGCCTGAAAGTTTCGTCCCCCCAATAGCCGAAGCATAAAGAAACCAAGTGAGAACATAAAAAGATGACTGCAAACGGGCAGTCATCTTTTTATTAGAAAAGCTATTGCCGCTTACCTGAATATGCTTCCGCCAGCAAAAAGGGCCGCATAAATAAGAGCCAGTTGGGCCGTATAAGCCAGGGCCACGTTTAGCACAGCCCCTTCTGCTTTTTGCACCAGCCGATAAAGCGACCATCCCTGCGGCAAGGTCAGCCAGGTCAGTAAAACCCAGTATGAAAGCAAGCCAGAGACAGCCATGAGTAATGGGATGAGATATGCGCCACCCAGGCAAATTAAATACTCAACTTCCATCGCCCGCCGCCCCAGCAATACCGCAAGAGTGCGTTTACGCGCAGCCCGGTCTGTGTCAATGTCGCGCAGGTTGTTGACAACCAGAATATTGACAATCAGAAATCCCATCGGGACAGATGCCAGCCCGACCGTCAACGTCACGTCTCCAGCCTGGACAAAATACGTCCCGGCTACGGCAGCCAGGCCAAAGAAGATAAAGACAAAAACATCACCCAGGGCATGATACCCATAAGGAAAAGGCCCGCCGGTATAAGCCAGCGCCGCCAGGATAGCTGCAAAGCCAATCGCCAGAACAGGCCAGCCTTTATCGAGATAAAGCACCAGGCCAAGCAAGGCCGCAAGACCAAAGACCACCCCAATACCCAGGCGCATCTCGCCCGGGCTGATCCATCCCTGAGATGTTGCCCGCGCCGGACCAAGCCGCTCAGGCGTATCTGTGCCGCGCTCATGGTCAAACAGATCATTGGCCAGATTGGCCCCAATTTGCAATAGTATGGCGATAAAAAATGCAGCAGCAGCGTTGATGGCATCAAATTGACCAGCACGCAGGGCAAGCCCGGTGCCAACCAGTACCGGCGCAGCGGCGGCGGGCAGGGTGCGTGGGCGGGCGGCCAAAAACCAGGCAGACAATTTGTTTGGTGGCATTTGCTTCACAAAATTACCTGCCCAACAAACGCGGATACCAATACCAGAGCAAATCGGCAGTTGGTTTGCCGCGCACCGAACTGGATTTATCCATCAGCGAGACGGGCGGATAATAACCACGCGAAACAAATCCGCTGACCCATTCACGCTGCTCAATAGCCATCAGCATGGCCTGGTACAACTCGGCCTGACCTTGCAAATCAAGCGGAACAGATGAAATATCGGGATAAGTAGGCGTAAGCGACATCCAATCCAGGCAGCCGCCGCCAACCGGGACGCACCCAAGCGAAGCGCCGCGCGCAGATGGATAATCCACTGCAATAACAGCAGGTTTCCTGGCAGAACTCAGGAATGGATACAGCTCTTCATCCATGCGGCGGCTGGCTTCATCTTTCATGGCATCTAGGTTCTGACCATTGGCCGCCAGAGGCGCCGACCAGAGCAGGTAAAAAGCATCGAACTGGTCGATAAAAACCGGAGCCGGAGCCAGCGTGCCGCGATATGGATGCGCCCACAGGAGTTGTCCCTTAAATCGGGAGCGCACTTCGGATACCAGGCTGCGCCAGCGCGATTCGGCGTCCGCCGGAACTCCTGAGGGTTCGCCGTTGATGAGCAAACCGGCGGGCAGGGCAGGGCTGATCGATTCACCGCCCAAAACCAGGGCCTGGGCCCCGCCCTGGGCCGCCAGATCAGCGTGGTAGAGGGCAAAAGCGCGATAGCGGGCAAACCAATCGTCCCACCAGCCGGAAGTACGCGGCGCTTTCAGCCAGAAATCAGGCCCATTAGGAAGCAAGACAGGCGTCGGGTAGAGCGCGACGTTCAAATTTGCGGCGCGGGCATATTGAATCGCCTGCAAGTTGTCATTCCAGAGCGCATCCTGCCCGGCAGTCGGAGCAAAGACCAATGGCTGGTTGTACTTGGCTGTCCAGGTGGGGGTTAAAACAACGACGCTGGCGTTAAGTGCCTGTACGTTATTAAACGTCGAGGCATACAGCGGCTGCCAGGTGGGGTGATAATCCGCGATAAACTCGATTCCGGTCCAAAAACCGGCAGAGCGCGCTTTGATGGGCACAGCGATGACCGTGGCCGGTTCGCTTTCAGGAAGCCACTGCCAGGCTCGAACAGTATCCTGGCGGGTTTCAGACGTCAGGCTGGTCGAGACGCGCCGACTCTGATTGTCTGAGACCGTGTCAATGTCATCTGCCGCGCCACATTGATCGTTGCGGCAATAGCGATAGCCAAAACTGCCCAGCATGTTAAGCGGGCTATAGAGCCGGTATACCCAACGATTATTGCCCAGCGGCCACATGGGGATGGGTTCCGTCCAGCCGTAAGGATTGAACTGGATTGAAACCGTATCACCAACCGGTGTATTGGCCGGAACAGTCACATTGAAGAGGATCGGAGCCGAAGGCCCGGCCTGCCAGGTGCGGACAGCATCAGTAATGACGGTATCGTTATCCGGCACAATTAACTGGCGGACTACAAAATTACCGTCGGCATCATGTTCGGCATTCCAAAATCCATCCCCCAGGGTGTATTTGTAGCGGATATCGGCCCCGGCAGGCAAACGCAGGCTTATGCTGTAACGCCCTGTCTCGCCAGGAGCCAGGATGGGCATGCGAGATGAGACGGCACTGATGCCGCCATTCAAATCGCCAAAGGTGTTACCAAGCTGGAGCAGGCTGCCAGCCAACCGCACCGGCGCGCCAACAACAGTATCGGCAGGAGCGGTCAAATTAAACGTAACCTGCACCAGTTTGGCTGGCTGCAAAGAAAGCGAAGCCGGGGTTGAAGAATCAGACAAGACCGATGCGCCTTGCTGGAAGGGCATATAAAACCCATCCAGGGCATAGGCAGTCAACAGATGCGTACCGGGCATAATGCCTTCAAGAGTGTATTGGCCAAATGAATCGGTCAGCGTTGAGACCCCGCCCGCACTGACCAGGATATTGGCAAGAGACTGGCCACTGGCGGCATTGGTGATGCTGCCCCGGATGCGGCCAGTGGGCCCATTATAGGGTTGGTCGCTCCAGGAAGCCAACAGGTCATGGACTTCTCCCGGCCCGCTGGCATGGTACAAACGATAACGCACCAGTTCGTCAGAAGTGGTATCTTCCTGGGCGGTAATCGCTCCCTTGCGCACATAGCGATACTTGACCATTGACCCCAGGGTAAAAGGCATTTTAAGTGTGTAGGTCTGGGCTTCAACAGGCTGCATGGCATACAACAGAGGGTTGAGCGCCAGGCCGGTCACTTCATCAAGCACAGCCAGATAGAGCGTTTCGCCGGGTGCGAGTGGTGCGGGCAGGGTTATCTTAAAGTTAATTTCGACCAGCGGGGTGGGTGTACTGGTTGGCCCCATGCCCGGAATTGGGGTCGACGGGTTGAAAAGCGACCAATCGACCAGCGAAAATTGACAAGCCAGGCTGGGAAGCGCAAAAACCAGAACAAGTATCGCCAGCCAGCGGTGGGTGGTTTGGCGTTTCATGGGTATTTTCTCCTCAACCCTGTTTTTCGGCGTTGTGTACAGGGCTTTCCCTATGTTATCGCAGTTTTTGGCGAGATGGAATGTTAATTTACTCACAGGGCAATATACTGCGCGCGGGCAGCGCTGCTCACCCGGTTTCTCCGCCGGTTTTAGGCCAGGAATTGGCGAAGGTATTGGTTTTCATGAGAGGTATAATTTAGATAAAATATATCCTATTTTAAAAGGCTTGATATGAAAAAATCATTTTTTATCGGTTTGCTGGTGCTGTTGCTTTCCATTTCGGCCTGCGCGCCCGCTGTGACAAACAGCAAATCGCCCGCGCCAAATGTTTTTTTACGCGGCATGGAGTTTTCGAGTGGGATGCGATATGCCGCTACATTCATCAAGCCTACGGCTGAGACCGAGATGCGCGATGTACAGGTAGAAATTACCCTGCCAGCCAGCACAACGCTGACCGGGATTGGCATCCCGCGGCAGGTTGGGATGGCGGAAGTGCGCGAAAACGGCACGACGCGCACGCTGGCGTGGCACATCCCGCTCGTGAGCGCCAGCCAGCAACTCGATGTGCTTTCTTTTAGCGTGCCGGTAAAAATTTCCGGGCCGATTACGTTTTTTCTGCGCTGGCGGGATGCCACGGGCGCGGAGCATGTCGAGCATTTTGACGATGTTCCACATGTGACCAATGCGAGCGAAACCGAAGCGGAACTGGTCATTACACAAAGCGGCTACCAGGCAATGGGCAAGAGCGGAGTGATGGTTTCTGCGCCTGTCACGGAGCCGCCGCTGGCCTTGAGCGTGCGCGTGTTACCCGTGTCGTTTAATCCGCCTGCCGAGTTTGGCGCGCTGTGGTGGTGCTCGCTGGCCGAGATGAGCGGAATCCCCACCGGTGAAAGTGTGGATGTGGTTGTGCCCCTGCGGCGGCCAATTACGCCATTTACGAAGTTGGCGCTGTTCAAGCAAAACGCGGATGGTTACTGGTCGCTCTTGCCAGAAACAGGCACAGTGACCGCCGATGGCCTGTCGGTGGCGTATGCACATCCGGGCGGACTGATCGCCAGTGGCGGCGAGGAGGAGTTACAGCCGGCGCAGGTTAATCTGGATGAAGTGACGGACGGAACGAGTAACACAATAGCGTTCTCAGAAAGCCCCAGCCAGCCGGACAATGTGGTCCAGGCCGGGATTGCTGATGGGACGAGCAATACCATTGTTATTAGCGAGTCAGCCCCCGTCCCGCCGCCAGTCACCGATGGAACAAGTAATACGGTGATTGTTGCTGAAGTCGCACTGCCCCCCACGGCTGGCGCAGTGGATGGTTCCAGCAATACCATCATCATTGGCGAGGTAACTTCCGCGCCCGCGCTGTCTCCTACGCCTGGTGCGGTGGATGGTTCCAGCAATACCATCATCATCGGCGAGGTGACTTCCGCGCCCGCACTGTCCCCCACGGCTGGCGTGGTGGATGGTTCCAGCAATACCATCATCATCGGCGAGGTGACTTCCGCGCCCGCACTGTCCCCCACGGCTGGCGCGGTGGATGGTTCCAGCAATACCATTATCATCGGTGAGGTGACTTCCACGCCCGCGCTTTCTCCTACATCTGGCGCGGTGGATGGCACTAGCAATACCATCATCATCGGCGAGGTGACACTGACTCCGACGCTTGTACTGACAACCTCCGTACCCGAAGATGGCCCGACTCTGACGCTTACCCCATCTCCCACGTTGGATGTATTCACGAGTACCCCAGAAACCGGAGCAACGGCCGCCCCCCCAACCGATATCCCCCTAACGTTTACGCCGTCCCCCACAACCGGGGCGGCCACGCTTGCACCGGAAAATGAAGCCACATCCACGCCGCGCCCAACCCAGGTGATTCGGATTGTGACCGCGACGCCCCAACCGGAAATCCCTGTCGCGGCATCCCCAACACGCACACCGGCCCCCACGCTGGCCCTGCCGGTTGTGGCATTTAATGTGCCAGCCTATATGGAAGCCGGTTATGCAGGTGAAAGTGGCGTAGTCCGCGTTGTGATTATCAAACAAGAGGATGGGTTATTGCAATGCCAGTCTGGCGGGCTGATTTGCGCCCCGCTCAACCGCACCCCGAGGCCTTAAATAAAAAGTAGGGGGCGAAGCAATGCTTCGCCCCCTACACACATGATTGTTTAGAACAACCCGACCACCTTGCCGGTCTCCAGGTCCAAATCAACATCGTAGAAGACCGGGCGGGTGGGCAAGCCAGGCATGGTGCGCATTTCGCCAAGCAACGGATAGAGGAAGCCCGCCCCCACGCTGGCGCGGATGTCACGCACCGGCACACGGAATCCGCTTGGCGCGCCCTTGAGATTCGGATCGGTACTGAAAGAGAGATGGGTTTTGGCCATGCACAACGGCAGTTTGTCGAAGCCAAGCCGAGTATAGGTGGCAATCTTCTCTTCGGCTTCGGGGGAGTAGTCGACCCCATCCGCACCGTAGATTTCGCGGCAGATAATTTCGATTTTTTCTTTGATCGACATTTCGAGCGGATACAGGAATTGGAAGTTGCTCGGCTGTTCGGCAGCTTTGATTACCGCCTCGGCCAGGGCGACCGCGCCCGCGCCGCCGTCCATCCAATGGGTCGAGACGACTGCATCCATCGCACCCGCCTCGAGCGCAGCCTGACGGACAAGTTCCACTTCAGCGGGGGTATCGTTTGCAAATGAATTGACCGCCACAACCACATTGACGCCAAATTTGAGCGCGTTATGAATATGGCGCTCCATATTGGGCAAACCCTGTCGCAGCAGGTCGATATTTTCTTCGATATATTCAGATGCAAGCGGTTTTCCAGCCACCACCTTTGGCCCGCCACCGTGCATCTTTAAAGCGCGCACAGTAGCGACCAGCACAACCACGTGTGGAACCAGGCCGGAGTAACGGCACTTGATGTCGAAGAATTTTTCCATGCCAATGTCTGCGCCAAAGCCCGATTCGGTAATGACGTAGTCAGCCAACTTCAGAGCAATCCGATCGGCAATAATCGACGATTGGCCATGGGCAATATTGGCAAACGGCCCGGCGTGAACGAGGGCGGGGGTCCCTTCCAGGGTTTGCATCAGGTTGGGTTTGATGGCATCCTTCATCAACACGGTCAATGCACCTGCCGCACCCAGGTCTTCGGCTGTGATCGCCGCTCCAGCGTGGTTTGTGCCAATGACCATCGCACCCAAACGCTCACGCATATCGCGCAAATCAGTCGTCAAGGCCAAAATTGCCATGATCTCGCTGGCAACGGTAATGTCATATCCGGTGCGACGGGTACGGCCTTTTTCTTCGGGGCCAAGCCCAACTTCGATTTCGCGCAAAAAGCGGTCGTTGGTGTCCACCACCCGCCGCCAGGTAATACTGTCAGGATCAATATCCAGACGGGCAAAACGAGCACGTTCTTCGGGGGTCAGATCGTTGGGATCGGTTTTCTCGATGCCCAGTTTCGCCAGGCGGCGCAGCATGGAGGGTGAGAACCTGCGCCCGCCTTTTTTATCCAGCGGGCAAAGCGCGTTGAACAGTTTTTCATCATCCTGGCTGGCTTCATGCAACATGCGCGCATCAATCGCAGCTGCAAGCAGGTTGTTGGCAGCGGTAATCGCATGGATATCACCGGTCAGATGCAGATTGAAATCTTCCATGGGGATAATCTGCGAATAACCGCCGCCAGCAGCGCCGCCCTTGATACCAAAAGTCGGCCCCTGCGAGGGCTGGCGAATGGCGGTAAAGACCCGTTTGCCGAGGTGAGCCCCAAGTGCCTGACTCAGGCCGACGGTGGTGGTGGTCTTGCCTTCTCCCAACGGGGTAGGGGTGATAGCGGTAACGTCAATATATTTGCCGTCGGGCATGTCTTTCAGGCGTTCCAGGATTTCAAGTTTAACTTTAGCCTTATACGGGCCGTATAGTTCAAGTTCTTCAGGCAAAATACCCGCTTCTTCGGCGACAAGCGTAATAGGCTTGATATCTGACTCTTGGGCAATCTCAATATCTGACGGCACTGGGTGACAAAGTTTAAGTGTAATGGGGGCGAATGATCCGGTCATGTATGCTCCTTTTCTATGGTTAACAGTTCACCTTCATTATGAAAAAGATTCTGAGATTACGCAATTGTCTTACGTCATGAATTTGTCAGACAAATTTCCTTATCGCGATGTTTTTCCTGTTTGACGCGCAAAAATATTTAAGATAAAATTAAGGTAGAAAATATCTAATTAAGATGCTTTTCTTGATTTTTTATCCGCAGGTTATCAAAAAAAGGGAGACAGCTATGAGAAAAAATTTTCAATTTGTAACAGCTTTATTTTTGGCACTCACACTCATAATTTTGACAGCCGCGCCTGCTTTTGCGGCTGGGCCACGTTACCTGACCCTGGTGGATATTCAACACTGGTCTGGAAAGGGTTTGGTTTTGAAGTTTGAAATTGTCAACGGCGAATACACCAGGCAGGAACTAAAAGGCAGTTACGCCCTGGTAGGCAATAACGAATTTGGCATTGATTGCAATATTGATGACAATGGCAAAGTGGTCTGTGTTATCGGTGATGCAATTGCCCAGTTCACTGGCCGTACCGCAACTGTTGTTATTGATGGGCAAGGTTTCTATATCACAGTGCCTGAAAGAAAAGATGCGAAATATTGTTACAACATCTACGGCCTGATGACCGATGATTTTGAAGGCTTTGTGGATGCAATGGAAGGGGTTTTGCCCGAGGCACCTGCAGCTACTGCACCGGCTGCTATTGTTGAGAGTCCCGATCCTTTCGATATTATATTCTTCTATTGGTACCCGGCCACTGTCGGACGGGAATGCTCGGCAACCCCGCCAACAGTAGGCGATATCCTTAATTTTGACCATCCTTATGAGAATGAGCTGCGTGACTTGTTCGGTGAAGAGTTCTTTGAAAACTCCATTTTTGGAGAAGGTGACATGACAACAGCCATCTTTACAAATGAACTTTTTTGGGAAGGCGCGCCAGAAGAATTTGCATGCATGTATCAAGAGACCCCGGCTTATTATGCCTGGATATATTTGATTTTAGGGATAATATATTGTGGAGGCCCGACTCCAACCTAGCAAAAAATAGTTTGAATGTATTTCAAAACCGCCCCGAAAAAATCGGGGCGGTTTTTATTGTTTGATAATCGTTCCAAGATGTTCTCTGGCAAGTACTCTTTTTAAATTGTCCGGCGTTTCACCGGAGAAAATTTGCGCTTGCAATCCGGGAATTTTCCCCACCAGTTCAAGCATCTGGCGCACTTTCGACTCCATGCCGCCGGTGACATCTGCGCCATGTGAGCTGCCAACGCTATCTCTAAGCATTTCAAACGAGGTCGATGTGATCGTTTCGACACGCCGGGTATTCGCCGGGAAATCGGCCCAAACGGCTTCTTCCAACCCAGCCAACAAAATGCGCCGCGGCCGGAGTTCGGCCGCCAGGTACTCGAACAGGTCTTCGGTCGAAAGAATTGTCCCGCCGCGCGCTTCGTCAAAGATGACATCGCCATAGACAACCGGCAACAGACCCGCCGAGAGCGCGCTTCTTAACGGCGTCAGATCCCAATGAGCGACGCGGCCATCCCTGGCGGTAACCGCCGAAACGGGAGCCAGCGCAAGGGCGAGTATCCCGGCTTCGCGCAGGGATTGCATGACATAACGGTTAAGCTGCGAGGCCTGCCACCAGACTTCGGTAAAGCCCTGCCAGGCCTGCGCACTAGCAACACCCTGACGGGTGCCGTGCTTTTTGGCGGCGGTGTGGCCAAAAGAACCCGACCCATGCCCCAAAACGAGAGACAGGCCAGGGGTCGTGTGCTGCGCATCCGCAATTTCAAGAGCCAGCCGCTTGAGCACATCCAAACGCGGCGTGTAAGGGCGGGTCTTGTCGGTAATCAGAGATCCGCCAAGTTTAAGAAATATCAATTCAGGCATGCCCCGATTATAAAGGGTTATAATTTTGAGAATGGATATTGATATTCGTTCTGGGTTGCTGGCAGCTGTTTTTCTGGCAGGGTTGGGCGCAATCATCCTGCTGGTGGGCGGCGTTCATTCCATTCGCCAGGGGTATAAGGTGTTGTATTTTCGCCTGCGTCAGGAGCGGGTAGCCAGCGGTTGGCGCAATATCGGCCTGGCAATCGTGCTGAGCGGACTGGCATTTATACTGATCAATTGGGGTGAACCGGTGGCTTATACATACTTTCCGCCCTCGCCGACGATTACGCTTTCACCAACACCCAGCATTAGCCCGACCATCACGCTTAGCCCAACCATTACCCTGACCGCAACCATTACAGACACGCCATCCGTCACAGACACACCCACCATCACGCCGACGCCTTTCATCCCGGCTGCGATCGAAGCTGATTTCATTGCCGAGGTAACCCCCAATCCCGATGCAATTTTCAGCCCGCTGACCTTTGGGCGCGGAATAGATAACGACTACCAGGCGGTCAACCCTGGCCCGATTTTCAGCAATCCCATCCGGCGGATTGTGGCAGTGTACAGTTACGATAAAATGCAAGATGGGGTGCAGTGGTCGGTGTTATGGTATCGGAACGGGGAATTACTCCACTATGAAACTGCTCCCTGGAGTGGAGGCACAGGCGGATATGGATTTGTGGAATTCGATCCGGGCGAGGCAGCCTGGCTGCCCGGCGATTACGAAGTGCAGGTTTTCATTGGCCTGGAGTGGATCGTGGTAGGCCGCTTTGTGGTGGAAGGGGAACCAAACACCGCAACCCCAACGCCTGCGCCGTCTGCGACAAACCCGCCGCCCGCTACGCAAATCCCATCCCCGACCCGTTTCCCTTCGGCTACGCCGCAGCCAACCCTGACGCGTGTCCCCTCAAACACAGCTGGGCCGACCTCAACCCGCTTCCCTTCTCGAACGCCGTTGCCAACCGACACAAAGTGGCCAACAGTCACACCTGTTTCTCCATAGTTATTTTGCCTTCCGGCTCACATCAGGGCGATATGAGCTGGAAGGCAAAATATTACATCTCCTCACGCAATCTTTTACACAAATTTACATAGTCAGGGCTATTGCGGTGGCCGGGTTGACCTGCGCCGGGATTTTGGAATACCAGCAGTTCACGCGTGGGTGGATGACCCAGAAGCAGGATTTTTCGTCCAAGTGTGGCGGCTTCTTCGATGGCATGGGTGATCGTGACCAGCGTCAGGTTTTGCTCGGCGCACAGTTCAAGGGTCAGGTTTTGCAGATCTTCGCGGGTGGGGGCATCCAACGCGGAAAAGGGTTCATCCATCAGCAGCAGATCGGGTTGCAACGCCAGGGTACGGGCAATCGCCGTCCGCTGGCGCTGGCCGCCTGAGAGCTGGGCGGGGTATTTATCTGCAACCTGGCCGAGGCCGAGGCGTTCCAGCCAGAAATCGGCAGGTTTGACGGCGGTCTGGTGCAGGGGGGCGTGAATCCCATCGGCTCCGTAAAAGGAACGAATTCCCAGCCCAAGCCCGGCATTTTGGCGGACGGTCGCCCAGGGCAAGAGTCCAAAATCCTGCAAAATCAGGCCGGTTTGCGGGCGGGGACGGGTAAGCGGCTGGCCATTAATCACAACATCCCCGCCCTGCGGATGGCGCAGACCGGCCAGCAGGTAAAGCAGGGTGGTTTTGCCGCAGCCAGATGGCCCCAGCACAGTCCAGGTCTCGCCGCGCGAGACCTGCCAGGTGAAGTTTTCAAAAATGGCTGTGCTGCCGTAGCAGAAGTGGAGATCTTGAATGGAAATCATAAGCAATGGGCATGCATGACTTCAACCCTTTTTAGTTATTGCATGATAATTTCGGGCAGGAATTGATCGGTGACCGATTCAGTGTAGGATGGATCCTGCTCAAGCAGGCCTTTGGCTTTGGCCCAGCGTGTGACGTCAGCCCATTCGGCCGGAGATGGCACGCCCATCAGCGGGAAAGGTGGAATAACGTACTCGCCCAGCAGGGGCGCCGGGACGATTTGCTTTTCGGCCAGCAAGCCGCTGTATGCTTCAGGCTGGCTATTGATCAGGATCACGGCTTCTTCGATAGCGGTCAGGAAGGAACGCACAGCCAGGGGATTGGCATCGATGAATTCTTTGCGGAAAGAAATGACCGAGGCGCCGTAGAGCGGATATTGGGTGTCATCCAGAACGATGACGGCGCCCTGCTGGACAGCCAGGGCAGCCAATGGGTCGGGCATAACTGCGGCTTTCAATTCGCCTGAGCCGAGCAGGGCCATGCGATCAGGAATTTTAGGAACAGAAACGGTTTTGACCTGGCTGGCCACAAGGCCATTCTTCTCAAGCAAGCGGTCAGTCACGTATTCGATGATGGTCCCCTGCGAAATACCAATTTCGACACCCGCCAGTTCGACAGGCGCTGTGATTTCACTCTGGCCCGAAGCCAGGATGAAGAAATGCCCCGCGCCGGGGGCGGCCATGTGTCCGTAGCGCACAACCTGCATCTGGACTTCTTCACGATTAAAGAACATGACCGAGAGCAGCTCGTTCAGGGTGCCATCAGCCTGACCGGCAGCCAGCACCTGGTCGCGTTCGGGGGCCGAGGCAACAGGAACAAACTCAACCTTCAGTCCATATTTGGCGTACAGGCCTTCAGCTTCAGCGACGAACATCGGCAAGGTGTCGATGACCGGGATGACCGCCAAGCGAATCGTGACCGGCTCTCTGGCCGCAGGCGGGTTGGAGGCAGGCTGGCTTGTAGCTGGCTGCTGACCCTGCGGCGCAGCGCAAGCCGAAAGCAGGAAAGACAGCGCTAAAATGACAACAAAAATTTTTCGCATATTCTGGGGTGCTCCTTGTTTGGTTATTTTAAATTTCTTGCAATACGCTCTTCGCTGATGCCTATCGAACGCAAGAGGAAGACACGCAGGGCAGGCAGTGTTTCCAACAGGTCAGAGTCGCCGCTGTAAATCCAATGGATGACAATTTCGTTGAGCGCGCCGACCCAGGCGCGAGCGGCGACCTCAGTTTGCAGGGCCGGGATGGAGCCGTCGCGAATCCCACGCTCGAGGCGCGTCTGGATGATTGCAGCAAAACGGTCATTGATTACGCGACGATGTTCTTCGAAAGCTGCCCCCAGCCCGACAGCCTGAACCAGGACAATTTTTGCGAGTCCACGATATTGTTGGAAAAGTTTTAAGCTTGATTGCAACGCCGAATCAAGCTGTTGCAATCCGTGTTCTTCTTTTTCGAGAGATTCGTGCAAGCGGCTTTCGAGCAAGCCAGTAAAAGTGTCAATCAACGCCAGGAAAATTCTCTCCTTGCTCGGAAAATGAAAATACACCGAACCTTTAGACGAGCCAGATTCGGCCACAATATCATCCACCCGCGTTTGATGGTATCCCTTTTGGGAAAAGACGCGCACAGAGGCTTCGAGGATGCGGGTACGGGTTTCGTTTGAGTCTGTCATGGGATTAAACCGACTGGTCAGTCTGGTAAGGCGGGCGTATGATACTATAAAAAAGAAAAAGGTGAAAGAAGTAGAAACTTCTTTCACCTTTTTCTTTCACAAGCGGCAGGTTTAGCCAGCCATCATTAACCGGAATAATTCATATACAGTCAGGCCGCCCCCGGCCACCAGCGCCGAAAAATAGATGATCGTGGCCACGTTAGAGAGATGTCCGAGCAGAATACTGCCGCCATCTTTTTGAATGATCCCAACCGCCAAAAAAATCAGGGCTATTGCCGGAAGCGTATTGCTGAAGGGAATAAAACCAAACGGAACCATCAACAAAAGAGCCGCCAAAATAAAGGAGAGTTTATTCACTAAATCTGCCGCGCGACCATTCACAAACCAGCCCAACCGGTGCGGGCGGCTGATTTTTTCGAGGCGATGAAACCAGACCAGGGCACGGTTCAAACCGGAAATCAGTCTCTCGGTTGAGAGAGAACGGCTGGCAATTCTCTTTGGCAGCCATAGTTTTCGCCGAAACAATTGGGTGATACCGATCAGCAAAATCGCGCTGCCAAAGACTGTGCTGACGCCCGGGATGGAAACCGGCACAAGAAAGACAAGCGAAAGAAAGATGGTCACCAGCATCAAGCTATCGTTGCCGATGATTTCCAGAATCTCGATCAACGTAACACCGTTAGGCGGCAAATTTTCAATGACCAGGTTTAATTTTTCGCCAAGTGAGGTGGTTTGCAAAGTTTCTTCAGGTTGATTTAAATCCAAATGACTCACAGCAATATTCCTTATCACAAATTTATGAAAATGCGCTTCCCGCGTTGAGCGGCGTGAAATTATACCTTAACGTTCTTCGATGCTAACTGAAATCAATCGATCTCCAGCAGGAGCATCCTGACCTGGCAAGGGGTCGCGAGGGGTTAGCTGTTCAAGCACATCCAGACCGCTAACCACTTCGCCAAAAACCGTATAGTTCCCGTCCAGATGTGGGGCCGGGCCAAGCGTAATAAAAAACTGGCTGCCGTTTGTATCCGGGCCAGAATTGGCCATGCCCAACAACCCCGCCCGGTCGAACTTCAAGCTGGCCTCGGTCTCATTGACAATGAAATAACCGGGGTTGCCTGCCCCCGTCCCGGATGGGTCGCCAGTTTGGGCCACAAAGCCAGGGATAACACGATGGAATGTAATCTGCTCGTACCAACTACTGCGCGCCAGGAAAATAAAGCTGTTGACCGTCAGGGGAGCCTTGTCGGCGTACAGGCGTAAAACCACATCCCCCTTTTCGGTTTGCAGAGTAGCATAATAACGCACACCCGGTTCGAGAACCATTTCAGGGCAGGTCGAAAACTGACGCTCGCCCAACGCAATCATGCCAACGATAAATTTCAGGCTGCCAAAATTGACCGGTCCAGTGTATATCTGGCCATTGATAAGCAGGAGCGGCGTTCCGGGCAAACCGATCTCAAGACCCAAATCAAAGGCTTTTTCGGGGACATCGCCAATGACGGGCGATTCCAGGTCGGACTCAAATTGGCCCGGCTCCAGTCCGATTTTCCCGGCCAAGCCGACGAGGTACTCCCCAAGCGCCGGGTCGGCCAGTTCCGTCCATTCGGCCTGGTTTTCGAACAAGGCATCGTGCATCTGCCAGAATCTTCCCTGCAAGTGGGCTGCTTCCGCCGCCCGCACCGCCATCCCAGCATTGGGATAAGCCGTCAGGATGGGGAAATGGCGGTAGACAAGGCGTAAATCGGTAGGATGTTCCTCTACCAGCCGCTCAAGAATCTCAGACAAGGCCGCGCAGGTCGGACAGGCAAAATCAGAGTAGACGATGATGGTCGCGGGCGCCAAATCTGGCCCAAGCAGGTGATCATACATCCCCTCGCCCGGCTTTGCAAACAAAGATGGCGCCTCGGCGTCTGGCGTTGGCGGGGCGGCAACCTGCTGGCACTGGGACGCCGTACGGGCGGGAGGCGAAGTCGGAGGCAGAGCAGGAAGGGTCGGGGTGATGGTTGGCGCAGGCTGGGGGGGTGCAGCACAAGCGGACAGAACCAAAACGGTCAGCAGCAAAATTATTCGAAAGTCGCGCATGGCTTACTCCACCTGTTCCAGCGCAGATTGCAGTTCTTCAAACGAACTCATACGCCCGATCTGGTCCAGGAAATCTTTCAGGTTGGCGCTGCGGACGCGCAGTTCACGCACCGCCGGGCCGACCGGGTCTTCACCTGCCGGGCCGCCAGGCGAGTCGGCATAGGCGCCATAAAAGGCAAAATAGGCCTGGTTCAGTTTGCGAATGGCATAGCCGCGCGCCCAGAAGATTTGGCGGCGAGATTCGAGATAAGATTCGGCTTCTTCGATTTTGTCCTCGGCCAGGAGTTCATCGGCGTGAATGCGCGTCTTGTGCATTTCAGCGCGGAAGTCGAAGGGCGGCGGGAAGGTTCCGGGGCCGATCGGGCCGCTTTCAACAGCGGCCAGTTGGCGGGTCGGGTCGTAACACTGGAGCAGTTCGGGGTAGTAGCGCTCCATCAGCATCCGCCCGATCTCATTCCCGGCGATCGAGGCCGTCGTTTCGTTCATCGTGCGTAATTCCGGGCTGGTGGTGTAGTTCCAGCCCAGTGGCTGATAAGCCAAATAGATATGGATCCACTCGTGGGCGATGGTGTCTGAAAGCCAACCCAGGGCCGTGGTGCGCATGACCATCGTCGGGTAGAGCGCGATCCCGCCCACCGGCACAACCAGCGAAGAGACACCCATGCGTTCATCCACCCTGGCTTCGATACCTTCAGCCTGTTCGGTGGTCAGGTTGGGGTCAAGCAGGTAACTGGTCTCCTGGCGGATCTGATCACGCGGAGAAACAACCAGGTTTTGCGGCAGGGGCGTAATATGATAAAGCACCCAGGGCATGGGCTGGCCACCGAGAGTCAGATCGAGTTCTTGCAAGATTTCAGTCACCTGCATTTCGAGGGTTGCCTCGGCAAAAGGCGCAACAGCCCGATAACGGCGGGTGAGTTCGTCAAGATGGGCGCGCTGGGTGGATGTTGCCGCGCGGGCATCTTCAATGGCCGGGTCAGCATAAACCAGGCGAATATCATTTTCGACCTGTTGGATTTCTTCAACCAGGCGCAGATACTCCCTGACCGCGCCAACCTGGCTGGCTGGCTGCAAATATCGCGGGCTGCCAATCGCAGAATGGCCCAGCTTGACCCATAAAGCTTGAAACGTCCAGGATGTGTAATCGAAGGATGCGTTCCAACTCAGCATGTGGACATGCTGAGCGGAGGTCAGGGCCTTCGGCGTGCTGGCGCTCAAGAGCAAGAGCAAAACCAGGCAGAAAATGGAACAGACAATTCGTTGAAACCAACGCATGGTCAGATTATAATCGTATGGGAAGCAAGTTATAATAAGGAAAGTGTGCGCATCAACACGCCGAAATCTATTGCGCGCCCAAGACGGAGATACAGAAATGCCGATCCCGCTCAAAGCGGGGGAGGTGCTGCGTGAACGCTACACCATCCGCGAGCGCATCGGTCAGGGAGGCATGGGTAACATTTACCTCGCCGATGACCGGGTGCTGGCAGGGAGACGTTGTGCGCTAAAGGAAGTTGAACACGACCGCAGCCTCCCCAAAAAAATTCTGAGCGAAGCCCGCGAACAATTCCTGCGCGAGGCAACTGTGCTTGCGCGCCTGGACCACCCCAACCTGCCCAAAGTTTCTGATTTCTTCTCCATCCTGGAGCGTGACTACCTGGTGATGGATTATGTGCCCGGTAAAGACCTGCGCACCCTGATGATCGAAGCGCGCCAAAAAAGCGCCTTTCTTGATGAGCAGGATGTCTTGGACTGGGCCGCTCAACTCTGTGATGCGCTGACTTACCTGCACCGCCAGGACCCGCCGCTTGTTCACCGCGATATTAAACCATCCAACCTGAAAATCACGCCCGACGGCCTGCTCAAACTGGTCGATTTCGGCCTGGTAAAAGTGCTTTCGCCAGACGAAGAAACCATCACCATCATCCAGGGTCAGGGGACAGTCTTATACACCCCGCTGGAACAGTACGGCGGCTCGGAAAGCCACACCGACATCCGCTCGGATATTTACGCCTTTGGCGCGACGCTCTATCACCTGCTGACCAGCCAACCGCCGGTAGACGCGCGCCAGCGATTCCTGAACCCGGACGCGCTCATCTCGCCGCGTCAGGTCAACCCGCAGGTTTCACTGCGCACCGAAAAAGCCATTGTCTGGGCAATGGAGTTGCACCCCGCCCAACGCCCTGATACGGTTGAAGTTTTTCGCCAGTATTTGTTTGGCACCAAAGAACTGCCGCAGCGCCCGATGATGCGCACACGCCGGGCGCCGACCATTGAAGCGCTGCTGGCTCCACCTGAGAGCATTTTGCTGGGGGTTTCAGCGGTATTGCTCTTGATCAGCCTGATCGCCACTCTGGGGCGCTGACAGAAGTATTTCCTCTCCACGACAACATTATCCAAAAGAATGGTTCACGGTTGCTGTCGGCACATCGGCTCTCAGCGCACTCAATAGCTGTCAAGCAAACTCTCCCTCAACCGGCTTGTCGGTTATAATCAAAAAGCCTTCCGGGTGGGAAGACAAAATAAACGTACTCAATAATGGTGAAAAATGAACCAACCTTTCCTTACACTCGCCCAAATCGACGAAGTCGCAGACACAATTCGCGCCCGCAGTAAGCGCCAGCCGCGCATCGGAATGATTTTGGGTTCCGGGCTGGGCGGCCTGGCCGATTCGATCCTCGGCCCCGACACCATCCCCTATGGCGACCTGCCCCACTGGCCGGTATCAACCGTTTTTGGGCACGCCGGGAAACTGGTCATAGGCAGCCTCGAAAACCAGCCGGTGCTGGTCATGCAGGGACGGGTCCACTTTTACGAGGGTATTTCCATGTCGCAGGTCACCCTGCCGGTGCGCGTTATGCAGAGGCTGGGGGTTGAGATTCTCGTCGTAACCAACGCCGCCGGAGCGATTAATCCCAATTTTGCACCGGGCGACCTGATGTTGATCACCGACCACCTGAACTTTGTCGGCATGGCCGGTTTCAACCCCCTGATCGGCCCCAATATGCAAGAATTCGGCCCACGCTTTCCAGATATGAGCCAGGCCTACGACCGCGCCTTGAATAACCTGGCGCGCCAGGCCGCCAGCGAAACCAACACCCAACTCCAAGAAGGCGTCTACGTTGGCCTGAGCGGCCCGTCTTTTGAAACTCCCGCCGACCTGCGCTTCCTGCGTATGGCCGGGGCCGATGCGGTCGGCATGTCGACCGTGCCGGAAGTGACCATTGCGAGGCACGGCAACACCCGTGTCCTGGGTATTTCCGGTATTAGCAACAAAGCAAATCTGGATGGCGACACGATCACCACCCACGAAGAAGTGCTCGAAGCGGGGGCATTAATCGTCCCGAAACTCGAAAAAATCCTGCGCTCCGTGTTACGGGCCCTGTAAGGGCAGCTTTCTGCATTTTATGGATGCCTTTTTTCGCTCCCTGGTACGATACGAAACGCCTATTTACATCCTGCTAGGATTGGGCGCAATTTATGCGTTTCGCGCAATATGGGTATCCTGGGAGGAGTGGCGCAAAGCTGTTTTCGGCCTGGAAAAAGAGATAGCCTACCAGCGCTTGCGCTCCAGGAGCGCAGTTGCCATCCTTCTGGTCATGATAGCGCTGAGTCAGTTTTGCCTGGTGACCTTTGTCGTCCCGTATTTGCCATCAATCACATTTACGTTTACCGCCACGCCAGACCTGTTGAGCAACAACCTGACCGCAGATACCCTTCCACCGGGAACTCCCGAATCAGACCTGCTCTTTACCCCGCCTGATGACACGGGATGCACACCCAACCAAATTATGATCACATCGCTTGCGCCGCGCCAGGAGATCAGCGGACGCGTTTCCCTGGCTGGCACGGCAAATACAGAAAATTTTGGCTTTTACAAGTATGAATATCGTCAACAAGGCGCTGAAGATTGGGTAACGATTGCCGCCGGGCGCGATGTAATCATCGATGAGGAGTTTGGTTCATGGGATACCAGCAACCTGCTCCCCGGTGATTATGAAATTCGTCTGGTTGTCATCGATACTGAAAATAATCCACTGCCAGCCTGTACCATCCAGGTCCGCATTCTCGAACCATAACATTTACCTGCCATGAGTGATCTCCAAATTCGCAACACCATCTCAACCGATGTAGCCCGCCTGGGCGCGATCGACCACACGATTCAGACTGAATACGTCTGGCAGTTGGATTTGCGCCGCGAGCCCGGCCAGGTGGATGCCATCTTCCGTGAAGTGCGCCTGCCCCGCCCGGTGCGGGTCGAGCATCCACGCCCCGCCGCAGAACTGGCCGACATCTGGCATCTCAGCCAAATGTTCAGCGCCATGCACGGCAATGAAGCGATTGGCTACATCCGCTTTACGGATCAAGTCGTTCCCCACGCAGTCTGGATAACCGATGTTGTGGTTGCCCGTGAAATGCGCATGAACGGCATCGCCCGCAAACTGATCGCCGCCGTCCAAACCTGGGGCGCGCAAAAAGGTCTACGCCGGGCAATTATCGAGTCCCAATCCAAAAACTACCCGGCTATTCGCATGTTTCACAAACTTGGCTTCGAGTTCTGCGGGTATAATGACATTTATTATGCGACACGCGATGTCGCCTTGTTTTTTACCCGCACAATTTAATATCTTGGCAGGGACGGCCGTATAAAACGAAATAGCGTATGAAAGTTTTTATGGCCTGAAATAATAGCATCAACACCCAGGCGGATCCGCTCTCGCTTGCAGAGAGAAAAAATACTTATTTGAAGCTTGCAAGCAAATTCATCGGTATCTGGAAGGTACGGCATGTTTAGCGGTTGGACTATTAGTATCCTGGCGGGGATAACAACACTAAACCAAATTCTCACAGCCGGTATTGCTATCACGGCGTTTTCGCTTTTAATCTACGCGCTGACTTTTAATCTGCGTGACCGTGTTGCGCGCTCATTTGCCATGATCATGGCCTCGGTGGTAATCATCTTCACCACTGAAGCCATCCAGAGTTCGGTGCGCACGCTCGACATGGTGGAACTCTTCCTGCGCCTGCAATGGATCGGGATCATCTTCCTGCCCCCGGCCTACCTGCACCTGTCAGACGCCCTGCTCGTTACTGCCGGGCGCCCCTCGCGCGGACGGCGGCGCTGGGCCGTGCGGGCCATGTACGTGGTCTCGGTTGGTTTTATCATCGTCTGGGTCACGGGACTGCTGGTTGGCGACCTCGTCACAGACAAGCTGCCGGCCCCGCACCTGGCGCGCACCGGCTGGACCGAAATTTTTACCATCTACTATCTGGCGATCATGCTGCTGGCGGCAATTAACTTCATCCGCGCTTACCAGCGCATGTTGACCCGTTCAGGCCGCCGCCGAATGCTTTACCTGATGGCCGGCGCAACCGCCCCGGCGCTTGGCTCTTATCCATACCTGCTGTTTGGCTCCAGCCTTGCCGCCGACCACCCGCTCATGTTCTGGGTCACGGCGACAGTGATCAATTTCGGCGTTGGCGCGCTGATCATTACCATGGCCTACGCCATCGCCTTTTTTGGCGTGTCCTGGCCCGACCGGGTGGTCAAAAGCCGTTTGTTCAAATGGATTATGCGCGGCCCGGTGACAGCCTCAATCACATTGGCTGTCATGACCATCGTCCGCCGGGCCGGTGAAACCTTTGGGGTCGAATACAACGCGGGCGTGCCGGTGCTGACCGTCGCCACCATCCTGCTGCTCGAACATCTCATCACCGTCATCGCTCCCATCTGGGAAAGGATGCTCTTCTTTGGCCGCGACCGCGCCGAATTGACCCTGCTGCAAAACATTGAAGAACGCCTGCTCACCCAGAGCGACCTGCGCCAATTCCTCGAATCGGTATTGGCTGCCGTACGCGACCACATGCAATCCCCATCCGCATTCATCGCCGCCCTGGACGGGGAACAACTTGCCATCCTGATCAGCGCCGGACGTCCCTTTGCAGAACGCGAAAACCTTGGCCAGGCCCTCGAACTGCTCGAAAACGACAGCGGACGGAGTGAATACCTGTGGAACGATACCTGGATCCTGCCGCTGCGCCAGCGGCGCACTGAAGACCTCGACCTGGACGAAGAACCCACCTTGCTGGGTCTCTTGGGCGTGGCCCGCGTCGACAGCAAAGACATCGAATCAGACCAACTCAAAGCCCTCTGGCGACTGGCCGAACGCGCCGCCCTGGCCCTTGAAGACCGTCAGTTGCAGCAGCGCGTCTTCCGCAGCCTGGAAGACCTCGAACCGCAGGCTGAACTGCTGCAACGCATGCGCGCCATCAGCCGCTACGACACCAAGACCAACCTCCTTTCCGAAGAAATCCCAATTGACACCGACATGGCCGAATGGGTGCGCGAAGCACTCAACCATTACTGGGGCGGCCCCAAACTGACCGACTCGCCGCTCATGCGCCTGCGTGTCGTGCAGGAGACCGCCCGCGAAGAACATGAAGGCAATATGCCCAACGCTCTGCGCGCCATCTTGAAACGTGCTGTCGAGCAGGTGCGCCCCAATGGCGAACGACGATTCACCACCGAATGGATTT
Organism: Anaerolineae bacterium; assembly: GCA_022013685.1. Lineage (GTDB taxonomy): Bacteria > Chloroflexota > Anaerolineae > Anaerolineales > Villigracilaceae > UBA8950. Next base: position 22,426 of record JAKLPV010000124.1, read on the forward strand.
TGTACAACATCCTCGACCTGAAATTCATCGAGGGCCGCAAAGTGCGCGAAGTCGCCAGCCGCCTGGCCATGTCTGAAGCAGACCTTTACCGCAAACAACGGGTTGCTGTTGAAGCGGTTGCAAAATCGATCCTCGAAATGGAAAATCACTCAGAAACAAAGTGAAGGGAAGGAGGTTCTCAAAGTTAATGGTAGTCGCAACTCAGAACGCCCCGCAGGAAGAACGACTGACAGCGCCCGATGAAAGCTGGTGGGAATCGGTACTGGCAGACGAAGAACGCTTCACCCACGTCCGTAACCGGACGCATGGCGAGTCAAACCCGCCCGCTGAAAAAACAAACCGACCTCGCAACGAAGAAGAAGCCCAACAACCCCAGCCTGATTGGGATTACGCCACGGGCGTCTACAAGCAAGACCAGATCATTACCCTGGCTGTGAGCGGATACAATCGCGGCGGTTTGCTGGTCGAGGGACAGCGCCTGAACGGATTCGTGCCTTATTCGCACCTGGTCGAAATGACCTGTGAAGTCGAACCGCAGCGCGAGTCTTTCCTGGCAAAGTTCGTTGGCAACCAGATCCGGCTCAAAATTATAGAATGCGTCCCCGAAGAAGGCCGCATCGTCTTTTCGGAACGCGCCGCCCGCGCCGACGCGGGTAAACGCACCCAGATTTTCACCGACCTGCAACCCGGCCAGGTGGTCAGCGGCGAAGTCACCAACATCACCGACTTTGGCGTCTTTATCGATCTGGGCGGAGTCGAAGGACTGATCCACATTTCCGAACTGTCGTGGGGGCGCGTCATCCACCCCTCGCATGTGCTGAAGCTTGGGCAAAATATAAAAGTTCAGGTGATCGACATCCTGCCGGAGCGCTGCCGCATCGCCCTCAGCCTGAAACGCCTGCAAGCCAACCCCTGGCAATCGGCCAAAGAACGCTTTGCCGTCAATGACATCGTCCCGGCCACCATTACCAGCGTTGTCTCGTTTGGCATTTTCGCCCGGCTCGAGGAAGGACTCGAAGGACTGGTACATGCGTCCGAGATCGACCTGCCCGAGGGCACACTCATCCGCAACGCATTCCAGGCAAATCAAACCGTCGATGTGCGCATCCTGCACATTGACCCCGAACACCAGCGCCTGGGCCTGAGCATGCAACTGGACACCCATTAATGCCGCGCGAAAAAAAGCCCGAACCGCAAGCCCCACCCCGCCGCGACTTTTTCGACTGGCTGCAAAGCGCACAGGCCCACTTTGGCCGCTACGGCGCCGATGTGGGCGGGGTGCTGCTGTTAACCCTGGCCGTCCTGACCCTGCTCGGCCTGACCGAAATGACCAAGGGCACACTCATCAACCTGTGGGCCAACATCCTGCGGCTCAGCATGGGCTACGGCAGCGCGATCATCGTGCTGACCCTGGCTGTTGTGGGCATCATGCTTTTGCGCAAACGCCAGAACCCCGAAGCGCGCCTGCGCTGGGGCCAGATCATCCTGCTCGAAATTGCCGCCTTCTTTGGGCTGGCCCTGCTGGCCCTGCTGGGCGGCTACGACATCCAGCGCGCCGCCCAGGGCTGGGACGGCGGCTACATCGGCTGGTCGCTGGCCGAACTGTTCAAAATGATCGTTGGCGATTCGCCCGCCCGCGACCTGCTAATTATTCTCGCTTTCCTGATCAGCGCCTTTTTAGGCTTCGGCCTGCTGGCGCGTCTCGAAAATCTTTTGTGGAAGGTATCTGGCGAATTGCCCGCCTCCCCGCCGGACGATTTCCAGGCCATCCCCGGCCCGGATCCTGCCGAAGCAGCCCAGGCGGACTCCCCTCGGCCTGCCTCGCAGCCCAAGAAGCCGGTTCCACCCTTGCCCGCCCAATTCCGAAAAAATTTCAAAGTCCCTGAGACACAAGATGACAGGCCGATCGAGCCTTTGCCGCGCGGAGACGACCTGCCGCCCCTCAACCTGCTCTTTGGCGAACAAAACTCCCGCCCCGACGAACGCCACATCAACCAGATCGCCGGGTTGATCGAAAAAACCCTCGATGAGTTTGGCATCCCGGCCAGGGTCATCGGCTTCCGCATTGGGCCGACCGTGACCCAGTTTGCCGTCAAACCCGGATTTATCAAAAAGCCCGGCTCGACCGAAGATGACCCACACCTGCTCAAAGTGCGCGTGGCCCAGATCGCCGCCCTGCAAAGGGATCTGGCTCTGGCGCTCTCCGCCCAACGGCTGCGCATCGAAGCCCCGGTGCCGGGCAAATCCTACGTCGGCATCGAAGTGCCCAATTTGCGCTCGTCCACCGTGCGCCTGCGTTCCATCCTTGAGAGTGAACAATTCAATAAAGTCGGCCCGCCGCTCGGCCTGGCCCTCGGACGGGACGTTTCCGGCCAGCCGCTGGTCGCCGACCTGGGACGTATGCCGCACCTGCTCATCGCCGGGGCCACCGGCGCGGGCAAATCGGTTTGCGTCACCGCCCTGGCGGCCTGCCTGGCAATGAACAATTCGCCCCAGGATTTGCGCATTGTCATGGTCGATGCCAAAATGGTCGAACTGCTGCGCTTCAACGGCCTGCCGCACCTATACGGCAAAGTTGAAACGGACGTGACCCGCATTATGGGCGTCCTGCGCTGGGTGGTGGTCGAAATGGAACACCGCTACCGCCTGCTCGAAAACGGCCGCGTGCGCGATATCGAGAGCTACAACCGCAAACTGCAAACCAAAAAGACGGCGGCCCCAAGCTGCCGCGCATTGTCGTTTTTGTAGACGAGTTGGCCGACCTGATGATGTCGGCCCCCGACCAGACCGAGCACAACCTCGTCCGCCTGGCGCAGATGGCGCGCGCCACCGGCATCCACCTGGTTGTCGCCACCCAGCGCCCCAGCACCGACGTTGTCACCGGCTTGATCAAGGCCAATTTCCCGGCCCGCCTGGCCTTCTCGGTGGCATCCAACGTCGACAGCCGGGTGATCCTCGATACCCCCGGCGCAGAGACCCTGCTCGGGCGCGGCGACATGCTCTTCCTCAATCCCGAAGTTGGCAACCCGATCCGCGCCCAGGGCGTGTACGTGACCGACCAGGAGATCGAGCGCATCGTCGCCTTCTGGCAGAAAATGGCCGGTCCCGCGCCCGCTTCTGCGCCCTGGGAAAGCATCCTGCGCGAACCGGACGAGGACGGCGAAGACGCGCTGGTCAACCAGGCCATCGAAATCGTGCGCCAATCGCAGCGCGCCAGCGCCTCGCTCATCCAGCGCCGCCTGCGCATCGGCTACCCGCGCGCCGCGCGCCTGCTCGACCAGCTTGAAGAGATGGGCATTGTCGGCCCCTCGCAAGGCGGCGGCAAAGAGCGCGAAGTGCTGGTCGAGCGCGAAGAAGAAGACGAATTTTCAGAAGAATAAAAGGAATTTTGACCGCATGGATACTGCCGCGCAGGAAAAAAAGAAATCGCTTACTGACTACATGCGCATTTGGTTCAAGGGCATCCTCGACCCGATTGCGACCGTTCTCAACCGACTGGGGATCGCCCCCAACACAATGACCATCCTGGGACTGCTGCTGAACGTTGGCGCGGCCTTCCTGCTTTCACAGGGACAAATGTTCTGGGGCGGCGTGCTGGTTTTGATCGGCGGCCCTTTCGACGCGCTGGACGGGACAATGGCGCGCCTGCGCGGTGAAGCCTCCGATTTTGGCGCATTTGTCGATTCGGTTACCGACCGCTACTCGGAACTCTTCATCCTGGGCGGCCTGACCTTTTACTTTACCCAGCAAGGCGACTGGCTCTCGGTCATGGGCTGTTACGCTGCCGCCGCCGGTTCGGTGCTTGTTTCCTACACGAAGGCCCGCGCGGACTCGCTGCACTTCAACGCCAATACCGGTATTCTGACGCGCGTCGAACGCTACCTGGTGATCGCCCCGCTGCTGCTCTTCAACCTGCCCATCATCGCCATTTGGATCGTGGCCGTGCTGGCAAACGTGACCGCCTTGCAGCGTATCTGGAAAGTGCGCCGCCAGGCGCGCGGATAAGGAATTTTTTATGTCTGAAGGTATTGAGATTTTCGGCTGGACCATCCATTTCTACGGCATCATCATTATGGGCGGCGTTGTCCTGGCCAGCTTCCTGGCCGCCCAGCGCGCCAGGGAACGCGGACACGACCCTGAGATCGTCTGGGATTTGCTGATCTGGTTGATCATCGCCGGCGTGATCGGCGCGCGCCTGTGGCATGTCTTCACCCCGCCGCCCTCCTCGATTGAAATGGGCAAAACCACCCTGTACTACCTGACCCATCCGCTGGATATGATCGCCGTCTGGCAGGGCGGAATGGGCCTGCCCGGCGGCGTGATCGGCGGGGCGATTGCGCTGTATTTCTTCGCCCGCAAGCACAAACTGTCCTTCGCCGAATGGGTCGATATCGCCGCGCCCTCCCTGGCGCTGGGACAGGCTATCGGGCGCTGGGGCAACTTCGTCAACCAGGAACTGTACGGCGCGCCAAGCGACCTGCCCTGGGCCATCCCCATCGAGCCGCACAAACGCGTCAGCGGCTTCGCGGATTTCGCCACCTACCACCCGCTCTTTTTGTACGAATCGCTCTGGAATTTGGCCAATATGGCCATCCTGCTGTGGATTTCGCGCCGCTTTGGCGAGCAGCTCAAACCCGGCGATGTGTTCCTGACCTATCTGGTGATCTACCCCCTTGGGCGCTTCCTGCTCGACTTCCTGCGCCTGGACGCCTCCATGCTGGGCGGCATCAACGCCAACCAGAGTTTCATGGCCGTTGTAGCCGTTCTGGCGGCTGCGGCCCTGGTCTGGCGGCATAGAAAGTAGCTGGGCAGTTGCTTGCAAAACATTTTCGTTGTACAAGGTGTAACCTTTGAGCATAACCGCAAAACTTCGGATTACTTCAGATAAGGTAATCGTCGAAATTCCTGATAAAAATCTTTATCTGGAAAAGCCCAATGTCACTTTTTACGATTCGCAATCCGATTTTCTTTTGGGCGTTGGGGAATATCGGGAAAAAATCGAAAAAGACACCCTTGAACGAGAAAAAAGTATTCCTGAAAATTTACGTTTTGGGGTTTCGTTCCAGTACGATGATGAAGCGGCGGGTTTCTTTGACCCAATGGTTATCGAGTATTATTTAGCCCTTTTGTATTATTCCAAACAACCATTCCCTATACCAATTAGAACCGTTGATTTTGATTTTCAAATCGAAACTTATAGCAGATGGTCTGAAAAAAGACGGCTCAAGTTTGAGTATGATTTACAATCTCATTTGCACGCACGACTCATAAAAATCAATGGTACAGAAAAAGAAACGCCGATTTGGAAACGCAGAACAGAAAAGGTTGTTCGTTTTTTGTTTGTTACGGTAATCCCTCTCGGGGTTTTATATTTCCTTGTCGAAAAATCAAACTCGATAGCTGGATTGCTTGGCGCGTTCTTAGTTGCTGGCTTGTCCTTTTTTATCAACATAGCCATATGGATATTTATGACAAGACAGATTTTGCCAACTTCCTACAGTCAATTTATCTTTGAAAGTTTACGTCCCGGTTCTTTGGCTCAAAAAATAACAAAATTTATGCTTTCTTTTCAAAGGCAAGAGTAATGCATCACAAAAGAACTGCCTAACACAGTGTCATCAGGACACGCAGTGTCCTTTTGGAAAAAATGATGGCCCGCCATCTTGATTGGGCGCACCCGATAGGCCGCAAAACTGAGAAGAGAAATCTATGAATGAGAGATCACTCGTTGTTGCATGTCGAGGGGATAGAGAATATTTCCCCGAGAATACAATTCCTGCCTTTGAAAGCGCAATCTCGAAAGGCGCTGATGGAATAGAGCTGGATGTGCACTATACAACGGATAAAGAACTTATAGTCCATCATTTCTTCAACCTGGGGCACACCGACAATGGGAAAGGGGTTGTCTGTGAGCAGACATTGGCCGAATTAAAATCATTAGATTCAGGCAGTTGGTTTGGAAAGCAATATTACGGAGTAAAAAAGCCAACCTTGAGCGAAGTATTGGAGCATTGCCAGGGCAGAATCCGGTTTGAAATTGATATGAAAGATTCAAGTTTGGAATTTCTGCAAAGAGTCATTCGGGAAGTAGATAAATTTGATTTAGTCAACGATGTGGAACTAACGACAGCGCATTATCCCCTTTTGGTACAGGCAAGGAAGATAAACCCACAAATACGAACCGGAACTTTTTTCTATGAACCGCATGAATGGATGCCGGTCCGCATCGCTCAAAAACACATTATCGACTGGGCCGAATTGCTGAAAATAAACGTTGTTCACCTGAATATTGTTTTGATGGATTCAGATTTTATTGATAAACTGCATCGGCGCGGGTTTATTGTATACGGCTCAAATTTAGATACGGAAGAACAGATACAAAAAGGTCTGGAATTAGGATTAGATTCCTTTTCGACGGCAAAGATTGAATTAGCCATCAGGTTACAAAACGAGTATATGGCAAGGGTTTCTTAAGATCAAGTGCGGCCCCACAATGCGGGGCAACCCGCAGGGTAGGCCGCAAACCGTTGGGCAGCTTCGTAAACACCGATGACAAGTAAATGTAAATGGCAAGGATCAGAAGGATTATTTACAGCGGCAAAGACATTCTTTGAGTTACGCATAAAATCAAAATAAAACATAGTCAAAAGGTGTTCACAAGAGATGCAAAAAGGAAAAACATTGTCGCAGCTTTTCCAAGACGAACCGTCGCGCTGGGGACTACGAGGAGATCCCTATCTTTGGAGAGAGATGAAAAGCGTGTTGGGAGATATTGCTTACCCGGACACCGAAGAAGATTTCAGTGTTCTCCTTAGGCAGACCTATGAACAATTAACCGGAGCATCAATAAAGAATCTACATTCGGTTTTCGTCGAGCGATATAGTCATGGAGGTATGTCAAGCGGACATGTAGCTCCACAATTTTGGATTGAAACCGGACTTCCTATGCTCAGGGAAAGGTTTCGGCAAACAAGGTAATCTTGTTGCCTTTATCATTGGGACGAAGAAGGAATTATGGCTCATAGGGTCCCATGACTAGGAAAAGCAGCCAACACAGCATCCTTTCGGGAAAAAAGATGGCCCACCATCTTGATTAAGGTAGAAAAGATTTTCCCTGGCACCACCCGCCACACTTGCACCGCACTCCCGAAGGACGCCGGGACGGTGTGCGTTCGGTGCAGTGCAGATGGGGCAGGTGTCAGTCGCTGCGCTTCTTCGAAATGACAGGCGCAGTACACTTTGGGCAATGGACATTGTAGAACAGGTATTATCCTGCTCTGGCTTAAGAAATGGTATCGATATCAAGGAATGGTATGAATACTCAAAAATTGCTACCCCTGACGATCAGCCTGTTGCTGGGAATTGTGTTCGCAGCCGGGTGCGCGGCCCCGTCAGCAGTGCCGCCGTTTCCAGATGCGCCCACTGCCGCTGCGACCAGCACTCCCTTCCAAACAACCCGCATCGATCTCGATGATGAGTTGTACATCCGCCAAATCAGGCAGAATGTTTTTGTGGTCACCCACTCCTTTCCCTGGCCGGCCAATGCGCTGATCGTCGAGATGGCCAATTCAGAGCTGGTCATCGTCGGCAGCACCTACACGCCCGAGGCTATGCGCCAGGTGCTGGCCTGGGTCGAGGAACGTTTTGGCCCGCGCAATATCAGCGCCATCAATACCGGCTTTCACGTCGATAACCTGGGCGGGAACAGCGCCCTGATCGAGCAGAATATCCCCGTCTACGGGCCGGACCTGACCGCCCAACTGCTCGAAGAACGCGGCGAGCAGACCCGCCAGGTGGTCCTGGGCATGCTGCCGGGAGCCAAAAACGAAGGCTATTACAACGCCCATGCCGAAATCCGCTTCGCGCCGCCGACAAACCTGTTCCCCATCGCTGAGGGACTGCAACTCTCTTTTGGGGAGGAGCAAGTGCAAGTCTATTATCCGGGGCCATCCCAGGCTTCTGACAAGGTTGTCGTTTATTTCCCGAATGCGAAGGTTTTATTTGGCGGCTGCATGGTTTTGGGCGGCGAGCAGATCGGGAATACATCTGATGCCGACCTTGAAAATTGGCCCGAAGCGGCACAGAAACTTAAGCAGTTCGAGGTCGAAGTGGTTGTCCCTGGGCACGGGGAACGGCTGGATGCGGGGCTGATCGAGCATACGATCGCTTTGCTGACAGCCCGGCCCTGAGGGCGGTGTTGGTTCATTAGTCATCTTGCACAAGTGCTATAACAAGTCCTGAGCGGAGCGTCCTTCGACTGCGGGCTACGCAAAATACGCTTCGCCCTCCGCTCAGGACAGCGATAACTTAAGCAGAAAAGCGCAGTCGAAGGACGGTTACAAGTAAAATACGACTTTTGCAAGAGGTTCATCCACTTTATCCTACCTGTAAAACCCCAATCGACTTTTTTGGAATCTGCCGGTCAGCCATTCAGCGGTATATTAAAAAAAGTATGCCAGTGTAAAACGTTAGGCCGGGTTACAAAACCGGCCCATTAAAAAGGTGAAAAATGATCGAAGCTGAAGACCTGACCAAATATTTTGATAGCTTCAAAGCGGTCGAGGGCGTTAATATCAATGTCGCCCCCGGCCAGGTGTTGGCCCTGCTCGGCCAGAACGGAGCGGGCAAAACCACCACCGTGCGCATGTTGACCTCCATCCTCGCCCCGACGCGCGGCTGGGCGCGTATTTCAGGATATGATGTGGTGCAAAAGCCGGCCCAGGTACGCGCCTCGGTCGGGGTGCTGACCGAGATGCACGGGCTGTACACGCGCATGACGGCCCTGGAATACCTGGAGTTTTTCGGCGAAGTCTACGGGCTGGATGCGCCCCGCCGCCGGAAACGCATCGACGATTTGCTGACCTATTTCGGCCTGGCTGAAGCTGCCAAACGGCGCACCGGCGAATATTCCAAGGGCATGCGTCAAAAACTTGCCCTGGCGCGGGCGCTGATCCACGAGCCGCCGGTGCTGCTGCTCGACGAGCCGACCTCGGCCATGGACCCTGAATCGGCCCAACTGGTGCGCGAGGAAATTGTGCGCTTGAAATCGTCGCAGCGTTCGATCATCATCTGCACCCACAACCTGATCGAGGCTGAAATGCTGGCCGATAAGATCGCCATCATCTATCGCGGGCGGATTTTGCTGCAAGGCACCCTCGAGGAGCTGCGCCGTCAGATTCTGGGGACGCCCGAATACGAGGTCAAATTGTCGGGCAAGTGGACGCCCAATGGCCTGGAGTCAATCTCCGGGTTGCGCGTGACGCATATCCACGAAACGGGATTCCGCTACGAGGTGGAAAATCCCGAGAAGACCAATCCGATCCTGGTCAAAGACTTAATCCAACACAATGCGCCGGTGGTCACGGTTCAGCAGGTTTCGCGCAGCCTGGAGCAGGTTTATCTCAAGGCCATGGGCATGGCAATGGCAGGTACATTATGAAACGAGAAGATTTACGCCTGGCCTGGCTGGTCGCACGCCGCGAATTGGTCGACCAGATGCGCGATTGGCGCATTTTGGTGCCGATGATCATTTTGATCCTGTTTTTCCCTTACCTGATGAATTTTGCAGCCTTCCAGTCGGTTGCCTTTGTCAACCAATATGGCGCAGACATGGTCGCCGAGCGCATCGTGCCATTTTTCCTGATGGTGGTCGGCTTTTTCCCGGTCACGGTTTCGCTGATCGTGGCCCTGGAGGCCTTTGTGGGTGAGAAGGAGCGCGGCACAATTGAGCCGATGCTTTCAAGCCCGCTGGCCGACTGGCACATGTACGTTGGCAAGCTGATCGCCGGATCTCTGGTGCCGTTGGCAGCCAGCTACATCAGCATGGGGCTGTACCTGGTCGGCCTGATCTTCCAGTCGATGCCGTTCCCGCCGCTGGATGTGCTGGTGCAGATGCTGCTGCTGACGGCAGTCCAGGCGGTGCTGATGGTCAGCGCGGCAATTGTGATTTCGACCCAGGCAACTTCGGTGCGGGCGGCCAACCTGCTGGCTTCATTTATCGTCATCCCGGTCGGGTTGCTTATCCAGGGTGAAAGCGCATTGATTTTCTGGGGCACGAATGAGATTCTCTGGCTGGCGATTTTGGGTGTGATGCTGGTCACGGTCTTGCTCGTGCGCCTTGGGCTGGCCCATTTCCAACGCGAGGCCCTGATCGGACGCGAAATCGATATGCTTAATCTGCGTTGGATGGCGGCCTCTTTCTGGGAAGCCTTCAGCGGCACAAACCAGGCCCCGCTGGCCTTGCGCTGGCTGTTCTCGCGCCAGGTGCGCCAGGAGAACTCTGCGGCGCTGGCCCTGGGCGCTGATTTGCGCGGAATCGCTGCCTGGTACAGCGGACAGGTTTTCCCGCTGCTCAAGCGCATGAGAATCGCCACCACGGTCACCCTGGTGGTGGGTGTGCTGGCAATCGGCGCGGCCTTCCTGTATGTTAACAGCAATTTGCAGAGCGCCTCGCTCAGCGCTGAAAAAACACAGGAAGTCGCTCTACAAATTCGCGGATTATTGCTGGATGAAGAACAAAGCTCACTCAACATCAGCAGTTCATGGCTGTTCTTCAACAACCTGCGCGCTGAGTTGATGATCCTGCTGCTGGGCATGGTGTCGTTCGGCGTGGGCGGGATCATGGTCTATGGCCTGAATTTTGCCCTGGTCGGCGGGGTGCTGGGCGCAGTTGAGATGGTTGGCCTTTCGGCCCTGGATGTGCTGCTGGTGGGCATTTTGCCGCACGGGATCTTTGAACTGCCCTCGATCATCCTGGTCAGCGCGGCATCCCTGTATATGGGTGTGCGCACGGTAACGCCCAACCCAAGCGAGTCGATTGGACAGGTGTTCATCCAGACCCTCGCCGATTGGATGAAAATTGCAATTGGGCTGGCTTTTCCATTACTTTTAATTGCAGCGTTGGTTGAAGCCAACATTACGCCAATTTTGTTGTACAATTTCCTGGAACAATCTTTTCTCGCAGGGAGTTAATGGCAAAACTAACCATCCTGGGATCATCCAATGCGATTCCGAGCCTTGAACAGGAAAATACGCACATGGTGCTGGAGACAGAAAGCCGCACCATCCTGGTCGATTGCGCCAGCAACCCGCTTGTGCGCCTGGAAAGGGCAGGGATCAATTTTCAAAAAGTCACCGATATTATCCTGACCCACTTCCACCCTGACCACGTTGGCGGGCTGCCGCTGCTGTTGATGGATATGTGGCTGCTCGGACGCAGCGCGCCGCTCAACATTTACGGCCTGCATTACACCCTCGACCGCGCAGAATCGATGATGGGGTTATACTCCTGGGGAGATTGGCCCAACTTTTTCCAGGTCAATTTTTGCCGCATCCCCGCAGACCCGCTGGCAAAGGTCATGGACAACGACGAATTGCGCATTTACGCCTCGCCGGTCAAGCATTTTGTTCCCAACATCGGTTTGCGCTTTGAACTCAAACGACAGGCCAGGAACCTGGCATATTCTTGTGACACCGAACCGTGTTCAACAGTTTTCGAACTATCGCGTAACGTTGATTTCTTGTTCCACGAGGCCTCAGGCGATTTCAGCGGACATTCTTCCGCGGCCCAGGCCGGGGATGTAGCCCGCAGCGCCGATGTGGGTGAATTGATCCTGATCCACTATCCCACCGGACCGTTGGCTTCGGGCGATTTGGTGGCCCAGGCAGCGAAGAAATTCTCCGGCCCAATACGGCTGGCGCACGATTTTATGGTCATTGACCTGTAAAACTAATCCATCTACTTCAGGAGATTGAGAAATAACATGCCTACCCACAAGCGAACCTCGAAACGAAAGGCCGTCACCGTCAAGGCCAATATGAGCGCCAGGAATATCCAAATAGCAGCGGTGGTCGTTTTCGTGCTGCTCCTGGCGATTGTGGTCTGGATTGCCCTCAGCCCGCGCAACGAAACCCCGGCGGAGCTGACCAATCCGCAAAGCGCGCCGACCCAGCCGCAGCCGCCACAGGAACAAGCTGCCCCGGCAACCGCCAAGCAATATGATGCGCCGCCTGCCATGAGCGTCGACCCGGCCAAGCGTTACCTGGCAACCTTCAAAATGGCAAGTGGCGGCGAGTTTGTCATCGAGCTTTACCCCGATAAGGCCCCGATCACGGTCAATAGTTTTGTCTTCCTGGCCCGCGAGGGATTCTACAACGGCACAACCTTCCATCGCGTACTGCCAGACTTCATGGCCCAGGGCGGCGATCCGACCGGCACCGGCGGGGGTGGCCCCGGCTACCAATTCGTCAACGAAGACAGCGACCTGACTTTCGATAAGGCCGGGGTGCTGGCGATGGCCAACGCCGGGCGCAACACCAACGGCAGCCAGTTTTTCATCACCTTTGGGCCGCAGGAATTCCTGAATGGCGACTACACCATCTTTGGGCAGGTCATCGAAGGCCTGGATGTCGTTCTGGCTATCCGCCTGCGCGACCCACAGCAATTTCCAGATTACCTGGGTGATGTGCTTGAGAGCGTAAGCATCACAGAAGAGTAACGTTTTTAATTCTTGCTATTTGCCCAATCTTGGGTATCATCAAGGGTATGAGGCAAAACCATGTCGGATGAAGACAACGTGTCACAAGAATTCCCGGTGCTGGTCGCCCAGAACGGCCCCCTCGATGGGAGCCGCTGGTCGCTGGATCACACCCTGATGCTCGGGCGTGATCGCGGCTGCGATATCGTCGTCCCGGATCGCCAGGTATCACGCTATCACGCCCGGTTGACATCCGGCTCAAACGGCATCGTACTCGAAGACCTGGGCAGCAAGAACGGCACCACCCACAACAATAACCCGCTCCAGGCCCCGGTCGTGCTGCAAGACGGCGATATCGTCAAAATTGCCGCCGCCCAGGAATTTATGTTCCTCAGTTCCGATGCCACCATGCCGCTGGAAGCGGCAACCCCGCGCAACGGACGACTGATTCTCGACATGCGCTCACGCCAGGTCTGGGTATCGGGCAGGCAAATGACCCCGCCGCTTTCTGCCTCGCAGTTCCACCTGCTCTGGAAGTTGTACGAAAACAGCGGCAGTGTCGTCACCCGACTGGAGCTGGTCAACACCGTCTGGGGCGACGAGCAGTCTGCCGGGGTCAGCGACCAGGCCCTGGACGCCCTGATCCGCCGCCTGCGCGACCGCCTGGCAGAAATCGACCCTGCGCACGCTTACATCGTCACTGTGCGCGGCCATGGGATGCGCCTGGACATCCCGCAAGAGTAAACAGATGGACAGCCAACTCGCCGCCAAACTGGCGCAAATGATTCGCGGCACCCGGCGGGCATCGTTGGGAACCCTGCAAAACGGCGGGCCTTTCGTTTCGATGGTTTTGATCGCGCCATCCGCAGATCTGTGCAACTACTACATCCACATTAGCCGCCTGGCCCAACACACCCAGGACATCATTGTGGACTCCAGGGTTGGGCTGCTGTTTATGGAAAAGGATGATGGCTCTGCCGACCCGCAGCAGCTATCGCGCGTCTCGATCACTGGCCGCGCCTTTGAAGCTTCCAGCGGTGACCTGGATTATTCACAAGCTCAATCACTTTTCCTTGAACGGTATCCGGCTTCAGCCCCTTATTTCACCTTTCCTGATTTTCGCCTGTTCCGCATCAAAGCCGAGGCCGGGCGCTTCGTTGCCGGTTTCGCCAAAGCCATCAACCTGACTGTCGAAGACCTGAAACAAGCCAGCCAGACATAGCAAAAATATATAAAAGGAGCGAGGCCGCTGGCCTCGCTCCTTTTGATTCTTATCCACTTACTGACTCAGGTTTTTCTTCATCTGGTACTTCAACACTACCCGGTAGGCCGCTTCCAATTTTTTGATCAGCGCGGCAGCTTCGGGGTTTTCGGCTTGCTGGGGTTCCATCTGTCCCATCAAAGAACCAATCATGCCGCCCAGCTCTTCAGTGATCATGGATTCGTTCTGGGCTAAAATTTGTTCCATGACAGCCTCATCGGGCGCATCGACAAGAGCCTGCACCAATTCCAGTTCAGGCGGGGCGCTGGCCTGTTGCAGGGTCATCACAATTTGCTGGATTTTCTGCAAACGGTCGTTGTCCTGCTTCTGGGTGGCCTCGCGCATTTTCGTTTCGAGTACCTGGGCGATCACTTCGTTGTTGAATTGCTCCATATTCTGGGCAACCACCTGGCTGACATCCGGCGCATTCAGGATTTGCTCGATGAACTCATCAGCCGCCTTCATCTGGGCTTCGAGGGCCTTGTCCATCTGGTTGGTTAAATCGAGCAATTTCTCGCGCAGGGCTTCCAGGTTGGCGCGCTCATCGCTGGATGCTTTTTCAATCTGCTCGGTCAGGATCTGGAAGAAGGAATAATCCAATCCGTTGCGGGTTAAGCTGACCAGTGCCTTCAAACGGGCATCGCTCGGCGCAGCGATGAAAATTTCAAGCAGTTTCTCACGGGTCAAACCCTGGCCAACTTCCTGCAAGGTCTTCACCGCCGCTTCTATTTCCTGGAACTGGCCCCGCAACTGACGCCCATATTCTGAGCCTTCGAGCAGTTCTTCCTGCAAAGCGCTCATCGCCTGGGCGGTTGGCTGTTGGCCAGATTGTATCGCCGCTTCAATCAGGCGATTAAACATGCCAAAGAAGGCTTCATCGAGCAGGGCCGCATTCTCCTTAATCATCTCAGCCCGCACGTCGGCAGCAGTGGTCTGCAACAGGCGCTGGATAAAGTCGATGCGCTTTTGCTGTCCATCGAGCATTTCCTTGGTGACGCCATCGGCTTCCAGAATTTTTTCGATCATGCTCTGGTAGGTCAGGAAGCTGTGCGGGCGCAGCAGGTAGCCTTTGCGCTTTTCAGCAGGCAGGCGATTCATCACCTGGGTGATCAAAGGCCCAACCATTTTTTCCTGCTCATTGACCGGCAAGCCCAAATCAGGCGGGAAGAAGGTCAGCAGCAGTTCCTTGTCATTGTCGTGATAGACGATCGGTGTCGGAATTGGGCCTTCAAACCCACAAAACGGGCAGCGAGCATAGTTGGAAACACGTCCGAGCAGGCGCTGTTTGGCGCCGGGATCGGCAGAAATGTCAAAGAGTTGCTCAACCTGCGCCGTAATCGGCTGGCGGCAGCGTGGACAGGCAATTTGGGATTGTGGCATGTTGTATAAGTTCCGATTTCTTAAGGTTTGGTTTGGGGACTTTTGGGGACTAAAGAAGACCTATTGTACCACCGCGTCAACGCGGCAGAGAGAAACAAATCCGCGCACCGTGGTCAAGCTGCGGGTCGACCCAGATACGCCCGCCATGCGCCTCAACGATGGCCCGCGCCAGGTACAGTCCCAGCCCGGCGCCTTTGGTATGGCGCACAGCCTTGTCTGCGCGGTAGAAGCGGTCGAAGATGTGCGGCAGGTCGCGCGGATCGATCCCTGGGCCTTGGTCGCTGACCGTGACGATGACCTGCTCCGGGCGGATTTCGCCGATAATGCGGATTTCGCCGCCGGGAGAATACTTGATCGCATTGGAAATCAGGTTCGACAAGATCTGCTCGACACGGGTCTCATCCGCCAGGATAACCGGAAACGGCTGCGGGAAGTCCACTGCCAGGGTGTGGGATTTGCTCTGGGTCTGGAAGCGCTCAGCGAGGCGTCGGGCGATGGAAGCCAGTGAGACATCCGTCCGGTTCAGGGAAAGGCCGCCCGCCTGGAGCCGCGAAGCGTCCAAAAGATCTTCGATCATGCGCGTCAGGCGGTCGGCTTCGTCTTCGATGACAGCCAACGAATCCTGGATGACGTTCTTGTCCCAGCGGGCGTCGTCGCGCCGCAGGGTGGATGCGTAGCCTTTGATGAGCGCCACCGGGGTCTTAAGTTCATGGCTGACAATCGAGATGAAAGTAGCCTTGATTTCTTCGGCAGTGCGGAAGTGGGTGATATCACGCACGGTGACGATGATGTTGCGCAATTTCCCGTCTGCGGCCAGCAGGGGCGCATAGGTTATGCCAACCGGCAGCGGAGAAGGCAGGCTGCGCTCCAGATCGCCTTCGACATACAGGTGGGCATTGGGGGTCAACGGCCAGCCATCGGCTTCGGATTCTTCGAGGGTCAACCCCTGCCGTTTGCGCACCCAGCGGATAATTTCTTCATGCTTATGGCCGCGAATCTCATCGTCCGTTTTGCCAAACATGCGTTCGAAAGAGTCGTTGACGCGTTCGATGGTATGGTCGGGATGCAGGATCAGGATGCCATCGGCGGCGGAATCAATCAGCGCATCCAGGCGTTGTTTTTCATAGGAGACCTGCCCATAGAGTTGGGCGTTATAGACCGCAATCGCGGCCTGGTCGGCAAAAGATTGCAGGAGCTGCTGGTCGTTGGTTGAAAAGAGATCGGGGTAGGAGCGAAAGATGAAAATGACGCCAATCACCCGTCCGTGCGCGCTGAGCGGCAGGCCGGTTCCGTTGAGCAGCCCCATGCTGGCGGTATAGGTCAACTCTTTCAACATGCGGTTGAGTTCTTCCACATTCAAATCGGCGGCATGGTCTTCAGCCAATAACGGCTCAAGGTAACGCAAAAACGCCGGAGGAATGCCGTGCGCCGTTGCCACGCGCCAACCATCGGCTGGCTGGTCGCGCAGGGCAATCAACCCGGCCTGGCCGGCCAGCATTTCAATCGCGATTTTCAGGATGCGCGCCAGCAATTTCTTCTGGTCGAGTTCCTGGGTCAGCGCGCGGGCGATTTCGAGCAGGTAGTCGCGTTGGCGTACACGGAAGTCTGGGAGCATGGGATGATACTGTTGAATGGAACTTAAGGGTTTAATAAACCTATTTTATCACCCGCCCGATGGCGAAGTGTTAGAGCGGTGTTGGAGAAAGATTAATGAAAAAGAGACCCGCCAAGCAAAACTGCTATTGAGGTCTCTTTGGTCCTTCGTCTTTCGTCCTGGGTCGTTCGATCTACATTCCCATCGCTTTTTCAGCCAGGCTAACCGACTCTTCGAAAATCTTCAAGCCCTCGTCCATCTCGGCCTTCGACATTGAAAGCGGCGGAGCAATGCGGATGACCGATTTGGCGCAGCCGAGCAGGAGCAACCCGCGCTCGAAAGCGTTATGGACAACCACATCGCGCAGTTTATCGGCGGGTTCTTTCGTTGTTTTGTCGGCCACGAATTCGACGCCAATCATCATGCCGATGCCGCGCACTTCGCCAACCGAGGGGTGGCGGACGGCAATTTCCGCCAGCGCATCCAGGGCATACTGGCCGACTTCGGCGGCATTTTGCATATATTCACGCTCAATCAACTCAATCGTTTTTAGCGCAGCCGCGCAAGCCAGCGGATTGCCACCATAGGTGTTACCGTGCGAGCCGCGTTCCCAGGTCATGACCGAACGGCGCGCCACACAGGCTCCCAGCGGAACACCGGAGGCGATGCCCTTGGCGCTGGTGAAAATATCGGGTTCGACGCCAAAATTCTCGATCGCCCACCACTTGCCGGTGCGCCCCATGCCCGATTGGACCTCATCTGCAATCAGCAGGATGCCATACTTGTCACACAGCGCCCGCAAGGCCGGGAAAAAGCCCGCGGGAGGCACGATATAGCCACCCTCGCCCTGGATCGGCTCGACCAGGATGCCGGCCACTTCTTCGGCCGGGACAACTTGCTTAAAAAGCTGCTCGTCAATATAGCGGACGACCGTCTCGCCGTAGTCTTCGCCGTGTTTGCGCTCCAAAATCGAGCGATACGGATTGGGAAAAGGCGCATGCATCACGCCATTCATCAACGGGTAAAAACCGCGATGATAAAGCGACTTGGAGGCCGTCATCGTGACGGCGCCCATCGTCCGGCCGTGGAAGCCGCCGGTAAAACCGATGAAGTTGGTGCGGCCGGTTTTATAACGAGCCAGCTTCAGGGCGGTTTCGATCGCCTCAGTGCCAGAGTTGGTCATAAACGTGACTGCGGCTTCCTGCATTGGTGAAATTTCGTCCAGCTTTTCACCCAGTTCGATCATACCCTGGTGATAAAAATCGGATGAAATGTGCAGGAATTTCTCAGCCTGCTCCTGGATGGCCTTGACCACCTCCGGGTGAGAGTGCCCGGTGGAATTGACCGCAATACCTGCCATGAAATCAAGGAAGCGATTGCCGTCCACATCCCACAACCACGAGCCTTTGCCATGATCCATGGCAAAGGGATAGTCTCGCGGGTAAGAGGGCGAAATCACTGCCGAATCTCGCTTCAGCATTGCGCGGGCCTTGGGGCCAGGGAGTTTCATTGGTTGCATGGGTCTCCTGATAAGTTGAAAGGTTTAAGGTTGAAAAGGTTTACGGCTCAGGTACAGCCAGGGCAGCCAACGCCTGGGCGCCCAACAGACCAGCATCGTCACCCAATGCTGCTCGGGCAAAGATCAGGTTGGTCAGGTAAGTCGGGTCAAAAATATTTTCATGCAAACTGGCATGGAAAGGGTCAAAAAGGGCCGGGCCGCTGTTCGAGGCTCCGCCGCCAAAAATGACAATCGAAGGGTCAAAAGCCGCCAGGAAATTGGCAACCGCCACCCCCAGGTAACGTCCGGCGCGCGAAAGCGTCTCAATCGCCAGCAGGTCGCCCGCGGCAGCCGCATCAGAAACATCGCGCGAGGTGATCGTGGACAGACTCGCCAGCGACGAAGGCCGGCCGGCCTCGATCTGCTCACGCGCATAACGCGCAATCGCCGTGCCGGAGGAAATCGCCTCGATATGCCCGCGCTTGCCGCAGCCGCACAGCGGCCCATCCGGCCAGACGGTGGTATGGCCCAATTCAGCGGCCAGGCCGTGATAGCCCTGCACCAGGTGTCCGTTCGAAACCACCCCGCCGCCAATGCCGGTGCTGATCGTCAGGAAAAGCACATCCTGGTGGCCCTGTCCCGCGCCAAACTTCCATTCGCCGAGGCAGGCCAGGTTGGCATCGTTATCAAGCACGACCGGCACGCCGAAACGCGCCTTCAATTTTTCAGTCAACGGGAAATTGCGCCACTCTTTGATGTTGGGCGTGGCAATGATCACCCCGGCATGCGGGTCAAGCGGGCCGGGCGAGGCAATCCCGATCGCGTCCACGCCCCCGTCCGCGGGCCAAATCGAAGCCACCAGCGCTTCCAGCCGGTCGTAGACCCCCGGTTTGCTGGCCTCGGTGCGGGTGCGTTCAGCCCGGACCGGTTTCAAAGAACCGCGCTCGAACAACGCCGCGCGGATTTGCGTCCCACCAATATCGACAGCTAGTATAAGTCCCATAGTCGCCAATTATATCTTAGCGCGGGCCAGGGCGGATGTGACGAAAGGCACGTTTACAAGCGAGGGTCATCCCTTCACTGTGGCGAGCAAAAACAGGCTTTCGTAAGGCCCCAAAACCAGGTCGCACGCAGCGAAAGGCTCTCCGCGCAGCAGATCTTGAAAGCCGTATCCCAACCCATAAATCCTGAAAACATTCTCCGAAAGAGTCTGTTCCTGCTCGCTGAAATTGGCAAAAACGAGGATTCTCTGCCCTTCGGCCTGGCGGATGTAGCCCAGGACTTGTTCGCTGCCGGTGGACATGATCTCGATCGCGCCCCCACCGAAGCCTGGATTCCGTTTACGAAGCTCGATCAACGCCCGCAGCCCGCCGTAGACGCGCCCCTCAACCGTGGACGGTTTTTTGCGCGCGGACATCCTGTCCCAGTCTGTGGCCGGGCGGTGGGCCCAGCGGCTGTCGCCAGCCTTTGCGGGGTCTCGGCTATAGCCGTAATCATTCAGTGTGCCGATCTCATCGCCCAAGTAGATCAGCGGAATGCCGCCGACCGTCAGAATCACGGCATGGATCAGCAGAATGCGCTTTATCGCCAGATCGACCTCGGCAGGGGTCTCTTCGCGCAGGGCTTTTTCCAGGCCGGCCAGCGAAGCGCAGCTGCCCGAAATTCGGCAGTCGCCGGTTTTCGGATTTTCCTGGAAGGGCAATCCGCGCGCAAAACTGCCGGGGAAACGCCCGGTATAGAAATTATTCAAGAAGCGGCGGTGGTCGCTGCCATTGACCCCCAGTTCGGCGGCGTCATCGTCTGAAAACGTCCAGCCGATGTCGTCGTGGCAGCGCACGTAGTTGACCCAGGCGCAATCAGGATCGATGCTGAAACGTTCGCGCAAAGCCTGCTCAAGCAGGTTGACCTGGCGGGTGGCAAGCGTGTTCCAGAGCAGGGCCATCGTCAGCGGGTTGTAGGAAAGCTGGCACTCTTCGGGCGAAATGTATTTAACAACATCGTCCGGGTGGACAATCGCTTCGGATTTGAACAAAAGCCCCGGCGCGGCAATCCGTGCAACGGCGTTAAAGGCCTGGATGAGCAAGTGGGCTTCGGGCAGATTCTCGCAGCCGGTGCCGAGCTGCTTCCAGATAAAGGCAACCGCGTCCAGGCGCAGAGCGTCCACGCCGAGGTTGGCCAGGGCCAGCATTTCGCCGCTCATGCGTGTAAAAACTGCCGGGTTGGCGTAGTTCAAATCCCACTGGTAGGTGTGGAAGGTGGTCCAGACCCAACCCCCACCCCCGGCCCCTCCCCCGTGACCTTCGGTCACGGGGGAGGGGAGTTCAGTGAATGCGCCGGGGTGCTCGTCGGGGAAGATTTCGCGCAGGGTGCGCTCGTAGGCATCCGGCATCTGGCGATCCGGGAAGATGTAATAAAAACCGCGGGTTTCGGGATCATTCTGCAGAGCGCGCAAGGCCCATTCGTGGTCGCTGGCGGTGTGGTTGAAGACCAGGTCGAGCACCAGGCTGATGCCGGCCTGGCGCAATGCTTCAGCCAGTTCGGCCAGTTCGGCGGTCGTCCCCAGGGATGGGTTAAGCTCGCGATAACTGCTGACGGCATAGCCGCCATCGTTCTCACCGGGCGGCGATTTGAAGAGCGGCATCAGGTGCAGGTAGCTCAACCCGAGCTCCTGAAAATAGGGAATTTTCGCGCGCAGCCCGGCCAGATCGCCGGCGAACAGATCCACATAACACACGCCGCCGACCATCTGATGCGATTGGAACCAGCGCGGGGATTTTTCGCGCTCAGAATCGAGTTCTTTCAGTTCTGCGCGACGTTCGAACCAGCTTTTGGCCAGCAGGGTCAACAATTCTTCAAGGTGGTAGTACAGGTCGTAGCGCTGGCCGTAAAGCTGCAAGAGCAAGCCGAACAGGCGCGGAAAATGGGCTTCGAGCCGGGTCTTAAAGGCAAACCAATGTTCAGACTGGCTGGCAATTTCAACGCCGAAACGGGCTTCGATGCGCGGCAAAAGGCGCGCCAACGTGCGCTGTGTTTCAAGGGGGAGGTCAAGTGGATACATAGCAAACCTGAATCTTTAGCAAAAAGACAGGAAGGCATAAAGTTTTATGCATAAATCTTAAGCTCCTCGTGTCTTTGTGGTGATATTTATATAGCTGCTTTGGCCAGGGCAAAGGCCCCCAGTACCCCGGCGCGCGCGCCAAGGGCGGGTGGGACGATATACTCGTCGATTTTTTCCAGGATTTGCGGCGATCGGACGTAACCGTTCAACAGCCGGAGCGTTTCGGCGCGCACCAGCGGAAAAAGATGCGGCTGAGACATGACCCCGCCACCCAGAATGATGCGCTGGGGTGAAAGCGTGCAGATAAAATCGCTCAACGCCAGCCCCAGATAGTGAGCTTCGAGCGCCCAGGCCGGGTGTTCGGGCGGCAGGGTTTCGGCCTTTACTCCCCAGCGTTTTTCGAGGGCCGGGCCAGACGCCAGCCCTTCAAGGCAATCACCGTGATACAGGCAAAAGCCTTCGAACGGGTCGGCCTGCCGGTCGCGCGGCAGGCGGATATGGCCCATTTCGGGGTGGACCAATCCGTGCATCAGTTTGCCCCCGACCATGCCGCCACCGCCGACGCCGGTGCCGATCGTCAGGTAGAGGAAAGTGTCCAAACCCTGGGCTGCGCCCCAGCGGCCTTCAGCCAGGGCCGCGCCGTTGACATCGGTGTCAAATCCGACCGGCAGCTTAAGAGCGCGCCGGACCTCCCCGGCCAGGTCGGCGTTTTGCCAGCCCGGTTTGGGAGTGGAGGTGATGAACCCGAAAGTCGGCGAGCCGCGATTGGGGTCGAGCGGGCCGAAAGCGGCGATCCCGAGGGCGGTCAGGGGGCGGCTGAGCAGTTTTTGTTGTTCTTCAAAGAAGGCGACCGCCTTTTTGATGGTTTCAGCCGGGCTGGTGGTCGGGAAACGCACCTCGGCGCGGATATCATCTGGCCCGGCGCCGACTGCACAGACAAACTTGGTGCCGCCTGCTTCAATTCCGCCGTAGAGAGGAGACATGGGATAAGCCTTTCTGGAGTGCAATACCCTGACGGGCACAAGAATCTCCCGATTTTGTTCGAAAGTCAGGAGACTTTCGACTCCGGGTTGGATGACAATTCATACCATTGAAAACCGTAGCCGGGCAGGGAGAAGCTGCCATCTTCCTGGATAGTTTCGCCTTCGAGAAGCGGGGTGAGAGAGGCCGCAGCCAGGTCTAGGCGGAAGGTTTGCGAGTCGGCTGAAAGGTTGTTGACCGCCAAGAGGGTCTGATCGCTATTTTGACGGAGATAAGCCAGTATGGCAGGGTTTTCGCAGGGCAACAAGCGTAGAGTCCCGTCTCCGAAGGCGGGATGCAGGCGGCGGGTGCGAATGACCCCGCGCAGCCAGTTCAAAAGCGAATGCGGGTCTTTTTCCTGAGAAGCAACATTCAGGCGCGGGTATCCGTAGGTTTCATCCGCGATCAACGGCGCATACAAAGATTCGGCAGCAGAAAAACCGGCATTAAGGCCGCTGTTCCACTGCATGGGGGTACGCACACCATTGCGGTCTTCGAGCCAAATATTGTCGCCCATGCCGATTTCATCGCCGTAATAGAGGGTTGGCGAACCGATCAGGGTCAGCAGGATCGAGTGAGCAATGCGGATGCGGGCCGGCTCGTTTTCGAGCAAGGGCGCAAGACGGCGACGAATACCCCGGTTAAGGCGCATGCGCGGTTCGGGTGCGTAAAAATCCCACATGAAGCGGCGCACTTCGGGTGTGACCATTTCGAGGGTCAGCTCGTCGTGACAGCGCAGGAAGGTCGCCCACTGGCAACCGGAGGGCAGTTCCGGGGTGCGCGCCAGGATCTCTTCGATGGGCGCGCGCTCGGCCAGCGCCAGGGATTGGAAGATGCGCGGCATGAGCGGGAAATGAAAGTTCATGTGCATCTGGTCGCCATCGCCAAAGTATTCGCGCACATCTTCAGGCCACTGGTTGGCTTCGCTCAAGAGCAGGGCATCCGGATTGCAGGCTTCGACAAAAGCGCGGAATTTTTTCAGGTAAGAGTGGGTTTCAGGCAGGTTCTCGCAACTGGTGCCTTCGCGCTCGAACAGGTAGGGCGGCGCATCGACGCGAAAACCATCAATGCCGAGGTCGAGCCAGAATTTGGCGACATCGAGCATGGCCTGCTGGACAGCGGGATTGTCGAAGTTAAGATCCGGCTGGCTTTTGTAGAAACGATGCCAGAAATACTGCCCAGCAAGAGGGTCAAATGTCCAGTTGGAGGTTTCGGTGTCAACAAAGATAATACGGGCATCCTGATATTCCTGGCCGGTATCGCTCCAGACGTAGAAATCACGAAAAGGCGAGTTACGGTCGGCGCGGGCAGCCTGGAACCAGGGATGCTGCTCGGAGGTGTGGTTCAATACCAGGTCAGTGATGACGCGCATCCCGCGCCGGTGTGACTCATCCAGCAGGCGTTTGAAATCGTCGAGCGTGCCAAAAACCGGATCGATGTTGCAGTAATCTGAGATGTCGTAACCGTCATCATGGCGCGGCGAGGGATAGATCGGCATCAGCCACAGGCAATCCACGCCCAGGTCGCGCAAATAATCCAGTTTTTGGATCAAGCCTGGCAGGTCGCCGTGCCCGTCGGCATTGCTGTCGTAGAAAGCGCGCAGGTTAAGTTCGTAAAAAACGGCGTGTTGATACCACAACCCTTGCGGGCTGCTCGTTGAAAGTGTTTTCATGGTGGGGCTATCCTTTTACAGAACCAGCCATCAAACCACGCACGAAGTATCGTTGCAAGGCAAAGAAGACGATTAAAGGCAGCAACATGCTCAGGAACGCGCCGGAAGTCAGCAGGTGCCAGTCCTGGCCCTTTTCACCAACCATGGCCGCCAGGGCGCTGGTTATAACGCGATTCTTGTCGCCCAGGAAAACCAGGGCCACCAGGTAATCGTTCCAAACCCACAGGAACTGGAAGATGGCGAAGGAGGCCAGGGCCGGGACGGAAAGCGGCAAGATCAGGCGGGTGAAAATGGTGAAATGGGAGGCGCCATCGATGAAAGCGGCTTCTAGGGTCTCGCGCGGCAGGGTGCCGATATAGTTGAAGAGCAGGTAGACCGCCAGCGGCAGGCCAAAACCGGTATGCGCCATCCAAATGGCAAGATATGTGCCGTTCAGGCCCAGGCGGGTGTAATCTTGCAAAATCGGGACCAGGGCTATCTGCAAGGGGACAACCAGCAGGGCCACAACAATGATAAAGAAGAGCTTGCGCCCCGGAAAGTTCATCCAGGCGAAAGCATAAGCTGCAAAAGCCGCAATCAGGATCGGGATAATGGTGGCCGGGACAGCAACCGCTACCGAGTTGAGGAAGGCCACGCTCAGATTGTTGCCCTGACGCACAATTTCAGCGCCACTCGCATCTTTAAAACGGATCTCGCGCCCACTCAAAACGTTGGTGTAATTTTCAAGGGTCAGGTTTGCGCCAAACATCTTCCACTGCAATTCCTGGATTTTTACCAGGCGGGTGCGCTTGTTGCCAAACCAGACCAACTTTTTCTCGCCATCTTCCACGCCTTCGCGAAATTCTTCAAACGTAGCCGTGACAGAACCTATGGTCATGGGTTCGTCGACATTGACCGAGTCGTCAAGGCGAATTTCGCCAGTTTCGACCCAGGCTTTATGCGGGAGGATCGTCCACCAACCGGAAACGAAGATATCCTGGCTGTTACGGAAGGATGTGATGAAAATGCCAACAGTGGGAATGATCCATATCAGGCTGATGAGAATTAAAGTCGCTTCAACCAAAAAGCGTGAGAATTTTTTCTGTGAACTCGAAGATTTGGCGGCCATTAGAATGCCTTCCTTTCCCTGAACTCACGCAGGTTGTAAACCATGACCGGGATGACCGCGACCAGCAGGATAATGGCGATGGCAGCTGCGCGGCCAGAATTTCCGTAAGTGAATTGCTGAATGTAAAACTCATTGGCAATGACATTGGTGCCGTTATTGCCGCCGGTCATCACACGCACGATATCGAACAGTTTCAGGCTGAAAATCAGGATCGTCGTCCCCACCGCAAGAATTGTGCTTTGAATGGTTGGGATCATGATCTTGAAGAAGACTTCAAACTCGTTGGCGCCATCCACGCGGGCGGCTTCAAGTAATTCTGCGGGAATGCCCTTGATGGCCGAAGAGAGAATCACCATGGCATAGCCGGTTTGCAGCCAGACCATGATCACGATCAACAGGAAATTGTTCCAGGGTGGCGACAGCAGCCAGGCCTGGGACTTGGCGCCAAACGCCATGACGATGGCGTTGAGCAGACCGATTTCCTGAATCCCGACGCCTTCACCTTTATAGGCATAGACGAATTTCCATATAACACCTGCGCCGACGAAAGAAATCGCCATCGGCATGAAAATGATGGCTTTATAGATTTTCTCATACGGGCTGCGGTCTGCCAGAACAGCAATCAGTAAGCCAAAGGTAAGGCAGAAAAAAGTGCCAAAAATCATCCAGAGCAGGTTATTGCGGAAGGCTTCGATCATGATGCGGTCTGTTAGCGCGAAAATGTAGTTGTCCAAGCCCGCAAACTGAAAACCGGTCTCATTCAGAAAGCTCAAGCGCAGGGTGCGCAGAGTCGGGAGAGCCAAAAACCAGGCCAAAATCGCCAGGGCCGGACCGACAAAGACAAACGGCTGCAAGCGATAAGTCCAGGTCCGCGGCAGGCTTTCGACAATGTAATTTGTGATGAAATACAACAGGGCAACGCCACCCACGCCCCAGACAATCGAAACGATGACAATCACAAGCTGGGGAGCATTGCTGTCGCGCAGGAAGAGAAATCCTTGCCACAAGACCAGGAAGGTGATGACTGGTACAAAAAGCGATATTAATAATCGGCTGATATTGGCCGTAATCCAGGCCAAGGCGCCGATTTTTTCTTGGGAGGAACCGGGATTTTTCATACAATTCTCCTCACCGGGTATTTTTAATGATAAATTGAGGGGGTTTGGGCAGAGGTGTAAGGAGAAAACCACCTCTGCCCCTTTTATTTTTTAATCACACAGAGAGAACAGCTGCGTAATTTTCACCAAACTACTACGGCCAGGAGGCGTCAATTTCCTTGAGCGCGGTGTCCAGGTCAATCGATTCAGAAACGTAGGATGTCATCGATTTCCAGAACGAGCCAGAGCCAACAGCGCCCGGCATCAGGTCTGAAGCATCAAAGCGCACAGACGAAGCGTTCAGGATGATCTCAGCCACACCACGATCAACCGTGTTGGTGTACCAATCGAGGCTGGAGTCTTTGTGCGGGGAAATTGCGCCGCCAGCGCGCACCCAACCCTCAACCGATGCGCCAGTGGTGAAATATTCCATCACAGCGCGAACTTCGGGGCGGTCGTTGAACATGGCGTAGATGTCGCCGGCCACGAGCACGGGCTTGCCATAGGCGGGGTCGATACCGGGCAGGTAGAAGAAGTCGTAGTCCACACCGGCTTCGAGACCTTCAGGGAAGAAGGAAGTAATGAAGTTACCCTGCTTGTGCATCCAGCATTTGGGTGGGTTTTCGAACATGGGCTTGGGAGAATCGCCGAAGCTGGTGGTAACAATCGCCTGGCGTCCGCCGTAAGCATAGCCTTCTTTGAACCACAGGTCAGACATGGCTTCAGCAGCCTTGCGGACCTCGGGGGAGTCGAATTTCAGTTCGCCCTTGACCCACTTGTCGTAGTTCTCAAGCGAGGTGGTGCGCAGCATGAACTCTTCCATCCAGTCGGTGGCAGCCCAGCCGGTGGCAGCGCCGGATTCGATACCGATACACCAGGGAGCATCCCCGTCGGCAACGATCTGATCCGAAAGGGCAATCATCTCATCCCAGGTTTGGGGAACTGTGTAACCAGCTTCATCAAAGGCTTTCTTGGGATACCAGACCAGGGACTTGCCATTTACGCGTCCCCATACGCCGGCCATGATCGGGCCGTTGGGGCCTTCCATGGTGGCCATGTCGAGCCAGGACTGGTTGTAATTGGCCTGGAGCTTGCCCAGATCGAGGAATGTATTCAGGTCAACAACTTTGCCCTTCTTTACCTGGGTTTCGAGCAGGCCAGGCTGGGGGAAGTCCGCGATGTCGGGCGGATTGCCGCCGTCGATGCTGATCGAAATCGAGGCTTCGAATTCTTTCGAGCCGGAATACTGGATATCGATGCCGGTCTGATCTTCAAAACTCTTGACCGACTGCTCGAACTTGACAGCATCGCTGTCTACAAACGGCCCGGCCATAGTAACAACGGTACCTTTGAACTCGCCTGCAAAAGCGCGGTCAAGGAAAGAACCGGTAGGCTCAGCAGGAGCAGCGGGTTCAGCAGGGACCTCGGTCGCGGCGGGGCCACAAGCACTCAGGAACATCGCAACAGCAACAACCAACAGGGCGACGCGCCAAATCATAGTTTTCATCTTTTCCTCCAAACAGTTTGAATATACGGGGTTGAACATCGTACTGAAAAAACTTGCGTGGTTACAAACTTGTATCGCTTCGTCTTACAGCCTCCTTTCAAAATATATTCAATTGCATCCCCCATCGATAGAGTTTTATTTCCAGGTTAACCGGTCAGGCAGTGCTGCGTTCAACCAGTTCCAGTTGTAATTTAATGTGCTGAACATCAATATTTGGCTGCTTCAGGCGCGAAAGCAACAGATCAGCTGCCAATTTCCCTGAGCGATACATATGCTGGCGAATGGTCGTCAGACCGACATAATCGGCAAAATCAATGTCATCGAAACCGACGATCGCCAGGTCTTCAGGCACACGCAGACCCTTTTCACGGGCAATTTTCAGCAGCCCCATAGCCTGTAAATCGGTGGCCGCAAAAACAGCGGTTGGTCTTTCGGGCAAATCCAGCAGTTGGTGTGCGCTTTCGTTCAGCTCGATGCGGTAAGGCACGTTGCAGACATACGCTTCGGGCAACGGCAGACCGGCGCGAGCAATCGCCTTACGAAAACCAAACAGGCGGCGGTTTTCAGGGTGAATGGCATATTCTGGCAGGTCAGCCACGCCAAGGAAGGCGATCCGCTGATGGCCTTTACCGATCAGGTATTGGGCTGCCATCAGGCCGCCATCAAAATCATCAATTTCAATTGTGTTTAAACTGGGGTGGGGATATTCGATCAGGACAGTCTCTACCTGGTAATCGCGCAGGCGCTTGGCATCTTCATCACTAACCGCTACTGAAACAAAAATCAAACCATCCAGGCTACGAGTCAGCGGCAGGGTTTGGATGTAGTGGTTAATGCGCTCACTCGAATCAACCGGGTAAACCACCATCTCGTAATTGGTCGGCGAAAGCGCATCAGCAATTCCGCGCAGGCGCTGGACAAAAGACGGAGCGGTAAAGAACGGCGTCACAACCCCAATCCGCCCGGTGCTTTGCAGGGCGCGAGCGCGAGCGTCGGCCTTGGGCACGAACCCAACTTCTTCTATGATACGCATTACCCGCTCCCGGGTAACCGGGCTGACTTTTTCGGGAGTGTTCAGCGCCCGCGAAATCGTGGCAATGCTCAGGCCGCTGGCCTGGGCTACGTCATAAATCGTGGGGAAAGGATCTTTGATTGGTTTCATGATTATGAAAGTGCTTTCATGAAAGCACTTTCATAATATAGCACTTTAAAATTCCCTTGTCAACAAGCAATCAGAATTTTTAAGGTTGGCCGGGCGGTTACAAAAAAGAACCGGCAGGCCCAATCTCAGGCTGCCGGTTCTTCAGGAATGCAAATTCAGGCAATCAGGTTCCCACCACGATACCGCCATCCACGCTGATGGTCGCGCCGTGGACAAAAGACGCTTCGTCGCTGGCCAACCAGACATAAGCATTGGCAATATCCCCTGGCTCGCCAAGACGCCCCAGGGGCGTATGAGATTTCATCTCGTTCAGGATATTTTCCGGCATCTGACGCACCATCTCGGTCAGGATAAAACCCGGCGCGACCGCGTTAACCCGAATGTTATAACGCCCGAGTTCGCGCGCCCAGACCTTGGTCATGCCAATCACACCAGCTTTGGATGCCACATAATTGGTTTGCCCAAAATTACCGTATAGCCCAACCACCGAGGATGCGTTGACAATCACCCCCCCGCCCTGCTTGATCATCTGCGGCGTGACAGCCTGGGTGCAGTTGAAAACACCTTTCAAATTGACGTCGATAACCGCATCCCAGGAGGCTTCTTCCATTTGCTTGACCAATACACCGTCCTTTACACGGACAAACAACCCATCGCGCAAGATACCGGCATTGTTGATCAGCACATCCAGGCGTCCGAATTGGGCAACTACATCGTCAACCCAGGCCTGCACTTCCTGACGGTCAGCAACATTGACCGTGTAAAAGCGGGCTTCAGGGCCAAGTTCGGCCAGCAAGGCCTTTCCGACATCTTCATTCAAGTCACAAATGACAACCCTGGCCCCTTCCTGCGCGAAACGCAGGGCAGTGGCCTTGCCAATTCCGGCGCCGCCGCCGGTAATTAAAGTAACTTTATCTTTCAGCCGCATTGCATTTTCTCCTTCCGGGGTTGATTTTTAGATACGGAGGATCGAAGCCAGCAGGGTTATTGTGAATCGGTTTTATTTGCCTGAGCGGTTTTTGGGATTCGACTTGGATGGCCTGGACTTGCCCTGATGCGATTTCCGCGCAGGGTGCCCTGGACGTGAACCAGTGTCGCCAGGGCTGGGGCGACGAGTACGCTGGGGCGCTCCGCCGCCGGGGCGCGCCGGACGATCCGAGCGTGAATCCGAGTCACCGGAGCCGGAGCGATAGCCGCCGCTGGGGCGTTCTGAACGTGAGCCTGCCTCGCCAGAATCAGGGCGACGTTTGTACTTGGACGGCCCACCACCGGGACGGGCAGGCCGTTCCGAACGAGAATCCGAGTCACCGGAGCCGGAGCGATAGCCGCCGCTCGGGCGTTCCGAACGCGTGTCCGAATTGCCAGAATCGGGGCGACGTTTATACTTGGACGGCCCGCCTGTGGGGCGCGCCGGGCGTTCCGAGCGCGAATCCGAGTCGCCGGAGCGATAACCGCCACTCGAACGTGCAGGCCGTTCCGAACGCGATCCAGAATCCCCAGAATCAGAGCGTCGGTCACGCTGCATCTGCCCACCCGGGCGCACAGGGCGCTCTGAACGCGATCCCGAATTACCAGAGCCAGGACGACGGTCGTGTTGAGATTGGCCTTGCCGCCGCACAGGGCGCTCCTCGTGTGTAGGCGCTGCTTCACCCTGCAATTCAGCCACTTCTTGCTCGGTCAGGTGGCGCCAGTCACCGGGCTTAAGATTTCCAAGGCGCAGGGTGCCAATCCCGATGCGTAAAATCCGCACGACCGGCATTCCGAGCAGGGAACCGATCTCACGAATCTGGCGTTTGCGGCCTTCACGCATGACCACCCGTAGCCAGGCGCCTTTTCCAGCGCTGGCTTCCAGGCTGACATCTGCCGGGGCCGTTTTATAGCCGTCTTCAAGCACCACGCCGCGCCGCCAGGTGGCGAGCTGTTCATTATCAGGGCGACGCGCCACCAACACCCGGTAAATTTTGAAATGCCCAAAGCGCGGATGGGTCAACTTATTGGTCAACTCGCCGTCATTGGTCATCAAAACCAGGCCCTCGCTGTCAAAGTCGAGACGACCAACCGGGTAGATATGCCCTTCCAGTGGGATGAGGGAACGCACCGTTTTGCGAAAGTCGTTTGGCTCAGCTTCGACCGCTGAAAGGACATTGCGTGGCTTGTATATGGCGATATATACCGGTGGTTCCGCTGCCGAAATAACGCGCCCATCTGCCACGATACGATCTACGGCCGGGTCGGCCTTCTGTCCAATTTCGGCAATACGGCCATTGACCGTCACGCGACCATTCAAAATCAGTTCCTCACATGCGCGGCGCGATCCCAGCCCGGCATGTGACATAATTTTTTGTAAACGCTCTTCCATTCTTCACCTTTTCCGCATCTGGCGCAAAACCATTTTTAACGCCATGACACCAAGAAACCCCAGGATTGCAGGATAATTTGATAAATTATTTGACTTGTTCTTATTTTACTCGTTTCTCATCCCATAACCCTGATTGGTTCTCTGGTATTTGCCGTGATGGGCCTCTGATTCAGCCAAAACCATAAACAGGTTTTGTGTTTATAATAGCCCATCCCTGATAAACGGAAGAAAAAATGCCAAACCAAGCCCCTGCGCAGATCAGCAATCTGCATGATTACAATGCCCAACGCCGCGCCCATTGGGATACAGTCGCTACCGGAAAAATTTCACAATCCATTTTTAGCCGCGCCTACCAGGCACGGCTGACTGAAGTCTACAGCCTGCTGGTTTCACCGGGCCAGCGCGTACTCGAAATCGGCTGCGGATTGGGCGATCTTCTGGCCGCCACCCGCCCGGCCTACGGGGTGGGAATCGACTTCTCGCCAGAAATAATTCGACAAGCGCGCCAACGCCACCCGC
This sequence comes from Anaerolineae bacterium, assembly GCA_022013685.1. Taxonomy (GTDB): domain Bacteria; phylum Chloroflexota; class Anaerolineae; order Anaerolineales; family Villigracilaceae; genus UBA8950. Next base: position 54,137 of record JAKLPV010000124.1, read on the forward strand.
AATTAAACTTTGTCGAGGCCGAAATCCACACCCTTAAGATTAAAGAGACTTTTGACGTCATCATTCTTTCAGACCTGGTTAACGACCTGTGGGATGTGCAAACTGCCCTCGAAAGTCTGCGTCCGCTTTGCATCTCCTCCACGCGCATCATCCTGAACCTGCACAGCCGGCTGCACCAGCCTGCCCTTGGCCTGGCAGCCAACCTGGGTCTTGCCAACCGCACCCTGCCGCAAAACTGGCTGACTCCGGAAGACCTTGAAAACCTGCTCTATTTGGCCGGGTTCGAGATCATTCGCCGCCAAAAGGAAGTCTTACTGCCCCTTCCGCTGGTTGGTGGGTTTTTCAACAAATTCCTGGCAAAACTGCCGCTCTTTGACAGCCTGACCTGGAGCAACGTGCTGGTCGCCCGTCCGCAAGCCGAACCCGCCCAGGACAAACCGGTTGTCTCGGTTATCATCCCGGCCCGCAACGAAGCCGGGAATGTTGAAGCGGTCTTCAGCCGCCTGCCGCGCATGGGCGCAGAAACCGAGATCGTTTTTGTCGAAGGCCACTCAAAAGACGACACCTACGAAACTATCCAAAAAGCGATCGCCGCCCATCCCGAGTGGAGGTGCCAACTGCACAAGCAAAGCGGCAAAGGCAAGGCGGATGCCGTCCGATTGGGCTATGCAAAAACCAGCGGCGATGTGCTGATGATCCTCGATGCCGACCTGACCGTGCGCCCCGAAGAGCTGCCGCGCTTTTACGAAGCGCTGGTCAGCGGCAAAGGCGAGTTTATCAATGGCGTGCGCCTGGTTTACCCAATGCAGGAACAGGCCATGCGCTTTCTGAACCTGCTCGGTAACAAATTTTTCAGCCTGGCCTTCTCGTGGCTGCTCGGCCAGCCGCTGAAAGATACCCTGTGCGGCACAAAAGTGCTCTACCGCAAAGACTACGAACGCATCGCCGCCAATCGCACGTATTTCGGCGACTTCGACCCCTTTGGCGATTACGACCTGATCTTCGGCGCGGCCAAGCAAAACCTGAAGATCGTCGATCTGCCGATCCGCTACCAGGAGCGCACTTACGGTTCAACCAACATCGACCGCTGGCGGCACGGCATGTTACTGATTCGCATGGTGGCGTTTGCGGCCTTTCGGTTGAAATTTATTTAACCCGGAGTCAAAAGTCTCCCGACTTTTAACATCCAACGACAGGAGTCGTTGGACTCCGAATTAAAAGGAAAAAATGAAAGTTCTCTCAGTCATCGGCACACGGCCCGAAGCCGTGAAAATGGCCCCAGTAGTATACAAACTGCGCGAAACATCCGGCATCGAATCGATCGTGTGCGTCACCGCCCAGCACCGCCAGATGCTTGATCAGGTTTTGAATTTGTTCGATATTACACCGGATATTGATCTGGATCTGATGAAACCCAACCAGACCCTGGCGGGGATCACCGCGGCGATCTTCGAACGTCTCGACCCGGTGCTTGCTTCCGTTAAACCCGATTGGGTGCTGGCCCAGGGCGATACCACGACCGTCATGGCAACGGCCCTGCTCAGCTACTATCACCACATCCGCTTCGGGCATGTCGAGGCCGGGCTGCGCACCGGGGATAAGTTCCAACCCTTTCCCGAAGAAGTCAACCGCATGGTGGCCGGGGTGGCCGCCGATTTGCATTTTGCCCCGACCGAGTGGTCGAAAGAGAACCTTTTACGGGAAAATGTGCGAGCAGAGCGCATCGTCGTGACAGGCAACCCGGTCATCGATGCGCTGCAAGCCGTCAGCGCGATGCCGCCCGACAGCGAGAGCCAGGCCCTTTTAGCGGAACTCGGGCTGACGGGTGAATCCGCTCCCCGCATGGTACTGATGACTGCCCACAGACGGGAAAATTTCGGAGCGCCGCTCGAGTCGATTTGCCGCGCCATCCGCACCCTGGCAGAGCAGTATCAAGGCGAGATTCAGTTTGTTTACCCGGTACATCTCAACCCCAATGTCCAGCAGGTGGCGTACCCAATGCTGGGCGACCTGCCCAATGTGCGCCTGCTGCCCCCGCTCGATTACCTGCCCATGGTGCATCTGATGAAGCACGCCGCGCTGGTGCTGACTGATTCAGGCGGGCTACAAGAGGAGGCCCCAGGCTTGGGTGTGCCAGTGCTGGTGATGCGCGAAACAACCGAGCGGCCTGAGGGTGTATCCGCCGGAACGGTACGACTGGTCGGCACGGACGAGGCCAAAATCGTGGCCGAGACTCATCTATTGCTCGATAACCCTGGTGAACGAGAGAAGATGGCGCGCGCAATCAACCCCTACGGAGACGGCAAAGCCGCGGGAAAGATTGTTGCGGCACTACAAGCTTATCAATAACCCTGACAAAAAACGTTTGGCGCAAAATGGGCTCTACATGCCCAATAAAAATTGCAGTGACCCAGGCGGTCGCTGCAATTTTTATTTCGCTTATCAGGTCAGCGCCCCGGTATAAGCAACGCTAATTACCAATCATAAGCGAGGCTTCAGGATTGTAATTTGGGTATTATGTGTCGCATTACATTTATCGTTCATTTTTATGAAGATTGATAGGATACTTAATCCCAATTTAAGGTTATTATTATAATGTGTCTAATTATGACTAAATTGTCCGGATTAATAAAGGAGGTTGCCGCCAAAATATAAAACCAGCTTTTTACTGTAACATTATCCCCACTGCATTAGGAGAATGCTAACAATGACTACTAAAAAACTACTCGTATTACTCGGAACACTTATTCTTGCGGCCGTCCTGATGACCGCTTGCGCTGGTGAACCTGGCGCCGCCGGCCCCGCCGGACCTGCTGGCCCCGCAGGTCCCCAAGGCCCCGCTGGTGAACCCGGCACATCCGCTTCCGCCGCAGACCTGACCTGCACCGAGTGCCACAATGACACTTCCCTGATCACCGGCAAGAAAGCCGCTTGGGAAGCATCCCTGCACGGTTCCGGCGCAGCCTTCATCGAAGAAGGCCCCCGCAATAGCTGCGCAGGCTGCCACTCTGGCGCCGCGTTCAGCAAAATGATCGCCGATGGCCAGAACTTCAGCCAGGTTGAATCAGGCGATGCTGACCCGACCCACCAGGATTGCCGCACCTGCCACCAGGTCCACACCACCTACACCGGCGCTGACTGGGCGCTGGAAACTGATGCTCCCGTGACCTTTGTTGTCAGCGGTCTGACCTTCGATGGCGGCTCTGGTAACCTGTGCGCCAACTGCCACCAGGCGCGCCGCTACATGGCCAACTTTGTCTCCAAGACTGACGCGACCCTCTACTCAGCTACCGCCCGCTTCAATACGCACTTGAGCGTTCAAGGCGATATCCTGATGGGTTCCGGCGGTTTTGGCGTTGAAGGCAAACCTGGCGCGCACTACTCGATGGTCGAGAACACCTGCGTAGGCTGCCACATGGGTGAAGGCGACAATCACCTCTTCGAGCCGCAGATGGCTACCTGTGTGGCTTGCCATGCTGATGCCGAGAGCTACGATGTTGGCGGCGCGCAGACCGAAGTCATCGCCCGAATGGCAGAACTTGAAACCGCCCTGAAGGCTGCCGGACTCCTCGATGAAAATGGCACACCTGTTGCCCAAGATCTCGATGAGAAGAAAGCAACTGCCCTGTGGAACTATGAAGTCGTCTTGGAAGATGCCAGCATGGGTATCCACAACCCGACCTACATCAATGCAATGCTCGATGCTGCATTTGAAGCTCTGAAGTAAGCGCTGGTAAACGTTAGTAAAAACCCGATGGGGCTGTCTTTCGGCAGCCCCATTTGGTTATTTATACTGGTTAAGCATTAAAAGTGGCATTTTTTATGCCGGTAAGCAGCCAAAAAAAATGCCACTTTTTAACTTTGATGAGTATAGCTGATGTTTACCCTGCTATTTGCCACGGGAGGTTGTCATGCAAATCAAAAAACGTATCAAGAATTTCTTTCTTCCAGCGCCAAGCTCTCCGCGCTGGATGTGGGTTCCCCCAATTTTAGTGATCCTTTTCCTGGGCGCGGCGCTGCTGGGAGGCGGCATCCACGGCTGGGAGTATTCAAATTCACCCGAATTCTGTGGGACCGCCTGTCACACGATGCCGCCACAGAGCGTCACTTATCTCAACTCTCCCCACGCAAATGTGACCTGCGAGGAGTGTCATATCGGCCGGGCTTCATTCCCAGATCAAATGATGCGCAAAACACAGGGGCTCAAAGAAGCCTATTACATGATTTTCAAGCTATATGAATACCCTATTCGCGCATCGGCCTTGCAGCCTGCCCGCAACACCTGCGAAAAATGCCACAAACCCGAGTCTTTTGCGGGCGACACATTTAGAACCATTACGCACTTCGAGAGCGATGTTGAAAATACACCTTATGATACTTACCTGATCTTAAAAACAGGCGGCGGGGCCAAGCATGAAAACCTGGGAAAAGGCATTCACTGGCACATTGTTAACACGGTCGAATACTACGAAGCGGACCCGCTTGGGCAGACCATCCCTTATGTTCGAGTCCACAATGACGATGGCACAACAACCGAATATGTTGACACTGAATCAAGCTTTGACCCGAATAGCATCGATGAAAGCCAGCTTCAGACGATGGACTGTATCAGTTGTCACAACCGGGTCTCGCACAACTTCAAAGACCCGGCCGCATCGATGGATGATTACCTGGCGCGCGAGGTAATCGACCCATCCATCCCTGATATTCACGCAAAGGGCATCGAGGTTTTAAGCAAGCCTTACGAAACCCAAGAGATGGGCCTGAGCGCCATTGCCGGGCTGGAAAACTACTACAAGACCTACTATGCCGATTTTTATAACGCCAACACTGAACTGGTCAATAACGCCATCGCCCAAATTCAGACGATTTACAAAGAAACCGTATTCATTGAGCAAAAGATCGATTGGGAAACTCACCCGAACAACCTAGGACACATGAAAACCGCGGGCTGCTTCCGTTGCCACGATGGAAAACATTTGAGCATTGAGCAGGAAGCCATTCGCCTGGAATGCAACCTGTGCCACTCGATCCCCGTTGTAGCCGGACAGCAGGATTTTGTGTCCACAATTGAAATCAGCCGCGGGCCAGAGCCAGAATCACATCGAAATTCCAACTGGATCAGCCTGCACAACCAGTCCATGGATAAAACCTGTGAGAACTGTCACACGATTGAAGATGCGGGCGGTGTTAGCAACACATCTTTCTGTTCCAACAGCGCCTGTCACGGAAACGTCTTCACGTATGCCGGGTTCGATGCGCCAAAACTGCGCGAAATCCTGCAAGCGCAGCTTGCCATCCAACCAACCGAAGAACCGCAAAGCCTGGCGTCAGAAGCGCCAAGCTATGAGAGCAATGTCAAAGCCCTTTTCGAGACCAGGTGCGCCGTGTGTCATGGAGAAGTCGCATCTGGCGGATTAAGTGTGACAACCTTTGAAGCTCTGATAAAAGGCAGCGACAAAGGCCCGGTGATTATTCCCGGCAACATTGAAGACAGCCTGCTAATTCAAGTACAAAGCGAACAGCATTTTGCCAACTTCAACACCGATGAATTGGATTTCATCAAACAATGGATTGAAGCCGGTGCGCCGGAAGAATAAATACCAAAGCTGTCAGTGCAAGTAATTAAACTCGACTGTTGTGTTTTGACATTTACGCCCAAGCATGATAATTTAGCAGTATTGCGAAATTTACAAACTCAGGTTGGTGAAAGACTATGCAATTGCCGATCGTAGCACCCGCGCCAATCGTAAGCCAACATGCCGAGGCTTTCAAGGACTTATTTGAGAACCAGAAACAATACCGGCACTTTCAAAACTACGTGACCGGCTTGATTGTGTTACCGAACAAAAGTATGGCAAATATCAGCCGTTGTATTCTGGACAGTGCAGACAAAACGAATCTTTCGCGTTTTATGTCTGAATCTCCGTGGTTCCAAGAGCAAGTCAATCATCGACGGCTGATCTATTTGCATGAAGAGACGAAATTTGTGCGCAAGTCGAAATCCGAATCTGTGTTAGCGATCGATGACAGCCTGTGTGAACATGTTGGCAGTTTGTTTGAGTATATAGATCGGCACTATGACCATGCCAATGATGGCTATCCGATCGCGCACAACCCGGTGACCAGTCATTATGTTAGTGGTGCAGTTCGATTTCCCGTCGATTTACGACTTTACCGTCGCTACGAAGAGATCACACAGTGGGAAAAGTTTGTGTTGAAGCATTTTCCAGACACAACTATTCCTAAAAAGAAGAAAGAGCGGCAAAAACTGCACAGGCAAGTGGATGAAACCTTGTTGCAAGACCCTGAATTCTTGGAATTGCACCGCCAATTTCGTACCAAAATCGACTTGGCAATTGATTTGGTTCGTTCGGCGATTAGGCATCGCTTGCGCTTTGATGTTTTACTTTTTGATGGCTGGTACCTGTCTGAAGCTCTGGTTGCCGAAGCCGCGCGCCGCCACAAAAAATGGATCAGCATACTCAAGAAAAATCGTAACCTGGAAACCAACAGTTTTCAACTGAAAGATGCCAGCGGACAACCGATCAAGTTTGAAGGTGAGCATGTTTCTGTCGAAGAATTCGTCAAACAGATCCCTACCAACGCTTTCAAGATGGTAGTAGTCAACGAGAAAACCTATTGGACCTTCAGCCTCACTGTGCGTATCCCTTCTCTGGGAAAAGTGCGCTTGGTGATCAGCTACGAAAATGGCAATTTGACCGATACTTATGTCGTTTTGGTGACCAATGCTTTGGATTGGGAAGCCAAACGGATCATTGCAACATATTTGCTGCGCTGGCCGATTGAAACCTTTTATCAGGATGGAAAAGAGCGGTTGGGCTTGGACGAATATCTCATGCGAGACGCTAAAGCCATTGGAAAACATTGGTGTCTGGTGTTCGTGGCCTATTCGTTGCTCCACCTGGATTGCTTACCTTCACCACTGGCAAAAGAACAAGTGCCAACCAAATCCATTGGCGAAACCTGCCGCCAGCAAGCACGTGCTTTGATCGAGTTACTTGTCATCCAAGCTCACAAAATGCTCCAAAATGGCGAAAGCGCTAAGTCCGTATTTGATTCTTTATTCGCCAAGCAACTTGCCTATGCCACCACTTGACCTGCCATTATTCCAAAACACAACTCACGAGAAGTTTAAAAAAGTTGCCGCGCCTTTAATTACCCAATTTGGATAATATTTGTAACCTTTTTAGACTTTGCACATCAAAGAAACCGAAGCAACTGATATCAGGAGAAAATACACATGGAATTTCTGACCCGTCTTTTTGGCCCATCGATCCAATCCGTGAATGCTCATCGAGTGGATGAAAAACTGAAAGGGAGTAAACGCTCTTTGTTGGTGGATGTGCGTGAGCCACATGAATACAAATCCGGGCATATTGCCGGGGCGAAGCTTATCCCATTGGGTCAGTTGTCGGCCAGGATAAAAGAACTCCCCAAGGACAAGGAAATCATCTGTATCTGTGCAACCGGGAATCGCAGCACTTCGGCCACCAAGATGTTGGTTGGAGCCGGTTATAACGCTTTGAATGCAGCCGGCGGTATGATGGCCTGGCGGCAAGCTGGTTTTCCGATCAAAAAAGCCTGATGCTTGCGCTGGAAATTGTTCTTGGGTTTGCCATAGGACTTTCGCTCGGGTTGCTGGGTGGCGGCGGGTCGATTCTAACTGTTCCGGTTTTGGTTTACCTGGTCGGGCAGACACCCCAAGCCGCAGTCACAACCTCGCTGGCAATTGTCGGAGCGAACAGCCTGATGGGCGCTTCCTTTCATAGAGTGCAGGGAACACTTGACTGGCGCGTTGCGGCACTATTTGGTAGCGCAGGAATGCTGGGTGCATACTTCGCGTCCAATATTTCCAGCCAACTGTCGCCAGATGTTTTGATGATCGGCTTTTCCATACTGATGCTTTTCGTCGGTGCTGTTATGCTCACCCGTCCAGGCTCGCAAATGGGTCTCGTTTCTGAGAAACCACTCTGGGTGGTGTTCGCCAGTGGAGGGCTGGTTGGCATCTTAACCGGCATACTTGGCGTGGGCGGCGGATTTCTCATTGTCCCGGCGCTGGTCATGCTTGTCGGGTTGCCGATGCAGGTTGCGGTGGGAACGTCGCTGATTGTTATCGTCATGAACAGCGCCGCAGGGCTGCTCGGACATCTTGGCGGCGAATCAATCAATCTCCTGCTGATCATGATTTTCACCCTGGCCGGTCTGGCCGGGACTTTTACCGGGGCGTGGCTTTCAAAGCGCCTGCCCGCCCAAAAACTTCAACGGGCGTTTGCATGGTTCGTCATCTTGCTGGCACTTGTTTTGCTGGCAGATAATTTCATCAAACTTTACAGGTAAGGAGAGACAATGTATACACAACAATTTTTCATCGAGGGGCTAGGTTGCGCATCTTATATCATCGGATGTGAGGCCAAAGGCGTGGCGGCGGTGATCGACCCCGATCGCGACGTGCAAAAATATCTCGACGCAGCGGCCAGGCGCGGCCTGACGATCACCCATATCGTTGAAACCCACCTGCACGCCGACCATGTTTCGGGGAACAGCGAATTGGCGGCACGCACCGATGCGAAAATCTATTTACATGAAGCCAGCGGCGCAGAATTCGCACACGAAACAGTGCGCGATGGCGATGAGTTGATGCTTGGCAACATTCGTTTGAAGGTAATGCACACCCCAGGCCACACTCCTGAAAGCATCACCTTGTTGGTGGCCGATACCACCCGTTCAGAGCAACCCTGGCTGGCGCTGACCGGCGATACGCTCTTCGTCGGAGATATGGGCCGCCCAGACCTGGTCGGCGCAGAAGCCGCCAACGGGCTGGCGGAAAGCATGTACCACTCGCTTTTTGATAAGATTCTGCCGCTCAACGACGGCTTACTGATTTATCCTGGACATGGGGCAGGATCACTATGCGGAAAATCGATCGGTTCGATGCGCGCTTCTACGCTGGGATACGAACGGGCTTCGAACCCTGCCCTGGCAGATCGCCAAAAAGAAGATTTCGTCGCCTTTGCCGTGAGTGGTTTACCCGAACAGCCCGGCAACCACAAGCGCATCAAATCCATGAATCGCAAGGGTATTAAGCCGCTCGGTGAAGTGACCCCTACAGCGCTGACTATCCGTGATTCCATCCCATACTTCCAGCGCGGGGCCGGCTTGCTCGATACCCGCTCGAAGGATGCTTATGTGGCGGCGCATGTGCCTGGCTCGGTACACCTCGAAGCGGATGCGCAACTTAGCAACCGGATTGGCTTTGTCTTTCCACCCGATGCGCCAATGATTTTGATCCTGGAAACCCCGGCGGAATATGCCAACGTGGTTTACAGCCTGGCGCGCGTTGGTTACGAAAACGTGATCGGGTATCTCGCTGAAGGATTGGATGTTTGGGAAAGCCTGGGCTTGCCGATCACGGCAGGCGATGTAAAAGATGTCGAGCCGCAGGAACTTTACCAATTGCTGAAATCCTGCTCAAATGGTGACTGCCCAACAATTGTGGATGTTCGCGAGCCCTGGGAATATCGTCAGGGGCATGTGCCTGGGGCAGTGCTAATGCCGCTCGGCCAGCTTTCGGCGCGGCTCGCGGAGCTTGATCCGCAGCGCCCGGTGGTGGTGATTTGTGCCACCGGAAATCGCAGCCAATCTGCGGCGGCCTTGCTCGGACAAAAGGGTTTCAAAACCATCTATAATGTCTTGGGCGGCACCGGCGCCTGGGAGTACAGTGGTTTGCCGCTGGCGGATGATTAAACGAGCCTCAGATATAAATAGCAGGCGGTGTTGATGAGCGCTTTTGGGCCAATTCGCAAACCCGGTTTTTTTAGAAGTAATGGAAAATGACCAGCGGATCGACAAAACCGCGCTGAGGATGAAACGCCGGGTTGCGGGCAACCCTTTTGTGGGCACAGCTTTCGCAAGATTGAGATTAAAACCCCTGCCAATTTTCGGCAGGGGCTTTGTCGTATGGAATACCCGTCCCGGTCACAAATGCGCACTTTGTAACCGGGACGGGTATAATAATGCATCGTCTTCTGCCTGTGGGTAGGGATTTTGCTCTTGCCGGTTTTGCCTGCATTGCCAGGCAGGCAAAACCGGCAAGAGCCAACCAGGCGGGGGGTTATTGAAATTTTGCTCTACTCATTGTTTTCTATTACAACTCTATCCACCCTAAGTATGTAAAAATTCAATGGCAAGATCATTGGATAATTAGGTGGGTGCAGGCCAAAGCTAGCAAAAGCGGCTGCGGGCGAATCTATATTTGGGCATTTCTCCGAAGATACCTGAGAATTAGATTATGTCTATCCAACCTGGAAAAAGAATTAAGAAATACCCTCCCGTCAGATTTGTCTTAAGGAATAATGAAATATTCTACATCCTGCTCCTGATTGAAAAAGGCGATGACGAATCTCTCTATGTGAAGTTTCCAAGGAAACGCGGTTACCGCATTAAAGATTCACATCAATCAGTTGACATTCCATCGAAAATTACTTTTCAGGAAAAGTTTCAGGGCACGATATTTTATGACCCATATCTTTCCTATCATACAGTGAGTGGCAAGACGCATGCAAATGCATTTATTCACCAAGACAAGTCAGACAAGCCAAAGAAAGTAAGCTTCTTTACAGATACATCAAGCACTAAAGCGCAGACTTCGTTAAAAAAATACGAATTTTATCCTTTTGTTTCAGTGATTTTGCCGCTGAACGTCGACATATACGATTGTATTGGAGAACGCCCTGCCTCGTTCTTGTATAACTATTTTGAAATATCGGATCATCCCTTGTTTCCGAAACAGGATAATATGAAAGCGCCTAGTTTCTTGGCTTTAGACAAAGCAAAGGTCGCTGATGCTGGCTATATTAATCTGGAGATATTTTTTCATCGAAAAGACGTAGAAACAATTCAACCCTTTCTCAAGGATTTGGACAAGAGAAACATCATCGAAGTTGTTAAACTAGATAGCAGCTTGGCTAACTTATCCTATTCTTTAGTATTGAGTGCTCTGCCTAAACAATCCAATAGTGATATTTCTTCAGATGTTGTTGCTTTTCTCTTTAATAAGGATAAGTTCCAGGGATTTGCATTGACCTAATAAACTACACCAAGAAAGCTTTCAGGATACAGATATTATCTTTTCTAGGAAAATAATGGCCCACGATCTTGATTGGGCGCACTGTAGACGCTGATGATTCTGCGGCACGCTTCGCAGTCAAGCATTTTTCTGGTTTCGAGTTTTTTCTGCTCCCAGGCAGAGTCTAAAAGTAAAACATTTAGAAGTTTTCAAGAAAACATATCAAGGTTTTTCAAATCCATTTTATTGCTTTTCAAGATGTCGTTTTGTCAGGCCAGCCGCTTTCGTTTCAGAAAAATCACGACTTACAAAGCGCCATCAGAGCAGGCCGCAAGCTGTTGGGGAGCTTCGCAAAATATTAAGTCAAGCGCCGCATAGTTATTTTTGAACATCAAAAAAACTGGTTACTCGCAACCAAAAAATCAAAATAGGATAATTTTTATGTTCAATTCACCAAATCCATACCAAAATTCAGGTTCGTATATTGACCTTTTAAAACGAATGACTCAGCGAATGCAACAACAAAAAGTTGACGACCAACTTCTTGAAATTTTGCAACAGGCTTTCGAGAAAGAATTGAACGCAGAAAACATAATCCTTTCTCGCCCTGAAAGAGCGCGTCTGTTTCGACAGGTTACAAAAGCGATATGGACTGATATGCTTGGAAAATTTGACGACAAAAAATAGGAAAAGACTTAGGAACGGCTGAAAAATAACTTACCTCTTTCGGAGCCAAAGTTTTCTGCTACCAG
>JAKLPV010000125.1 GCA_022013685.1 Anaerolineae bacterium
CTAGGAATCCCCCTCTTTCGTGGGAATGAAGTAACTGGGATTTTGTCGGTGCCAAGTTATCAGCCCAACGCGTTCAGCCCCGAGCAGATCCAAACGCTTGAAATCATCGCATCACAGGCTGCCATTGCCATCGACAATGCTCGCCTATACGAAGTTACGCGCCGCAGAGCAGACGAAATGAGCCTGCTTTACGAAGTAAGCCTCGGGCTATCAGCCAATCTTGATACAGACCAGGTACTGCGTAATCTGCTCGAAAAATGCCGCCAGATCCTGCCAATGGACTCCTTCTATGTGTCTGTTTATGAAGAAAGAAGCCACTTGATCTATTACCCGTTATTTTATGACCGGGGCGAGTTCAAAACTGTGCCGGTGCGCGATATCCGCGTCTCGCCCGGTTTGACCGGTGAAGTGATCTTGGGGGCAAAAACAATTTACTTGCCCGACACAAACGATCCCAAAGTTGTCGAACATTATCAGATCATTCACATTGGCGGAACACCCACTCGTTCTTTTGTTGGCGTTCCCATGATTGTACGCGGCAAAGTGATCGGGGTAATCTCGATGCAATCATACATGCCCACGCATTACAGCGCTGAGCAAATCAGGTTGATAGAAACGATTGCCACTCAAGCCGCGATCGCAGTCGAAAACAGCCGCCTGTACGAAGCTGCGCGCAAGGAGATCATCGAGCGGCGCGAGGCGCAGGAAAACCTGCAACAGACCAACCAGGAACTACAGGTGCAACTACAACGCGTTGAATCGTTGCAAGAAGAACTACGCGAGCAAGCCATTCGCGACTCTTTGACCGGGTTATTCAATCGCCGTTACCTGGACGAAAGTTTCTCAAAAAAAATAAGTAGAATGAAAAAAAAGGAATCGTCGCTGGCCGTCATTATGCTGGACATCGACCACTTCAAATCTTTCAACGACACTCATGGGCACAGCGCCGGGGATGAATTACTCGCCATGCTTGGCGAATTATTGCGCAACCAGACCCGCCAGAGTGATGTCGCCTGCCGTTATGGCGGCGAAGAGTTTGTCATCTTGCTATCAGACACCAGTTTGGAAGTCGCCACAAAACGCGCAGAAGAAATACGGCGCTCATTTGAAAGCATACGGGTTAGCTTTGAAGGGAAAAGCCTGAAGTCAACCATCTCGATTGGAATTTCGATCTACCCGGATCATGGCGATCAACCCGAGGCATTGATTATCCAGGCAGACCAGGCTCTATACCAGGCCAAATCAAGCGGTAGAAATCGTGTAGTTGCCTGGATGCGATAATAAAAAAACACCCGTTGGGGTGTTTTTTATCGATGGGATATGGCTACGTCCCCAGGCGGGCGCGTTCTTCGGCGACCACCACTTTTTCATCCAGTTTTTTGAAAAGCGGCGCAGGCTGCTGCAAAGGCTGTCCTGGCTGCAGATTGCTGGGCTTCCAGCTTAGAGCATCTGTCCCGGCTTTGTAGCGCAAGACGGTGTGTTCGCCAAGAGAATCGGCCACTGTCTCAGTGTACTGCTCACCATAAAGCGGGTCTTGGTACGAAAAGAAGCCATGCAGCGTCGCACAGGTAAATGGCAATATCGGCGCAAAAAGCACCTTGAGCGAATCGATGGCCCGCAGGGCGGTGTAAATCGTCAGGGCAGCCGAGTCGCGGTCGGTTTTAATGGCCGTCCAGGGGGCGTTGGCGTCAAGATAACGGTTGACCTCGGTCGCCAGACGCAGGCTCTCACGCAGGGCGTCGCGCAACTTGACGGTCTCGTAGAATCCGCTGACAGTGTCAAATCCGGCTTCTATGGCGGCCAGCAAGTTGCGGTCTGCTTCGCGCAGTTGGGAAACATCCACCGGCGGTACATGTCCATCCCAATGCTTAAAGGAGAAAGATAAGACGCGATTGGCCAGGTTGCCCCAGGTGGCAACCAGTTCGTTGTTGTTACGGGCCACAAAATCATCCCAACTCCAATCGCTGTCCTTGGCTTCGGGCATGTTGGTGGTCAGGTAATAGCGCAGGGCATCCGGGTCGTAGCGGGTCAAAGCGTCGCGCCCCCAAACTGCCCAGTTGCGCGAACCGCTAATTTTTTCCCCTTCCAGATTCATAAATTGGTTGGCGGGGACATCGTAAGGCAAAGTCAGGGAAACTTCCTCGCCGGCAAAAATTTTCATGAAAGCGCTGCCTGCGCCCATCAACTGAGCCGGCCACCAGGCGGCATGGAAGAAGATGTTATCCTTGCCGATAAAGTAGAAGGATTTTGCGGCGGGGTTTGTCCACCACTCACGCCAGGCTTCGTCGCTACCCGATATCTTGCTCCACTCAATAGCGGCAGACAGATAACCGATGACGGCCTCGAACCAGACATAAATGCGTTTGCTCTCCCAGCCTTCTTCGGGAACAGGGATTCCCCAATCGAGGTCGCGAGTGATCGGGCGCGGTTTGAGGCCATCGCTTTCGATTTGACCGAGTGATTGTCCACTGACGGTTTCGCGCCAGTATGATTGGCGGGCACGCAGAAAATCGGCAACTTTGCTTTCGAGTTTGGACAGGTCAAGGAAGTAATGTTCGGTATCGCGCAGTTCAGGTGTGGAGTCATCAATTTTGGAGCGCGGGTTGAGCAGTTTTTCAGGTTCAAGCACATTGCCGCAGCGGTCGCACTGGTCTGAACGCGCGCCTTCGTAATCACAGATATAGCAGGTGCCCTCTACATAGCGATCTGGCAGGAATTTGCCGGCAGCCGGTGAATACCATTGCGGGCGGATTTCCGTATAAAGATAGCCATTCTGCTTCAAAGCCAGAAAGATGGCCTGTGAAACCTTGAAATGGTTTTCGGTGTGGGTGCTGGTGAACAGGTCGTAAGTGATCCCATAGCCTTCGAAAACATCGATAAAGCTCTGGTGGAAGTGCTTGTAAACGTCTTCGACCGGTTTGCCTTCAGCGTCGGCGCGGATGGTGACGGGCGTGCCGTGCGAATCAGTACCGCTGACCATCAGCACATTATTGCCCTTCAGGCGATGATAGCGGGCGACAATATCGCCGGGCAAGTGCGAGCCGGTAATATTGCCAACATGGATTTCAGCGTTGGCGTATGGCCAGGCAATCGCGATCAGAATGTTTTCGGGCATTGAGCATCTCCGTACCTTCGAGGAAATAAAAATGCTGGCATTTGCCAGCATCGCTTGAGGCGGCGTTAACCGTCCCGCAGTTCACCTGGCAACGAACTGCAAGCAATGGTGGGACATGGGCATGGTCATGGACGGCATAAACATAGGCATATTTTACTACAAGGTTTTGATTCTCACTACAAATATTCACGCAACTGGTTCAGGCGGCGCGGATGACGCATCTGACGCAAGGCTTTGCCCTCAATCTGGCGGATGCGTTCACGGGTCAGGCCAAACTTTTGGCCAACTTCTTCGAGAGTATATTCCACGCCATCGTCCAGGCCAAAACGCATGCGCAGGACGCGCGCCTCGCGCAAGGGCATGTCTTCCAAAATTTCATTCAGCTTATCGCGAAGCATGGACTGGTAAGCAGTCTGCATCGGGGTCGGGCTGAATTCATCTTCAATGAAATTACCCAACTCGGAATCTTCGTCTTCCCCAACCGGGCTTTCCAATGAAACCGGCTGGCGGCTAACGCGCATGATCCACTGGAGCTTTTGCATGCTCAGGCCAACAGCTTCTGCAATTTCTTCAAGCACGGGGGGGCGCCCGAGATTCTGCTCCAGTTCGTGAGTGGCGCGATAAATCTGACGGATACGGTCGCCCATGTGTACCGGCAAACGGATGGTGCGGGCCTGGTCGGAAATCGCGCGGGTGATGGTCTGGCGGATCCACCAGGTGGCATAGGTGGAAAAGCGAAAGCCGCGATTCAGGTCGTACTTTTCGACCGCTTTCATCAGGCCTAGATTGCCTTCCTGAATCAAATCCAGAAAAGGAACGCCGCGTCCCATATAACGCTTGGCAATGCTGACAACCAGACGGGTATTGGCTTTGATTAAATGTTCACGAGCGGCCAGGCCACTGGCAACTTTTGCTTCCAATTCTTGGCGGGTTTCGTCTTCTAAAAAATTCGCCTTGACAAGCGTCTTCGCCGCTGCCCGGCCAGATTCGATAGCCCTGGCAATCTGAAGTTCATCCTCCGAGTTCAACAAAGGGACGCGCGCCATTTCGCGCAAATACAAGCTCGTGCTATCGCCCACTTCGATACCGCCCACAGGGTTGCCCGCAGGGTTGCCCACAGGGTTTGCCCAGGTTTCATAATCAAATTCCGGGGCAATGGTCTCATCAACCATTGGCGGAAGTTCTTCACTGGTATCGAGAATATCCACCCCGCGACGCCTGAGAGATGTCAGCAAGACACTCATTTTCTCTGTATCCTGGTTGACATCAGGATATGCCTGTTCGAGATCATCGATCGTCAGGTAACCTTGCATCCCAGCTTTTTCGATTAAAAGATTAAGGGTTTGCGCCTGGTGTCCGTGTCGTTCGGGGTGTGCCATGAAAGCCTCCACGCTGATTCGCCCGGTCCTGAGAAATCTGGCCTACTAAGCAGGCAATTCGTTGATGTTTAATAAGCCGGAGATTACCCGGCTTCAGTCATCCTGGTTGAGCATATCTTTCAGCACCGAAAAGGGGGAGCCATTCTCCGGGCGATGCCCGCAGTCTTTTTCATTCAAATTCTGACCACATTCCATGCAAAGCCCCCGGCACTCTGGTTTACAGATTGGCTTAATCGGCACTTCAACCAATGCAAAATCATGCACAAGTTCCTGCAAGTCGATGTGGGCATCATCAGGGATGAGCAAGCCAGATTCGGTGATATTTTCTTCCGTAAATGCAAATAATTCGCTAAATTCCCAACTCAACGGTTGAATGTAATCACACAAGCAGCGCACACACTCCAGCGAAATGGTACCGCCAAATTTTCCTTCCACAAACAGTCCCTGGGGTGTGCGGCTGATTTTTGCGACGCCTTCAATCTCCCCGATCGCAATGTCATCGGATGTTACGGTCAGCGAATCAAAAATGAAATCGCGGTTGATGCCAATCGGAGAGTTAATCAGGAAACCGACATTCAGCCGCAAGGGTTTACGTGGGTTGGTCACAGCGCTCACTTCAAAAATGGGATTTCAATCATTGTAGCATGTGGGATTCACGAAGTCAACCACACCCCCGCTATTCTTCCCAACAAATAAGCAGGCAAGATGCAACCGCGCGCGCGTTTACGTGTTGTACATAAAATAAAAACCCTATATAAGTCAGATGGAGGATAAATGGCAAAGGTAGCGATTGTTACTGACAGTACATCTTCACTTCCAAAAGAATATCAGGAAAAATACAACATCAGCGTCGTCCCGCAAGTGCTTATTTGGGGAGATAAAAGCTACGAGGATGGTATAGACATCCAAGCGGATGAGTTTTACCGCAAGCTCGCCGAGTCTAAAACGCTGCCAACCACATCACAAGTCTCTGTGGTGAACATGAAGGCCGCTTTCGAGCGCCTGTTGGCTCAGGGCTATGATGTCATGGGAGTCTTCCTCAGTTCCAAGCTTTCGGGAACAATTCAATCTGCGATCCAGGGCTGGGAATCACTGGATTCAGGGCAGGAAAAAGTCCATATTTTTGACAGCCAGACCAGCAGCATGGCGCTCGGATTCCAGGCGCTCGCAATCGCCCGCGCTGCATCAGAAGGAGCCAATGCAAAAGAGTGCCTGGCCCTGGCTGAGAAAATCAGAGAAACAACCGGTATATTCTTTATGGTCGACACGCTTGAATACCTGCATCGCGGAGGGCGCATCGGCGGCGCACAAAGGCTGGTCGGTACAGCCTTGAACCTGAAGCCCATTCTGACCGTCAAGGATGGCAAGGTTGAGGCTGCCGAGCGCGTGCGAACCAAAGGCAAAGCCCTCGATCGCCTGGTGGAAATCATCGGCGAACAATGCAAAGGAAAAGGCCCCATCCACTTGGCTTCTCTCAGTGCCAATGCCGCCGAAGATGCCAGATCTGTTCTTACAGCCGCCAGCCTGTCTATGGAGGTCAGTGAAACCATTTCCACCGAACTCAGCCCAGTACTCGGCACCCATACCGGTCCGGGAACCGTCGGCCTGGCTTACATGACCGGGGTATAATGCAGATCATCCTGAAAAGACTGGAGATTTTAATGAAAAAAGTAGCCATCCTGACCGACAGTACTGCTTACATCCCTGAATCGTACCTGGAAGCAGAGCAAATTTACAGCGTCCCGTTAAATGTAATTTGGGGCGAAGAGATTTTTGAAGACGGCATAAGCATTACGCCCGAAGTTTTCTACAAAAAACTCAAGACAACCAAGCAAATGCCAACAACTTCGCAGGTATCGGTAGGACGCATGAGCGAAAAATTTGCTGAGCTTCTCGGGCAAGGCTACGATGTGCTGGGAATCTTTATCTCAGCCAGCCTTTCGGGCACTGTTCAGTCTGCCTTGCAAGCCCGGCAGGAACTGGACGAAAAAGAACAGGCGCGCGTGGCTGTTTTCGACAGCCAGAACACCACCATGTCCCTCGGATTCCAGGCGCTGAGCGCCGCGCGGGCCGCCAATCAGGGCGCAAGCCTTGAAGAGTGCGTTAAGGCGGCAGAACAAGCCCGCAGCAACAGCGGCGTTTATTTTGTGGTCGATACGCTCGAATTCCTGCACCGCGGCGGACGCATCGGCGGAGCGCAACGCTTTCTCGGAACAGCCCTGAATATGAAACCCATCCTGCATGTGAACAACGGAAAAATCGAAGCCCTGGAGCGCGTCCGCACAAAGAACAAAGCTCAGGATAGACTGGTCGAATTGATCGTCGAACGCTGCGCGGGCAAGGGGTCCGTGCATATCGCCGCTCCCCACGCCAACGCACCCGAGGAAGCCCATCAGGTACTCGAGAAAATCTCCCAACGACTGGATGTAACCGAAAGCATGATAACTGAGCTGAGCCCGGTCATCGGCACACATGTTGGGCCTGGGACTGTCGCCCTGGCCTTTATGACTGAACTATAATCTTTACAGCGCCGCCCAAAACGCGATTCTATCCAGAATCGCGTTTTGATTTTCCTGTCCCAGCAAAAGGTAGATTCTTCAAGAAATCCCAAAATGCGGCCTTCTTTACGGCAAATATCAGAGAACCGAAAGGTGCGCCAGGCAGGGAACGGGTATAATTTGGATATGTCCCAACCCGATCCCCTTGTCATCGGCATCGCTGGCGGCTCCGGCTCCGGCAAAACCACAGTTGCCCAGGAAATTCTCAACCGGGTAGGCGCAGCGCGCATCGCCTACCTGCCCCACGATGCTTACTACAAAGACCTGAGCGGTTTGCCGCCTGCCCAGCGCGCCGAAGTCAACTTTGATCATCCCAATTCTCTTGAAACAGAACTGCTCATCGAGCATGTTCTGCAATTGAAGAATCACGAGCAAGTCGAATTGCCTGTTTATGACTTCTCCAACCACAAGCGCACCGATCAGACCATCCTGATATCGCCGCGCCGGGTGATCGTCGTCGAGGGCATACTCATTTATGTAGAACCAAAACTGCGCGAGATTTGCGACATAAAGATTTTTGTGGATACCGACTCAGACTTGCGTTTTATCCGCCGCCTGCAACGCGATATTGCCGAGCGCGGCCGCACTACCGAATCGGTCGTTCACCAGTATCTCAAGACCGTGCGCCCAATGCACCTCGATTTTGTCGAGCCATCCAAGCGTTACGCCGACATCATCATGCCCGAGGGCGGATTCAACGCCCCGGCTCTGGATATGGTGGTGGCGCGCATCGAAGAAATGCTCAGGGAAACCTAAACTCACACTGTTCAAGGAGAACCAATGACAACCAAACAATGGAACGCCGCACCCAAAATGGGTATTGACCCGAAGAAAAAGTATTCAGCCGCCCTTGAAACGGATAAGGGCACAATCATGCTGGAATTATTTGCCGACAAGACTCCCCAGACGGTCAACAACTTTGTCTTTCTGGCCCGCGAAGGCTTCTACAACGGAACCATCTTCCACCGTGTGATCGCCGACTTCATGGTTCAGGGCGGCGACCCGACCGGCACCGGCCGCGGCGGCCCCGGCTACCGATTCGAAGATGAGTTCGCCCCCAGTCTGAAACACAATAAACCCGGCATCCTTTCGATGGCAAATGCAGGCCCAGGCACAAACGGCTCGCAGTTCTTCATCACCCACATCCCAACCCCCTGGCTGGATGGCAAACACAGCGTCTTTGGCCAGGTTATCAAAGGTATGGATGTGCTGATGTCCATCGCGCCGCGCGACCCGATGCGGCCTGAATATGATGGTGTCAAAATTTTGGGCATCACCATCAACGAAGAATAGGCCAAAATGACCTTGCCGCGCAAAACTACAGAAAAAACAAATCACGACCGAAAAACTTTAATATTGCGTGGCTTGAGTCTGCTCGCCTTTATCGCCATTACCATCTTCGTGTTCAGCATTCGAGACAGGGCTGCCGAATTGGCTGTCTACGGCTACCCTGGCATCTTTCTGGTATCGTTGCTTGCCTACGCAACCGTATTTTTCCCGGCGCCAGGACTGGCAATTGTCTTTGGCATGGCGGGCGTCTTTCATCCGCTCGGAGTTGCCTTAGCGGCCGCACTTGGCGCCGGTCTGGGAGAGAGCACCGGCTATCTGGCAGGAATTAGCGGCAGAAGCGTTGTCGAGAACTCACAGGCATACAGACGAATCCAACCATTCGTGGAAAAATACGGTGCTTTTGCAATTATCGCGCTGACAGCCATCCCGAACCCGATCGTAGATGTGGCATCTGTGGCAGCCGGCGCGCTCAAACTGCCTTTCTGGAAATTCCTGCTGGCCGCCTGGACAGGCCAGATGATCAAAATGACCGCCATCGCCTATGCCGGGTCACTCTCGCTCGGTTGGCTGTTGAATTTTCCGTAACGGATGAAAGGAAAGCAGATGACGAACCTGACACAAGTGGATAAATATCTGGAAACCCATCTTGATGAAAGCATTGCCGAACTCTCAACCCTGGTAGCCCAACCCAGCGTCGGCGCACAGAACTGGGGCATGCAAGAGTGCGCCAGGCTGGTCGGCCAAATGCTCGCCAGGCGCGGATTCAATGTCGAGATCATGCCTACTGGCGGCGCACCGGTCGTCTTCGCCGAACGCAAGGGCCGCAGCAACAAGACCCTGCTCTTTTACAACCACTACGATGTTCAACCCGCCGAGCCGCTCGAGTTGTGGGACACTCCGCCCTTCGAGCCATCCCTGCGCGATGGCAAACTCTACGGGCGCGGCGTCAGCGATGACAAAGGCCACCTGACCGCCCGCCTGCACACCATCGATGCCATCCTGGCCGCCGATGGCGAGTTGCCCTGCAATGTCAAATTCATCATCGAGGGCGAGGAAGAAACATCCAGCGTTCACCTGCACGACTTCATCCGCGAAAACAAGCAAAAGCTGGCCGCCGACGCCTGCATCTGGGAATTTGGCGGCGTCGATCATCGCGAAGTGCCCATGCAGTATCTGGGGTTGCGCGGGATTTGCTACGTGGAACTCTCGGTGGAAACCGCCTCGATCGACGTTCACTCCGGGCTGGGCGGATCGATCTTCCCGAATGCTGCCTGGCGTTTAACCTGGGCTTTGTCCACGCTGAAAGGGCCAGACGAGCGCATCCGCATCCCTGGCTGGTATGATGGAATCGCGCCGCCTTCGGCCCGTGACCGCGAGCTGATGGCCGCCCAACCCGACCTTGCCGAGGAGTATAAATCGCGCTTCGGCGTCAAGGGGTTTCTAAAAGGGCTGACCGGCGGCGTGGAACTGGCCCTGGCCGAAGTCTTCGAACCCACCTGCACCATCTGCGGACTGACCAGCGGTTACCAGGGGCCTGGCTCGAAAACTGTCCAACCGGCCCAGGCCTCGGCCAAGGTCGATTTTCGACTTGTGCCGGATCAAACTCCTGAAAGGTGCCTGGCGTTGCTGCGCGCCCACCTCGACGAGCAGGGCTTCAGCGATGTAAAAATTACCTTCCTGGGTGGTGAGCCTGCGGCGCGAACCGATCCAGATGACCCGTTCGTCAAAATTGTGGTCGACAGCGCCGAAGAAATATATGAATCAAAGATGGAAATGATCCCGATGGTGGGTGGTTCCGGCCCCAACCATCCGTTTGTGCACGATCTCGGGTTGCCGGTGGCAACTGCCGGTTTGGGATATCCCGATACGCGCGCCCACGCCCCCAACGAGAACATCCGCCTCGATCTGTACCTCAAACACGCCCGTCACATGGCGCGAGTCATGTACCAATTCTCAGAATAAACGTATGTTTGTCCAAAAGATTCGCCGCGATTTTGGTTTGCAACTGCTGGCGCTTTACTTGCTGCTGGTTATTCCGGCGTTGAGTATCATTGTCATATTCGATGTTGTCGAAAGCCGCCGCATCCAGCAGGAAGCCATGTCGCGCGATCTGGCATTGGCAAAGGCGATTGCCCAGCAAACCGACATCGCCGTCAGCAACGCGCTCAACGCAGTGGAACAACTTAGCCAATATCCGGCAGTACGGTCGGGTAGTATCGAAAATTTACCGGCCCTGTTTTCAATTGTACAAGGAAGCCGGGCCGATATTGATTTGATCTATCGCCTCGACAGCAACGGGTTCATGACTTACCACTACCCTGCCGGGGCGATTTCAACAATTGGCAGCGACTTTTCTTTCCGCTCTTACTTTCAAAAAGCGCAAAAAAGTGAAGCCGCCTTTTTGTCTGAAGGACGGATTTCACCCACAACCAATCAGCCGATCGCCACAGCGGTGATGCCCCTGCGCACCCGGGACGGCGTTTTCATGGGGGTGATCGCTACCAATATCAAACTGGAAGGCCTTAGCGCAACCGTGCGCCAGGCCATTGAAGAGCAAGGCCCGCATCAACAGGGATTCCAGGTTTTCATCATCGACCACACCGGCCACGTGGTGGGGCACGCCGAAACGCAAAAACTTTTGACAGGCATCAATAGCATAATGCCTGAGATCGCGGCTGAAGTGCTTAACGGCGAGACAGGCGCCCGGATCGCCAAAGACGGAGAAAGCCAGGAACAACTTTACACATATACACCAATTGCCAACGTGCGCTGGGCCATCGTCACCAGCAGGCCCAGCTCCCTGGCTTTTGCGCAACAAACATCCCTGCGCAGGATCACGCTAACCGCCTTCATCGCCTTTGCGGGAATCGGAGTATTGTTCTGGAATGTACTCTACCGGCGCGTGCTCAAACCGATAGAACACCTGGCAACCATCAGCCAACTCATCGGCGAGGACCGGGAAATCAGCCCACGGCAGCGCGAGCGACTGGCCCAAATGGCGAAACGGCGCGACCAGGTCGGAGAACTGATTGCCAGCCTGACGCGCATGGAAAGATCCATCCATGCGCGCATGAATGAGCAGGCAACCTTACTTGAAACCAGTCAGGCTGTCGTTTCATCGCTTGATACAAAAATCGTCCTCGATCTTATTCTCGAGCAGGTCGAACGATTGATGAATGTCAAAAAAATCGCCATATTCGCTCTGGATGAACAAAGCAACCTGTACCGCGTCAGGGCCAGCCGCGGGCTATCGAAACAATATATCGAAAAAGCGACCTTTGAACCTGCAAAATCACAATCTGCCGCCATGCGCGCAATGCGCTCCGGGAAACCGGTTCAAATCATAGACACCGAGGCTGATCCCGATTTTGCCCCATTACTGCCGCGCTCACGCGATGGAGGCTATCGCTCCGTGCTGGCCGTCCCCTTGCAAAGCAACTACAACCAGCCGTCTGCCCTGCTTGTCTTCAAGCCAGAACCTTACGAATTTAACAATAATGAGATCCAACTGCTGACCAACTTTGCCAACCAGGCCGCGATGGCAATCGAAAACGCTGCCCTCTACGCTCGCTCGGATCAACGTCTCAAGGAACAGACCCGCCGCCTGGAAGCCCTGATACAATCAATGCAAGACGGCCTGATTTTGGGTGATCTGCGCGGGAACGTAGTATATACCAACCGGCGTATCGCAGAGTTAGCCAATCTGCGCAACACTGAATTGACCGAGAACACCGTCTCGCGGGTGCTAACAAGAATTCTTGCCCAACTCAAACAACCCGAAAGCACACGCAGCCAGGTTCAAAAGAATTTGTCTGAGACAAAAAATCGGGATGTCGAAATAAATGCCACCATAAAGGGCCGCGAAGTATTCCTGCGCTTCCATTCGTTTGATGTGACAGACTTGAGTAATGTCTCAATCGGGCGCGGCATTATTATTCAGGATATGACAGCCGATCGTGAGGTCGACCAGATGAAAACCAACTTGATCGCAACGGTGTCGCACGAATTGCGCACCCCATTGGCCGCCATCAAAGGCTACGCCAGCACCCTGCTAGCCAGGGATGTGGAATGGGGTCGGGAATCAACCCGCGAATTCCTCGAAATCATCTCTGACGAAGCAGATCGCTTGAGCGATTTGGTCAACAACCTGCTCGACCTTTCAAGATTGGAAACTGGAAGGCTGCAAATTCAGCCAGTTGAGTGTAATATTGAAGAAATCATCAAAAATGCCGTAAAGCGTTCGCTAACCCTTCCCGGCCACCAGTTGCGTATCCAAATCCCGGAAGATTTGCCGCCTGTCTACGCAGACCAGGCCCGATTGGAAACCATTTTGCGCAACCTGTTCGAGAATGCAGCCAAATACGCCGGAGAACAAGCCGATATTTCTCTGTCGGTTACGCGCATGAGCGGTCAGATTATCTTTCGGGTAGAAGACAACGGCCCCGGCATCGTAGCAGAACAAAGCGAGCGCATCTTCGACCCGTTCTATCGTGTTGACAATCTCTACTCGCGCGGTGCGGGCGGCACCGGCCTCGGCCTGGCAATTTGCCGCGGACTGGTCAACGCCCATCACGGCGAAATATGGGTTGAACCGCGCGCAAGCGGCGCTTGCTTCGCCTTTTCCATACCACTTACAATGAGCACAACCTGATTATGGCCCTCTCACCTGCTGTCCTTGTTATTGACGACGAAAAATCATTGCGCGATTTCGTGCGCATCAATCTTGAAGTGCGGGGGTACAACGTCACGGTTGCATCCAACGGCGCTGACGGTTTATCCATATTTCAATCGCAACATATAGACCTGGTGATTCTGGACATCATGATGCCCAACATGGATGGTCTTGAAGCCACCAGACGCATTCGCCAGATTTCGATTGTGCCCATCATCATCCTGACGGCCCTGGGCGAAGAAAGCGACAAAGTAAGAGCCTTTGATCTGGGCGCAGATGATTACCTGACCAAACCTTTTGGAATTGGCGAACTTCTCAGCCGCGTAAAAGCCGTACTACGGCGCGCGCGCTGGAGCGAGGCCCAGCCCGAACAGGAAAGCCTGACTTGCCGCGAAATTACAGCCGACCTTGTGCGCCACAAAGTTACCCTGAACGAAAAAGAGATCGACCTGACCCCAACCGAATTTAACTTACTGGTTTACCTGATGCGCAATGCAGGCAAAACTCTCTCACATCGCGCCATTTTACAAAATGTATGGGGCCCCGAATACGGGGACGAAGCCGAATATCTGCGCGTTTACATGGGCAAATTAAGGCAAAAAATAGAAAAAGACCCGCTCCAGCCAATCTACATTCAAACTGAGCGGGGTATCGGCTATCGATTCGAAGGTTAATGCCCAAAGGAGTCTGAAATGAAAAGGCTGACATCCCTATTCTCCACCCTGTTAGTTGCAGGCTTCATAGCCACTTCTTGCGCCCCCGCGACAGCAACCCCCATCCAGGGCCAACCAGACCTGCTGCCACGTATCGAAATGACCGAAGGGCCAGCAGAGAAGTTGGTTAGCATTGGCTTCACCACGTCCCTGACCGGGAGTTTGAGCCAGGAAGCTCGCAAACAGTCCAATGGATTCCTGTTGTGGATGGATGATGTTAACCAGCGCGGCGGATTATTGCTGGATGACAATATCATCGTAAAATTCGAGCCAAAATTTTACGATGATCAGTCCGATAGCAACCAAGCTGTTAGCTTATACGAAAAACTGGTGCTGGAAGATAATGTCACCTTTCTCGTGAGTCCATATTCATCGACATTGGCTGATGTAGTTGCGCCGATAGCCAATCAGAATCAAAAAATCATGATTTCGGCTGGAGCGGCATCCGATAGTATCTTCAAGAAGGGCTACAACGGAATCTATCAAATCTATACCCCTGCCAGCAAATACCTGAACGATTCGCTCGACTTGTTGGCAAAAAAAGATCCGGCTGCAAAAAGAATAGCTATTATTTACGAGAACGACCGGTTTTCAACCGGCGTGGTGGAATCGCTGAAAAATTACGCCGAAAGCCGGGGCTTTGAAATTGTGGCCTTCGAAAGTTATAACAGCGATACAACTGATTTTGTTCCTCTCATCAGAAAATTAATTGAACTTGCCCCGGATGCCATCTTCGGCGGCGGTCATGCGGCGGATGGCCAGGCGCTTGCAAAACAAGTATATGAAAATTCGCTGACGGTTCAATTCATGGCGCTTTTGGTCGCACCCGCCGATTCCAGCTTTATCAATATCGGCCAGGGAGCTATTGGCGTGGTAGGCGCCAGCCAGTGGGAGCCGACAGTACAGTTTGATGTCAATTTTGGACCAAGTGTCGTCTCGTTTAATCAGGCGTATCAGGCGGCCTATTCCGAAGAACCAACCTATCACGCGGCAGGAGGCTACGCCGCAGGCTTGGTGCTCGAGCAAGCCTTACTGGAGGCAGGTTCGCTGGATCAGCAAAAAATCAAAGCTGCGCTGGACAACACCAACATTGTCACCTTCTTCGGGCCTATTCGGTTCGAACGCTCGGAAGCTTCGCACGGCTTGCAGATTGGTCGAAAGATGATTTATATTCAGTGGCAAAGAAGCCCTGATGGCGCGCTCATCAAGCAGATTGTCTGGCCTGAAGAAGGTAAAAGCGCCGACCTGATTTACCCGATGCGATCAAACAGCCCGTGAAGCTATTGCAGGCTGGCAACATAGAATACTCGTGGTCATGATATTGCGCGCCCATACCAAAAATACGGCCTTCTTTACGGCAAGAACCCTCTTGTAAAAAGCGCAACTTGTGACCGTGACGAGTATAATAATAAAAAACCAATGCTTATCTTATTTATTCCCTATTGACTCCGGCGCCCCATCTTGATAAAGGTACGGACAGGCTGGTTGAACTTAACCGCTTTTCGTCCGCCAAACAAGAAAACCCGGCTGCCAGAAATAACCCAAGGAGGTTACCATGCTCGTCGGCGAACGATTATCAAAGCCTGTTATTACGATTAGCCCCGATATGCCTATCACTGAGGCCATCAACCTCTTCAAAAAAGAGCATATCCGCCGCGCCCCGGTGATCAAAGATGGCAAACTCATCGGAATTGTGACTGAAGGAAACTTGATCAACGCTTCACCCTCCGCAGCAACCACGCTTTCGATCTGGGAAATGAATTACCTGCTCACCAAGATCAAGGTTTCAGAAGTCATGACCAAAAATGTGATGACTGTCACCGAAGACACCCCCATAGAACAGGCTGCCCGTATCATGGCAGACAACAAGATCGGCGGCGTACCCGTTATGCGCGATGGCTATGTCGTCGGCATCATCACCGAAACCGACTTGTTCAAACTTTTCCTGGAATTGATGGGCGCTCGTGAAATGGGCGTGCGTGTCACCGCCCTGGTGACCGACAAACCCGGCGGCCTTGCAGAATTATCTGCCGAAATTGCTGCTCAAAAAGGCAACTTTGTTTCCTTCGGGGTCTTTGTCGGCGAAGACAGCTCCAACAGGATGGTGACGTTCAAGGTCAGCGGTATGGACCTTGAACAAGTCAAAAAAGCTATCCAGCCTCATGTAAAGGAAATTATCGATATCCGCATGTAGACATGGATAACTCGCAAAGTTTCCAAATTCTCGCTCTTTAGAAATTTCTGTGATAAGCCCCCGCATATTGGGGTGCGCGCTCGTACCCCAATATGCGGCCTTTTTACGGCAAATATCAGAGAACCCAAATCTATCCCTGCCCAAAGTGGAGATAATCTGGTAGAATACCAAGCGCAAGCCGACATACCAAGTAAACCTCGGCCTCCCCAGGTCGGGGTTTTTGTGTGTGTACCTCTCAATTCTCAACCATTCAACAATCAAATACCCAATTATGCTTACCGAACGAAACGAACTCCGTAATATCGCCATTATCGCCCATGTTGATCATGGCAAAACCACCCTGGTCGATTTTCTACTGCGCCAGTCACATACTTTTCGCGACAACCAGCAGGTCGCCGAACGGGTTATGGATTCCAACGATCTCGAGCGCGAGCGCGGGATTACCATTCTCGCAAAAAACACCGCCATCACCCTGCCAGACCTGGTAACCGGCGCGAACATCAAAATCAATATCGTAGACACCCCAGGCCACGCCGATTTTGGCGGCGAGGTTGAGCGTATCATGAACATGGTCGATGGTGTGCTCCTGCTCGTCGATGCCGCCGAAGGCCCGATGCCGCAGACTCGCTTCGTGCTCAAGAAAGCCCTGGAGCGCGGACACAAAGCAGTCGTCGTTGTCAACAAGGTCGACCGCAGGGATGCTGAACCGGCACGGGTGCTCAACGATACCTTTGACCTGTTCATCGAGCTGGGCGCAAGCGAAGAGCAGGCAGATTTCCCGGTGGTTTACGCCCAGGCAACAGCCGGACGAGCCGGACTAACCCCTGAGCTTGGCCCTGATCTAAAACCGCTTTTCGACATCATCCTGAACCACATCCCAGCCCCGAAAGTGGACATGGATGCCCCGCTGCAAATGCTGGTCACCACCCTGGGCTATGACGATTATCGCGGCGTAACCGCCGTTGGACGAATTTTTGCCGGGAAAATCAAAGCCGGCCAAAAACTGGCCCGCTTGACGGTCGATGGCAAGAACCTGCCCGAAACAGCCCGCTACCTGTACACTTTCCAGGGGCTGAACAAAGTCGAAGTCGACGAAGTCGCGGCAGGAGATATCATCTCGCTGGCCGGGCTGGAAGGCATCGGCATCGGCGAAACCCTGGCAGACCCGCTCAGCCCGGTAGCCCTGCCGCCCATCAAGGTTGAAGAACCGACCGTGCGTATGACCTTTGGGGTCAACACATCCCCCTTTACCGGTCGTGAGGGCAAATGGGGCACATCCCGCCGTCTGCGTGAACGCCTGTTTGAAGAACTGCGCACCAACGTGGCCCTGCGGGTCGAAGAGACCGAGAGCGCCGAGAACTTCCTTGTCTCCGGGCGCGGTGAACTGCACCTTGGCATCCTGATCGAAACCATGCGGCGCGAGGGCTACGAATTCCAGGTCTCACGCCCCGAAGTCATCTTCCACAAGGCCGAGGATGGCGAATTGCTCGAGCCTTTCGAAGAAGTCCACATCGAGACCAGCAGTGAAACAGTCGGATTTGTCGTCGAAATGCTCGGTTCAAGACGCGGCAAGATGATGGAAATGCACGATACGAGCGACGGGCATGTCCGCCTGGTTTACATCGCCCCAACGCGCGGCCTGCTCGGCTTCCGTTATCAGTTCCTGACCGCCACTCGCGGCATGGGGATCATGAACACCCTGTTCCACAGCTACGATGAACTGGCCGGGCCGATCGCAGGCCGATCAAACGGTTCGTTGACAGCGATGGAAGCCGGTGACACGACTACTTATGCGCTAAAGAGCGTCGAAGAACGCGGCATCTTGTTTATCAACCCCGGCGTGCCGGTTTACGAGGGCATGGTCGTCGGCGAAAACACCCGCCCCGGCGATATTGCCATCAACGTCTGCCGCAAAAAACACCTGACAAACATGCGTTCAGCGCGTGGGGATATGGAAATCCGCCTGACGCCGCCGCGCCAGATGTCACTGGACGAAGCCATCGAATACCTGTCTGATGACGAATTGCTCGAAGTAACCCCGCTCTCATACCGTATTCGCAAGCGCATCTTGAATACAGAAGACCGCGGCAAACAAACCAAAAAAGCCAAAGAAACCATCGAAGGCGCATAATCTTTTTACACAACAGGGTTTGCCCCCTCACTTTCAACCGATTTCTAAAAACTCCAGCATACAAATGCTGGAGTTTTATTTTCGATGCTTGCCCTACGTTTCCTCTGTGTTTTCCCACCGAGTTGCCCGATAACCGGCCGAATTAGTTAATGCTTGTGATAGAATGCGCAAAATGTCAATCTTGATAGGCGATTAAGCGCAGGAGGAATATGTCTTCGCTGGTTGAAAGAATCATCAATTGGGTAAGTGTGGAACCAACGGTTGGGCTTTTAATGCTGCTCACATCGATAGCCTTGTTCGGGTCGGCGTTCAAAAGTTATGCAGAAACAGCAGAAGGATTTTGGCCCTGGCTCAAGCAGTTGCTCGAATCAATTGTGCGAGCCTCACTGGGGGCAATCCTGTTTATTGGGTTGATGTGGGCTTTCCGAATTATTCTGAATGACAATGTTGCAACATTTTACTCAACCCATGGCAGTTTGAGTGACATCAGCCGTTCCAGCGCCCAAACCATCTGGGGACAGCCACACACACAAATCGAACTGACAATTTCTCACTCACACGAAATTGAGGTAAAAGAGGAACTCCCAAGGGAAGACCTTAGCGAGCCCCCAAAGTATAAAACTGTTATAGAACGCGAATATATTCCACAGAACAGCATTACCGGCTTTACTGGCAATGTACAAATGCGCCTTAGCGAGCGTGAAAAAGGATACGCATTCTATAGCGGTTATCTAATAGATGTTGCCTTGAGTTATGATGTCATCAATGACTCGAACATTTTAACTGATGCAGAGTTTACCTTCCCGCTCTCTTATGGACAATCACTTTTTGAAAACTTCACCATCGTGATGGATGGCGAGGACCTCAGCCCTAAACTACGCATCGCAAACGACCAGGTTTCATGGCTGATCAAGATGAAACCTCACCAAAAAAGTAAAATTGATATTGCCTATGCATCACGAGGTATGGATTATTTCTATTACCAGATACCCATTCAACGTGAAATAAAAGATTTTATATTAACCCTCACCATTGATCGTTTGCCGGTCTCCCTTTTAAATTATCCAGATGGGGTGATTACACCAAAAGAGGTTACCCCTACATCTGACGGGCAAGGCTCAGTTTTAGTGTGGAAATTCGATCGCGCTATCACCGTGGCTGGCATGGGAGTGGCCTTATTGCCACCAGAACAGCCAGGGGCAGAGGTACTACGCGTTCTAGTCATCTCCCCATATGCGCTGACGTTGTTAGGCGCCATGCTCGCCCTGACGATGCTAATTTGGGGTGAAAAAGTACGTTTTTTAGATTTGGCGCTGCTCTCGGCTGTCTATAGTGTCCAGTTTCTGGTAATGGCCGCCATTAGCGATTATTTCTTCGGTTTTTGGGGTTCGATGATTGTCGGCGCATTATTAACTCTGTTCCTATCCTATCTATTATTCCGCACACTTCAAAATAAAGTATTGCGAGTATCGGTCTATTTACTGGTGGCTTTCTTTACCCTGGTATATCCGCTGTCTGGCATGTTAGCGGAACTTGCGCAACAAAATGCATTTAATACGCTGGTTCAAGTTGGGATGATTCTCTACATAGTCGGTTTGTCTTTACATGTCAACAAACGTGAGATAAATAACAAGTAGCAAAGCCTATGTCTCTAGGTTCATATTTTACGAACTGGCTCTCAACCGAACCAATGGCCAGCGCTGTAATGTTCATCGCAGCATTGTTGCTATTTGGCCTGTCGTTTGTCCGTCTCTGGTCAGAAAAACTTGCCGGGTACGAACGTATCTGGCAAGTTTTTATCCTACTTTCGAGAACAGGATGTTTTCTCGCGCTACTGTGGGGTGGATATTTTCTGCTGAACGAAAGCGGCATTACACTCAATAAGGTTTTGGATGAACTTATCTCAGGAGGTAAAACAGGGCGAATGGCAACCAGGCAGCTTCAAACAAACTGGGGAACAGGCCTTTATCAGTCCGAACTGAAAGTTAACCATTTTGTTGAAAAACAGTTTGTTGAAGAAATTGTCCAGGGTTCAGACAAGCCAATTCTCTACCTTTCAAAAAAGCACTTTGAAGAATTGAAACACGAGAGCATAACAGCCTTTACCGGGAACGTAAACCTGCACCTGATCGATCCACAGTTAGCAAACTATGAGGTCGACGCCAAGTATTCTTACGCGATCAACAATCAGGCAGATGAAAAAACCATAGCCAGGTTTTCCTTCCCACTGCCACCTTCGCGAACATACGAAAATCTCACTGTAGTAATGGACGAGAAAGATGTTTCTTGGACACTTGATGGGAACGCAATCATCTGGGAGGCCGCAATGCGGCCCCTGCAATCCAGCCACGTGACGGTCTCTTACCGCACCAGCGGTACAAATATCTACCAATATTCAATTGCATCCCCAAAGGCCATTCATGATTTTTCTCTAACGATTTCAGCGAATACAGCAGAACTATCTCTTTTGAATTCAGTCGAATCGGATGCGATTCAGTACACCTATCGCGCCATCAAGGATAGCGGCGAGCATGTTTTAAATTGGAAGATTGACCGGGCCATCATGGCGCCGCTCTTCGGAATCAGATTTCAAAAACGGATAGAGCCAGTTTATTCGAAGTCAATCACAGAAATTATGCATTATGCAGCTCGAGCTTTCGTTTTACTGCTATCTCTTGTGACATTAACCTTAATTATTTGTGGCATCTCTGTGGATTTATGGCGACTGGCCTTGATGGGATGCATATTTGCCACCCAGTTTCTGTGTCTGGTTGCTACCTACCCGGTTCTGAATAATTTCGTTTTCCCCCTGTTGTTGATTGGGGCGTTTTCGTTTTTGCTTTATTTGAAAATTTTCAAAAATATACCGCCCATTGTATTAACGCTTATTCTTGTTCTGGCAGCGGTCTTTGGGCTCATGTACCCCTTTGCCGGGTTATTGACAGGCGAAAGAGAGCGGAACGCACTAGACGGCATTTTACAAGCCGGAATGATCCTTTATCTCTTTGGCCTGACACTTTATATGCGCGTGCGCTCCAGCCCAAACAGCCTGTAGCGAATCATCTCAACACATAAAAAGAACAAGACATCAGTTCAAAAAACTGACATCTTGTTTTTTTAGCATCTGGCGGCAAGCTAACAATACGACTCAGCCAGCGCCGCCAGGAACCTCCAAACGCGCCCGACCGAAGGGATATTCAAACGTTCCTGCGGTGAGTGCGGATTTTGAATGGTCGCGCCAAGCGAGATCATGTCCATGCCGCCAAAAATTGCGCCAATAATGCCGCACTCCAACCCGGCGTGGATCATCTCCACCCTGGGAGCGACCCCAAACAAAGATTGATACAGTTCGCGGCTGCGCTTGAGCAGGGCAGAATTCATGTCCGGCTGCCAGGAAGGATAGCCGCCGCTATGGCGCACCTGGGCTCCCGCCAACAGGGCAATCGCCCCAATTCGTTCAGTAAGAGACTCAAGGCGCGACATAACCGTGCTGCGCTGGCTGGTAAGCAGATGAAGCTCCTCACCGCGAATCTCAAGGCTGGCAAAGTTGTTCGATGTTTCGACAAAGCCATCCACACTGGACGACATATGCGCCACACCGTGCGGGATCGCCATCAGCAACTGAACCAGCTTTTCGCTTCCAACCTCGTTGACCGCCCGGTCGGCATCACATTTTCCGAGCGTTAAATTAATTCCGCTTTCGACCCCGGCATATTCATCAGACAGGCTTCGCTCAAAATCACGCAAAACCTGCTCGACCACCCCGAAATTTCCCGAATCAAAGGCAATACAGGCCTCAGCCTGGCGCGGGATGGCGTTATGGGCAGTGCCGCCCTGCAAGCCGACAATTCGCATCGGCACACGCGCCCGAATACGCGCCAGGGTGCGCGCCAGCAAACGATTGGCGTTGGCGCGGTGTTTATGAATGTCGACGCCGGAGTGGCCGCCCTGCAAACCGCTTACCTTAAAGTTATAAGACTGCCATTCGCGCAATGGCTCAAACCACAACCCCATGCGGATATGAGTGGTTTGTCCACCCGCACAACCGACGACAAAAGTGCCCTCGTCTTCCGAATCAAGGTTGATCAAAATTTTGCCTTTGGCAAATCCCGGCTGCAGGCGGTTGGCTCCGCCGATGCCGACTTCCTCCTCAACCGTAAAGAGCAATTCAAGCGGCGGATGGCGCACAACAGCCTCCTCGGCCAGGGCCATCGCCAGCGCAATCGCAATCCCGTTGTCGGCCCCTAGGGTGGTGCCTTCAGCCCGCAACCACTCACCATCGACAACCGGGCGGATGGGGTCTTTCAAGAAATCGTGCTGCGATTCGGGTGTCTTCTCGCAGACCATGTCCATGTGGCCCTGCAGGATGAGAACCGGAGCGGCTTCGCACCCGCTGCTGGCCGGAACACGAATGAGCAAATTGCCCGCCGCATCGGTTTTCCAGGGGTAGCCACGCTGCCCGGCCCAGGCTTGCAGCCAGGCTGAAAGGTCTGCCTCGCGCCCTGTCCCGCGCGGGATGGCGGAGATTTGTTCAAAGAGATGGATTATTTTTTGGGTCTCGAAGTCCATGATTTGACCTGTTCCTGTTCTACGGGCGGATCGATTCGACCCAGACGGTCCACTTGCCGGCGCCGGTCTCAACCATCAGCAGGTATTCACCGGGGATGAGAAGATAATCAGTATAGCCGATACTCGGCACAGCCGATAAGGCAACGGAAACTTTTTTATAGCGCGGGTCGGTCTGGTTCGGGTCGGTGTTGACCACAAAAACCTGAAAAACCTGCTCGTCAAACTGCTGCCAGTGGATGCGCAGAGTGGTCTCAGAATCCAGGCGGATTGGGCCGCCCTGGCCGGGACCTTCACCCTCGAAACGCAGCAGCTCGCTGGCCTGGACAGGAGTCGACTCGGGTGGGATGAATGAGACCGGCGTCAGGGTCGGGCCGCCGGGTGTGCGGCTCGGTACCTGGGTCGGCAGTTCATCGGCTGGAGCAGGCTGCCCGCCGGGAGCGCAGGCCGCCAGAATCAGAACGAGAAAAGCGAGAAAAATACGACTCATTTGGAAAGTCTCCTGATCGTTGTTCTAAGAACTTTGAGAAATACACCGAAAAACCTGCACTAGCGGCACAAAAAAGCGGTTTGCGGCTCGATAAACACAGCACAGACCGGCCGCGATGGGTTGGCGCTGATAATGGCCTGGCGGAAATTATATTCTGCCTGGTCTGGAATGACGACATCCGGATAGGTCACTCGTAAAACCTCGCGCTGCCAATCGTACTTGAGCATTCCGATCGGCAGGATGACAATATCGGGGCGCTGACCGAGGCTGTAATGATAGTACCATAGCGCAAATGTGTCACGATCCTCGTTGGTAAAAACCAGAGAACCAGGCGCAACGCCATTCAGCACGACTGCGGCAAAATCAGCGGCGCGGGTATCGCGCGAGGCATCGACCAGGGGCCAGGCGCTCCAGGCGCTCCAGGCCAGGCTCAAGCCGGCCAGCAGGGCCAGGCCGATGCGCAATTGTGCCTGGCGGGCCGGCCAGAGCAGGCCGGGCAGGCGCGCCAAGCCGATCGACAGCCACAGGCTTGCCAACAGGAAAACCGGCAGCAGGTTGACCTGCCAGTCGCGGGTGGCGTAGCTCAAGCCAAAGAGCAGGTGCAGGGCCAGCAAGACCAGCGTCAGACGTTTCAGGGTTTCGAAGCCCCTGACCAGCAGCAGGGACAGGCCCGCCAGCAGAAAAAGCGGCCAGCCAGCCCCGGCCAGCAAGGTCAGCAGCTCAGGAATCTTTTCAAGGATCGAGGCCGAAACAGACAGGGAGGCGGTGTAGGATCCGCCGCTCATCAACCACCACAAACGTGACAGTGAATCGACCCGGCCCCAGTTGACCGGGGCATCGCCCGCGCCGCGCAGCAGGAGCGTGGCGTACAAAGCCAGAGCTGTCAGACCGGCCGCGCCAAAACGAACAAACATGCGCCAGAGCGGACGGCCCTTCCCCGGCGTGGAGTCGAACCATAGCGCGGGAGCCAGGAAAAGGCTGGTGGCGTGATTGCCGAGGGCCAGGCCAAAGACCAGGCCGCGCAAAAGATCAGAAACGAGCCAATGCCGTGGCCAGGACATCCGCCCGATAAAGGCCGTCCCCACGGGCGCCTGCATCAAGACCAAAACGGTCAGGAACAATTGCAGGGTATAGACTTCGCTGATAACGGCCTGACCCCAGACTGCCGGCGCCAGGCCGAGGCCAAGCGCGCCGAGGGCTGCCAGCGGGGCGGGCACATCCAGCCGCCGCAGCCAGGTTTGCAGGCCGAGCACCGCCAGGATGGCAAAAAAAGCTGAAAGCAGGTTGGTGCGCAGGGCGATCTCGCCGGACAAAATGCGCTGCGCCAGCCAGGCCAGGCCCAAATAAAGCGGGTAGCCGGGCGGATGGGCGACGCCGCCGGTATAGGCTGCACTGACCAGTTCGCCGCTGTCCGCGCCCTGGTTGGCCCAACTGACACCGGGGGCCAGGGTCAGGCTGTAAATCAGCGCCAGCAGCAGGAGGACGAACAAGACAGGCAGGGATGAACGCATGTTTGTAATTTACCACAAAAGCGGTTTTGGCATGCCGCCAAAATAGGGCGGGCCAGCCCAGGCCGCCTGCGCACAAAGCGATTTTAAACAAACCAGGGAAGAGCGTAAACGCTCTTCCCTGGCGGTGTCTTGCCAAACTGGTTTAGTAACCGAAGCAACCGTAGGTGCCGCCGCCCCACGAATAGGCGCAGGTCATGCCCTGGCCATCTTCAAACGAGCCAACGGGGATCCAGTAAGCCGGGTCGCCGACAACTTTGAAAACGACGCCAGGGGCCTTGCCGGTCGGGAAGCAGACGGTGACAGCCGGGATGACATCCTGGCTGAAGGTCACCAGAACCGCAGTGCCGATCGACTTCAGGTCGCCGGGGGCCTTGGGGGTTGAAGTGGCTTTGCTCAAGAAAGCGCTGCAGCCTTCAATTTTTTCGCCATTGACATAAACCATGGCGTTGCCGATCTGCAGTTTGCCGCCGTAGCAATCGCCGCTATCCTGGCCGGAGGGGTTCGGGTTATCGACAGTGCCGACAGCCTGGGCGCTGCCTTGCGGGCCAAAGGCCAGGAAGCCAAGCACCAATGCGAGAATAAGGAAGATGTTGAGTTTTTTCATATTTGATTCTCCTGTTTGAATTGAACTGCCCCCATTATACGCTTGCAAGCCAGGTCTTGCAGTTCGGTTTTTGTTCGGATTTCATTTTCGCGGCGGTCAGGCCCGTTTTTTGGCGTTGGCCTCGGCCAGTGCGGCGATGCGCACCAGGCCCTTCTCGACCAGGGAGATGATTTCAGCGGCCAGCTTCTTCGGGTTTTCGCCGCTCAGGGCCGGGTCGGGAATGTCATAGGCCACCGGCGCAGACATTTCGCTAAGCAGATGCACGCGCCCGGCGGAGTGGGGGAATTCAAGCGAGAGGGCTTCCCTCTGGCCGCGTTCCATGACCACGATCAGGTCGGCAAGATCGAGCAGTTCCGTGCAGACGCGCCGCGAGCGGTGGGATTCGATTCCGGCCAGCCCGCTCCACTCGGCCAGGCCGCGCACGGCAGGCTGGCCCTCGCTGGCCCACAGCCCGGCCGATTCAATCTGCCAGGCAGACAGATCGAGCCGCGCCCGCAGGGCGTACTCGCCCACCACCGAGCGGAACTGGTTGGCATGGCACAGCAGGAGGATGTTTGGCATGGGGGTAGTATAATACGATTTTCCCCATGAAACTCCGTGTAATCTGCGCAATCCGTGTTTAAAAATGCCATCGTTGCAAAACCGCATCCACGCCGCGGCCATAAAATGTCGTGCGCCTTCGCGCCCATTGGTAAAATAAATCCATGCCCACCCACCCTGCAATCCCCCCCGAACTCGCCCTGGTCCTGACCCTCTGCCTGCTGCCCCTGAGCGAGCAAGAGCGCGAACGCGCCCCGCGCCTGGCCGCGGAGGTGCGCGACTGGGACGAATTCACCTTCTGGACGATGCGCCACGGCGTGCTGGGCAGCGTGCTCGCCAACATCAAAAGCCTCGGCCTGAGCATCCCACCTGCAACCCTGGCCCGCCTGGCAGGCCTGCACCGCCAGGCCAGCCTGCGCGACATGCAGCTGATCGCCGCCCTGGGGCAGGTACAAACTCTCTTCGCCCAAAACGGACTCGACTTCCTGACCATCAAGGGCCCGGCCCTCTCGCAGCTGCTCTTCGCTTCACCCTTTGTGCGCCATTCCATCGATCTGGACATTCTGGTTCCCGCAGCGCAGGTGGCGCGCGCCGAACAAGCCCTGCTTGCCGAAGGCTACGCGCCACTGATGCACAAGCCGCCGTTAAGCGCCATGCAGTTCAAACGCTACCTGCAATACAGCCATCATTTTTTATACCGCCACCCCAAGAGCGGCATCAGCCTCGAACTGCACTGGGCCTTGCGCGAGCCGTACATCTTCGCGCTGGATCACGCCCCATTTTTCGAGCGCGCCCAAGTTGTGAGGCTGGCCAACGGCCTGCAAACCCGCACCCTTGCAGACCCGGATGCCCTGTTGCACGCCATCCTGCACGGCGCGCTGCACCACTGGAACAGCGCCAAGCACTTTCGCGATTTGCTCGCCCTGTTGGCGCGCGATTCGATTGACTTTGAACAACTTGTGGGTATAATCACAACCTGCCAGCTAAGTTGGCCGGCTGCCCAGGGGTTGCAACTCAGCCGCGAAATCTTTGGGCGCGAACTTCCCGCCCAACTGGGGGCCTTTCTGCAACTTGACAACCATTCGATTCGTTTTCTAAAAAACAGCGCCCGGCGCGAACTCCTGGCTCGCGACCCCGAGAAACTGACCGTACGCCCGCGCCGCTTTGTCTATGACTCGCGCCTGCAGCCCGGCCCAGACTACGCCCGGCGGGTCATCACCGCTTCCTGGCTTGCCCCCCATCACTGGCACGCCCTGCCCCTGCCCGATGGGTTGTTTTCACTCTATTTTCTGATTGTGCCACTGGTGGGAAGTTGGAAAAAAATGCAGGGCCCACTGACAAAAGCCAAATTAATCAAAAACTGGTTCAATCGTGACAAAATCAGGTAAAACCTGACGAACTATACCGCCTGTCACAAATCATCTATTCAAAAATTTTCTCATTGTCTGCGCTTACCAAATCAAATATGTTGGTTTTGATGAAGTTCATAGAAAAAATCTTACAAGGAATACTACACAAACAATTTGCCCAAAATACCCTTTGGGTATTTTCAGGCATGATCTTGAAGACTGGGACCCAAATTTTCTATTTCATCATTATTGCACGAACACTCGCACCAGAAAACTATGGTGTATTTTCAGGTGCGCTTGCTTTTGTGTTGGTTTTTTCATCTTTTGCATCATGGGGGAGTGATCAAATTTTGATAAAACACGTTGCGCGTCAAACAGAGTCTTTTTCAGAATATTGGGGAATGGCCTTAGGTGTATCTTTAGTATCATCTATTTTTATCGGACTTATTGCCACTGCTATTGGATTATCCTTATTTTCAGCCAAAATTGTTATACAGATAATCTTACCAATAATAATAGGAATTTTTTTGGGAGAAAAGCTATCGCTGTTATCTAGTTATGCCTTTCTCGCTCATCAAAAAATGATTCTTTCTTCTTTAACTAATACAATACCTGTGCTTTATCGGATGATAAGCGCATTGATTTTTTTGATAATTCCTACAGAAACAACTGCTGAAAGTTGGGCAATCCTATACATGAGTAGCGGAATACTTTCAGGCTTAACAGGGTTGCTTTTCGTAAAGAAGCTTTTAGGATGGGGAAAAATTACAATTTCACCGATGCAAGGTAAATGGCGTGAGGGCTTTTTTTTCTCTATTGGGATTTCCGCACAAAGTACATACAATGATATAGACAAGACCATACTACTAAGAATAGGTTCCGCAACAGATGCAGGGCTTTATGCGGCAGCCTATCGCATGATTGATTCTGCGTTCATTCCAATTCGCGCAATTTTAACGACGGCGTATCCCCGCTTTTTTAAAGAAGGGGTAAAAGGTATGCAGAATGCGCATAAATTTTCGCTCAGGCTTTTACCCTGGGCGATTGGAACAAGCTTCCTAGCAAGCATTGGCATAATCATCATATCGCCACTATTGCCTAAAATACTTGGTGAGCAATATAGCCTAACGGCCCAAATTATCATCTGGCTCTCACCATTAATAATAATTAGAACTTTTCATTATCTGATTGCTGACACAATTACAGGCGCAGGATATCAAGGACAGCGTAGTGGAATACAAATTGGAATTGCAATCATAAATGTTTTACTAAATATCATCTGGATACCCCAATATGGCTGGCTGGGAGCGGTATGGAGCAGCTTAATTTCTGACTTATTATTGGCCGTTGCG
Source organism: Anaerolineae bacterium (assembly GCA_022013685.1). GTDB lineage: Bacteria > Chloroflexota > Anaerolineae > Anaerolineales > Villigracilaceae > UBA8950. The sequence continues at coordinate 28,465 of JAKLPV010000125.1, forward strand.
CTATGGGCATTTGTGGCAATGATAAAAAAGAAAGGAGACTAAAAAATGAGCAATATTGGCATTGTAACAACCTGGTTTGATCGAGGAGCAAGTTATGTTTCTCATGCCTATTACGAGGCACTTAAAGAAAAAAACAATGTATTCATCTACGCAAGAGGAAACGAAAAAAGAATAAAGTTAAGAGATGAATGGAAACAAGAATTCGTTACCTTTGGTAAACAAATTCATATAGGGGTACCGACTTATATCGTTTGGTCGGATTTCAAGAACTGGATAATACAAAATAATATTGATACTGTATTGTTTAATGAACAACATAGCTGGGACGTTATCATTAGATGTCAAAGCTTAAAAATAAAGGTTGGCGCTTATGTGGATTACTACACTCCTGAGACGGTGCCCTTTTTTGATCTATATGACTTTCTGATTTGTAATACAAAACGACATTTCAGCGTCTTTGAAAATCATCCCCAAGCAGTATACCTTCCCTGGGGTACGGATTGCCAAGTATTTAAGCCAGAAAAAAAGAATAACGATTTACTGATCTTTTTTCATTCCTGTGGAATGAGTCCCTACCGAAAAGGAACTGATATCCTTATCAAAGCATTTACCCAAATCAAGGGCGCATGCAAACTAATAATCCACACTCAAATAAAATTTGAAAATCCAGAAATAATAAGCATCGTTGAAAACGATAAAAGAATTGAAATCATAGAACAAACGGTCTCGCCGCCGGGACTCTTTCACCTCGGCGATATTTATGTTTATCCAACTAGATTAGAAGGAATTGGCCTGACCATAATCGAAGCCCTTGCCTCTGGGCTGCCAGTAATAACCACAGACAATGGACCAATGAATGAATTTGTGAAACATGGTCAAAATGGGTTCCTAATACCTGTCGAAAAATTTCAAAAACGCGCAGATAATTATTACTGGCCCGAAAGCGTCTGTGATATAGATTTATTGTTTCAAGCCATGCAATCTTTAGTAAATTACCCAGAACAAATCCAGTCTTTTAAAAATAATGCAAGACAATCTGCAGAAACATACTATAACTGGAATCGCAATTCGATAAAATTAACAGAAGAAATTTTTAAAACAAAAAAAATGAAAATAAACAAGAATACCTTGACGAAATGCGCAGTATATGAATACACAAGTTATCCAAAATTTATTATAGCAGCGATAAAGAGAAAAATTCTGCCATCAAAGCATTAGAGAACATCTAACGGAGCAAGAATAGATGAAATATCAGCAATTAACAAAATACGTTTTTTATATCACATTTTTTACACTTTTTTTATTTAGCTTCGTACTAGCTCTTATTACCAATTTTGCCTATCGTGCAGCTCTTGTCTCATTATTATCAATACCATTAATGTTTATATACGGCATAAAAGCCGACCGCGTTTTTTTTCAATACATAATTCTTTCTTTAGTTGTTATTTTTTCAGCAATAATCAACAATTCATCCATTACAGATACATTATTATTTATGAGAATTTTAATATTCTCATATCTGATCTATTTTCTTGTGAAAGTATCGCTTGATTCAAAAATGATTTCCAAAGTGATAAAAATTGCCGTGTGGATAGCCATAATACAGCTCCCGATAATACTTTTACAGTGGCAACTATATCCCACCATTC
>JAKLPV010000126.1 GCA_022013685.1 Anaerolineae bacterium
GATTGAGAGAACATCGCCAACGATTTCGGCTGCATACTCGTTCTGCCAGACAATCCCAAGCCCAATTCAAGCGCATCACACAACAGTGGCTCAACCTTCATCCAAGCCCAAATTTATAGCAAGTTATGCGCTACTGCGATTTTTCTAATTATCCCCCCGAAATTCTTGATGAAACCATGCAATTCGAATCACCCGTTTGGTCCCCCGATGGTCAAAAAATTGCATATTTTATAAGTTTTATTGGTATCTCGACAACTAGCCCTAGTTTTGGCCCTTATATCTCCACAAAAGATTGTTTACAGAACGGTAATTACTGTGAAACATACAACCTGGATATTGACCGTGTCCATAACCAGGGAAAGCTGTTTTGGCTTCAAGATCCATCACAACTTGTTGTCTACTCATTTTTCAACAATGACCCAGATCTATATGTATATAATACAGAAAAAACAAATACGCTTATAAAAAGACTGCACTTAACGAAGGATGAATTGATAGAATCTTTTGCTTTTTCGTTGGATAATCAATTTATTGCCTACCGACCTTATAGTGGTTCAGTGTATGTTTTCAATATTGCCACCGACGAAAAAATAAAAATTTACACTGGTATAGATTGGGAACAGTTAGAAGTTTTGTTTTGGTTGAAAATTCCTTGATGGTAGTATCATGAACTTTACTATGCTTTACAGAAGAGACGAACCAATTGATGGATGCACGGTTGTCTCTTGAATTGGAACAGAGTTATTATATAGCGCCAGCTTCACCCAGGCCATCAGAACTATGAGGAAAGGAGGTCCATAAACAAGCAGACAAAAAAGCAAGCGATAAAAGTAATATTCCTGGTTCTATGTGGAGTGATTTTGTGCGTTTCTTTCATCTACTTTATGGAAGCCTGGCGGCCTATACCTGTTCCAGATGAATTGCTTTATTACCCCGACGAGAAAAAAGGATTTTTGGAGTTCGACCCCACCACAATCCTGGACTCTCCTATCAGGATGGTTTCTCCCTGCCAAAGGTTGCGCAGCGCAAGGGACAGGTTGACGGCCAGACTGGAGCAACCAACCCCTCACCGCAAACTGTGGATGGAAATCATGCGGGCTTCATCTCGGGCTGTGGCGGGCGCAGCGGCTTTTGCAGTTTGCATCATTTGGGCCGCGGCGCAAAAGGACGTTTACCCGCGCTGCCAGTTCTTCCGGTTCAAATGGCTTGGTCAGGTTATCGTCTGCCCCGGCTTCGAAGGCTTTGAGCTTGTCCTGCAAACCAGATTGGGCCGTCAACATCAAGATAGGGGTTTGTGCGAACTCCGGCTCACGGCGTAGGCTGCGCACAACCTCGTAACCGATGATACCGGGCATCATCACATCACTGATGATGATATCGGGCTTGAGCGAGCGCGCCATCGAAAGACCGCTCACTCCGTTTTCTGCATAAGAAACGGTGAAATTAAGCCTCTCGAGCGCGCGGGTTACCAGGCTATGAAAGACAGGTTCATCATCGATGACCAGAACGTTTGTCATGGCAACACCTGTTTTATGCCCAGCTCGGTCTCGCAATATTGCAGCAGGCGCTCAACTTCCACTTCGAGCTGTTTGACCAGGCTGGCGGCGTTGGTGGTGTCTTCGCTTTTGCCCATCGCCTCGATCTCGGCGGCCACTCGCGTGAGCGGGTCAGCACTAAAGTTGGCTGAGACACCCTTCATGTTATGCGCGTGGCGAAAAAGATCGTTGGCGTTATTGGTTTGCAGGGCATGCTTGATTTCCTGCATCCGTTTTGGCATGTGAACAATCAGATCCTGACACATTTCAAGGAAAAAGGTGCGGTCGTTATAAAAACGCGGCAGGGCGGTGGCCAAATTCATGGGCAGCTCATCGCTGGGGATTATCAGCGGGGCAGGCGCCTCAGCTTTTTCATCGGATGGCCTCGGGGAGGCGGGGTCGCCGAACAGGTTCTCTTCCGAATCCAGATTTACCTCCGCAGCAAATTTTTCCATAGGGCCGGAATAATCCTGCATTTCATCGATTGGTTTTTCTGCGCTGGTCGGTTCTTCTATCTGCGTCCACCGGTCGATTGCGCTGAACAGCACCTTCGGGTCAAGCGGTTTGGTGACATAATCATCCATCCCGGCTTCCAGGCATAATTCGCGGTCTCCTTTTAGCGCGTGTGCGGTCATGGCAATAATGGGAATGTGGCGATTCTGCCCAGATTCCCACTGGCGGATGCGCCTGGTGGCTTCGAAGCCATCCATCTCAGGCATTTGCACATCCATCAACACAGCATTGTATGGCTCGCTTTGCACCTTTTCCAGCGCGTGCTGACCATTTTCAACAGCATCCACTGAAAAACCGGCTTTGTGCAACAGGACGATGGCCAGTTTTTGGTTAATGGGGTTATCTTCAGCCAGCAAAATGCGCAGCCCTTGTCGTTTTTGTTCAGAAATGAGATGGCGTGTCACCAGGCGCGGTTGTTCACTCTTGGTGCTTGCCATCACTGCCAGCAGGGTATCGTAAAGCAATTGCTGTTTGACCGGTTTGAGCAGGTAGGCTGCGCACCCCAACGATTCAAGGCGGGCTGCGTCGCCGCGCTGGCCCATCGATGTCAGGATGATGATCTGGGCTTCGCGGGCGACCGGGTCATTCTTGATCTCGCGGGCGGTTTGCTCACCATCCATGTCTGGCATTTGCATATCCAATAAGATGATGCGGAAGGGATCGCCTTCGCGATGGGCGTTGCGCAGCATCTCGATGCCTTTTGCGCCGCTGGGGGCGGTCTCGATGCGGCAGCCGAAACCTTCCGTCATTTTCGTGAGCACTTTGCGATTGGTGGCGTTGTCATCGATCCCCAGAATTCGCAGGTTTCTGATGTTCTTGGCCTGGTCTGTATCCGGGGAGTTTTCCTTTGTCAATCTTCCAGGGGCCTGTTTTTCGAGTTTAACGGTGAACCAGAAGGTGCTTCCCGCACCCGATTCGCTCTCTATGCCAATCTGTCCGTTCATGGCTTCGACCAATTGTTTGCTGATCGTCAATCCCAGACCGGTGCCCCCATACTTGCGGGTTGTCGAGCCGTCGACCTGCGTAAAACGGTCGAAAATGGCAGCGATTCGATCCTTGGGAATGCCAATGCCGGTATCCTGAACCGAAAAGGTGATCGTAGCATAGGTATCGGTCTCTTCAACCGGTTCAGCGCGGATGACGACCTCCCCTTGATGGGTGAATTTAATGGCATTCCCCACCAGGTTGACCAGCACCTGGCGCAAGCGCGCAGGATCACCCTTCAGCCCGGTTCTTAGATCTGGGTGGATCAGGCAAACCAATTCCAGGCCTTTATCCTGGGCGCGCTTGGCCATCATCTGGGCCAGGTCTTCAACCATGTTGCGCAGGTCAAAGTCGATGATGTCCAGTTCCAGTTTGTGGGCTTCAATCTTGGAAAAGTCGAGAATGTCATTGATCAGCGCCAGCAATGTTTCTGCACTCTGCAAGGAAACGCTCAAGTAATCGCGCTGTTCCTCGGAGAGGGCGGTATCCAGCGCCAGCTCGAGCATCCCGATCACCCCGTTCATCGGGGTGCGGATTTCATGACTCATATTGGCCAGAAATTCGCTTTTGGCGTTGTTGGCCCGCTCGGCTTCCTTGCGAGCCTCGTCCAACTCGGTAATGTCGTGATAAATTGCCAGCGTCGCTACTTTTTTGCCATCGACAACCACCGGCACCCCAAATATTTCTACGATGACAGAATTTCCATCTTTTCGGCGGCGTTTTCCGATACCGTGCACCAGGCTGGCCATGGCTTGCTGGGTGTATAAATGGGCATCGTTGATTGTCTCTGGTGTCGTGATGAGTTTGTCCAGATTTTTTCCGATTATTTCGGCAGATGTATAACCGTATAGTTGCTCAAAAGCCGGGTTACAGGAAACGATGTTTTCCAACTCATCGAGCACTACAATTGCTGTCGGGCTGTTCATGTTCAAGGCTTCGAGGAACCTTTTTTCGCGGAGAAGCTCTGCTTCAGAATGTTTTAATTCGGTGATGTCGTGGTTAATGCCCACAATTCCAGTAATCATCCCTTGGCGATCTCGTAATGGCACCTTGGTGGTTAGCAGCCATCTTTGGCTGCCATCTTTATCGATCACAGGTTCTTCTCGGTTGATCAGTGAATCACCCGATTGAATAATTTGCTGTTCGTCGGCAACATATAAGGCGGCCAGATCTTTGGGGAAGAAATCGAAATCTGTCTTTCCTAGAACCTGCTCCAAAGTAGTTGCTCCCAATGTGCGCCGATGTGCCATGTTATCCATGATGATCCGGCTATCGATATCTTTAACAAAAACATTGTCTGGCAAGTTGTCAATCAATGTGTGTAGTAGATTCCGCTCATCTGCCAAGCTTTCTTCAGTCTGCTTGTACTCGGTAATATCCCGCCCAATCCCCACCAATCCCTGGATTTGTCCTTTTTTATCGCGGAGCGGCACCTTGGTGGTCATCACCCAGACCTGATTACCTTTAGAGTCGCGGCCAAGCTCTTCACGATTTAATATCGGTATGCCTGTTTCAATGACATTTTCATCATCAGCCCAATATTGAGACGCCAATTCAGGTGGGTACAGATCAAAGTCTGATTTTCCGATCACATCATCGGCTGTTTTTCCGCCAGAGGCCTGCCAGTCGGCAAAGTTGGAAACAGTTTTTTTGCCGAGTGAGTCTTTTACATAGATCCGATCTGGGATGTTATCGATCAGAGTCCGCAGCAGGTTGCGTTCATTTGCAAGGCTTTCCTCAACCAGCCTGTATTCGCTCATATCGTGCAAAACATAAACGGTACGCTCTACTCCCTGTCCAAATTCAAATGTCTTTTTGAAGAGATCATAATGCCCGCCGATTTGCGGAATGTCCATCTTGCCGGGTTTTAATTCAGCCTGCGGCCCATCTGGAAAAAGCAGGCTGTTGAGCGGACTCCCAATGGTTTGTGCAAACGTGGTGTTGAAGGTTTCGATCGCAGCGCGATTGCAGCGCAGGATCAGTCCATTGGAGTCCACCATAAAGATCAGGTCAGAGATCGAGTCGAAAATTGCTTCCCATTCTTTTTTGCCGCGCGAGACAACGGATTCCACCTGATTCAGAACTTCCATATCCTGTTTGAGTCTGTTATTTGCTAACGTGAGTTCTGCTGTGTTTTTCGCAAGCGCATGATCCATGTGCTTCGAAAGCTCGATCAACTGATCCTGTCGCCAGCCTGCCAGACCAAAGGCGAACCCGAGAAAGACGGGTATCGTATCGATGATCCAGAACAAGACGCGTGAAGAATGAAGAATTGCAACTGTGCTAAAAGTAAAAGGTAGTTTCAGGGAAGCAGCTTCGATAAAAAAGCTGATGATTGGAAATAACAAGCCTATCCCGACCCCCATCAGACTGTAACGTATCGTCATGGTTGGAGAATTTTTTTTGTTTTGCATGGCTCTCTCTGGTTTATGCGCAGGTAAAAGAAACGCATTCCTTTAATTACTATAGCATTGATTCTGCAAGATGGTAATTTCAAATTCGTGCAGGGAAACTTGTTCAATGGTATAACCTAGCCAGGCGGTTATAACCCACACCGTCTGGGAACATCTTTAACCATGGATTTTTACGCCCCTCTTTCTCTCATCCCCGCCCCAAACGCCAAGCGGATTGCGCTGCGCATCAGTCCGCCGGCAGAACGCGCCTTGCGCCAGGGTCATCCCTGGGTCTTTGATCAGGCCATCACTGAGCAAAGCAGGGCCGGCAGCCCGGGCGATTTGGCGGTTATTTTCGATGACAAACGCCGCTTCTTGGCGGTTGGACTGTACGATCCGACATCCCCCATTCGTGTGCGTATTTTGCAATCCCGCCATCCCGCAACGATCAATGCGGATTGGTTCAAATCGCGGCTGTCGGCAGCGCTGCGTTTGCGCCTGCCCCTGATCGAACAACCCGCCGAAAGAGCCACGACTGGCTACCGGCTCGTCCACGGCGAGAATGACGGGCTTCCGGGACTGGTGATCGATCGCTATGCCGGGACCTTGGTACTCAAACTTTACACCCCGGCCTGGATTCCGCACCTGAAGGAGCTATGCTCTGCCCTGGAGCAGGTTAGCCCGGCTGAAAGCCTGATCTTGCGCCTCAGCCGCTCCATGCTGAAGCAGGATGAACTCCTGTTTGGTTTGAGCGATGGGCTGACTCTCTCCGGTCCGCCCCCGGAGGGTCCGATCCTGTTTCAGGAAAATGGATTGGTTTTTGAGTCTGCTCCGATTCTCGGGCAAAAGACCGGCTTTTTCCTCGACCAGCGCGAGAACCGGGCGCGGGTCGAGCGGCTTTCGCTGGGCCAATCTGTGCTGAATGTTTTCGCCTACACGGGTGGGTTTTCCGTTTACGCGGCTCGCGGCGGCGCCAAACAGGTGATCAGCGTGGATCTCAGCGCGCCGGCCATACAGGCCGCGGCACGCAACATGGGCCACAACAGGCAGTTTTTCACGGTTGCGGCGGCATCGCATGAAACGCTGGCCGAAGATGCCTTCGAAGCCCTGGGGCGCATGGCTTCAGAAAAACGCTGGTTTGACCTTGTGATTATCGACCCGCCCATGTTCGCTCAAAACCACTCCCAAACCGCGGCGGCCCTCTCGGCCTACCAGCATTTGACCCGCCTTGGGCTGGGCGTACTGCGGCCGGGCGGCGTGCTGGTCCAGGCATCCTGCTCGAGCCGGGTTGCGGCAGATGCCTTTTTCAATGCCATTCATCAGGCTGCCAGCGAATCCAACCGCTGCCTGACCGAAATCGAGCGGACAGGCCACGCCCTCGACCATCCGATCGGGTTTAAAGAAGGCGCTTACCTCAAATGCTTGTTTGCCAGGGTGGCGTAATCTGCCGGGTTGGGTTTGTTGTTGGATGGGGGTTATGAATCATTTCTTCTCGATGTGTCCGCCAGCTTCTGCGCGCTCCAGGACAGCCAGGATTGTTTCGACCAGGGTTCTGGCAGCCTCAGCGCTGAGTTCCACTGCAACACGAGCGCCCGGGCCGTCAGATTCGTTCACAAAGTCAAGATTCAGTGCATGTTCAAAAGGCGCGTTGAAAGGGTGGTCGTAAGAGACATTCGCTTCGCGCAGTGTGAACCAGCCCTGTGCGCCTTTGCCGCTGCCCTCTATTTTTACTTGTTGTGCGATCATTGTGCACATAATTTTTTCCCATCCCGTCTACGCCGTGAGATATTTTTCCAAAAAAGCAAAAACCTTGCTCCAGCCGTCGACTGCCTGCGCTTGTCGGTACATGGGACGGTGATGGTAGAAAAAACCGTGCCCGGCACCCGGATACATGTGGAACTCGTGCGGCTTTCCGTATTTCTTGAGCTCTTGTTCATGGCGGGTTACCTGCTCTGGCGTGGGGCTGGTATCTTCTTCGCCAAACAGACCCAGCAGCGGGCACTCCAGGTCTTTGGTGTAATCCAGCGGTGCTACCGGCTGATTTTGTGAAAGGTCGCTCTCTTGCATGACAACCCGCCCGCCCCAGCAGTCGATCAGCGCATCGAATATTTGCACCTGGCAGGCGGTCAGGTAGGCGTGCCGGCCTCCTGAACAGGTGCCAAAGATGCCAACTTTAGCATTGCTGACGGGTAGTGAGCGCAGAAAACTTGCCGCCCCTGCCAGGTCGCCGACTGCCTGGTTGTCGGGAATGCCTCCGGCAGCGCGTACTTTCGCCGCCACATCTTCGGGGGTTCCGTGACCGGCTCGATAGTAGAGGTTGGGGCAGATGGTTGCGTAGCCTTGCCGGGCAAAGCGGCAGGTGATTTCCTTGTACCATTCATCCCAGCCCGGCATGTGATGGGCCAGAACCAGGCCTGGATAGGGGCCTGGCCCAAGCGGCCTGGCAAAGTAGGCATTGATGGTGTCCCCGTTAAAACCTTGCAAGGTGGTCGTTTCAGCCAACATGCCTTCGTACATATTTGTCTGATACATGGTGTTCTCCTTACTGGCAATAGCCTTTCATCGTATCTCTTTCAAGATAGCCGGGATTTCGCTTAATGCTTCGACTTGCGCACTTGGTGTAACGGCTATTTCTTTTGGTGTTTTTGCATAGCGTTTGGCCCAGATCGAGAAAATCCCGGCCTGGTTTGCGCCTGTGATATCGGCTTCGAGCTTATCGCCGACCATGGCTGCTTGGGCGGGGGAATAACCCCAGTGTGTCAGGGCCAGTTCAAAGATGCGTGGATGCGGCTTGCGCCAGCCGCAGGCTGCCGAAGTCAGGATAAAGTCAAAATAGGGTTCGATGCCAAATTTATCAACCAGTTGGAAAACATCCTTGTTGTCTCCGGCATTGGAGACGATCCCCATTTTATAGCCGCTGTGCCGGAGTTCGCCCAGGGTGGGGATGGCATCATCCACCAATTGCCAGTTGGATTGCGAAATACGATAACGCGCATCCAGCGCGGCCCGGATGAGCGCGGGCGGCACGTTATCATATCCTTTTTTTGTCAGCAGTTCCTCTAAAACAACAGCGGTGGATGTTTCGATTTGCTGGCTGTCGCGCTCGGTGTAATAGCGCTGCAGGCTGGCCTTGAATTCTTCATGAAAGTGGTCGCAATCCAGCCCCAGGCCGTTTTTGCAGAGCACATCCACCACCGCCCGGTCGGCGCGTTCGATCACGGGCGGCCAGGCGGCGCTGGGGCGCATCAGGGTATCACCCAGGTCGAACAGGATAGCGCGAATCATGATAGGGTTTCTTAATAGCCTCGGTTTTTCTCGAAAATGTTATACAAGGTTAACCCCGCCAGATAGCGGTGGATGTTCTCAGAGAATAGATGGATGGCGCGCTCATTGTAATGCGGGCTGTTGCCTGAAATATGCGGGCTGATGATGAGATTAGGCTGCGCCCAGAGCGCGCTGTTGGCGGGGAGTGGTTCTTCCGGAAAGACATCCAGCGCGGCCCCGGCCAGTTTGCCATCCTTGAGCGCTTGCAGCAAGGCGACGGTGTCTACGATCCCACCGCGCGAAACATCCACCAGGAAGGCTCCTGCGGGCATGGCTGAAAGCATACTGGCGTTGATCAATTCGTTTGTTTCAGGTGTCAATGGGACTGTTACAACCACAAAGTTGCTGAGTTTGAGCATCGAACGCAGCGCGGCAGACGGGTAGAGCCGTTCGACCATATCGCCGCCGGGATCGCCGCTATTTTCCGCCGTGTAGCCGCTGTGTTCCGGGTGCATTGCATCCCGTTTGGTTGCCAGGATTTTGGCCCCCAGCGGGCGCAAAAGATAAGCCAATTGGCGGCCAATACTGCCGTAGCCGACGATCCCGACAGTGCTGTCACGCAACTCTAATGGCGCAAAACGCTCGAAGCGATCCTTGGGCCACTCGGCTTTTTTCTGCGCGGCCAGCAGGGATGGTAGTTTGTGCCCAAGGGCCAGCAGCATGCCCAGGGCGTGCTCGGCAACTTGTGAGGCGGCCGCGCCGCTCAGGGTGGTCAGAGTCAGCCCTTCGCGTTGGGCAATCGGCTCGCCGCTAAAGCGATCGATGCCCGCAAAGTGGAATTGGATCCATTGCAGCGAGGGGGCTTGTTCGGGTGTGGGCAGGATGTGCCCGGTATAGAGTATTTCGGCCCGCGCCCAAACTTCAGGCGGGATGTCGCCGGCTTTTTGGGGCGTATAAAAATGGAAATTGATTTTGGGCGAAATGCCGCGCAAATGGGCTTGCAGGGCTTCGCTGAGTGGGATGGTGACAATGGTTTCAATAGTCATGGTTTAATTATAGCCAAAAACACTCCCGTTTTCAGGCGGGAGTGTTTTTGGTGATATTTTTATTCGCTGGGAATAATCAGCCAGGCCAGCAGGTACAGGCCCAGCCCTGGCACGCCGCCGGGAATAAAGGCAATCAGGAAGGCCAGGCGGAACCAGAATGCGCCGATGCCGAAGAATTGGCCCAATCCGCCGCAGACGCCCAGGAAAACCCGGTTGTGGCGCGAACGGCGCAGGGAAGGTCGGTTGGTAGTGGTCATTTTTCGCTCCTTTTACGAATACAGTTACCAGTAAATACGCAGTAGAATTGGTAAAGTTGCTTACCCCGCGCCTTTGAGATAGATCCCGGTCGGGTCGAGTTCTTCGCGCAGGATTTTGAGTTCTTTTTCGGTGACCGGCTCGGTGGTGCGCAGATGCTTTGCCACCTTGAGCGGCCAGCCGGTGTTTTCGAGCGCCATTTCGACCGTTTTGCCGGGGTGCAGGGCGGTCAGGGTCAGCTCGCCGCTTTCGTCCGGTTCCATGAAGCCAACGTCGGTCACGACGCCGACCGGGCCTTGGCCGCGCAGGCCGGCTTTCTCGCGCCCACCGGCCCCTTCGAGGTAGCCTGCCGAGGTGAGGAAATCGACTTTTTCGGGGAAGCGGCGCTTCTGGTGCGGGGTCATGATGTAGCAGCGGTTGGCCCAGGCCGCGATCTCCTGCGCGCCGCCGGAGCCGGGCAGGCGGACTTTGGGATGTTCATAATCTGCGCCGACGATGGTGGCGTTGATGTTGCCGTAGCGGTCGATTTGCGCCCCGCCCAGGAAGCCGACATCGACATTGCCGCGTTGCAGGTAGTTGGCGAAAATATCGTACATGCTGACCACTGAGAGCGCGCCGCTGACCAGGGTCGGGTCGCCGATCGAAAGGGGCAGGCGCGCCGGTTCCGCGCCGATCACGCCCGCTTCGTAGATCATGACCAGGTCGGGGGCGTGGGTGCGCTTGGCCAGGTTACAGGCCAGGTTGGGTTGTCCGACGCCGACGAATACCACGTCGCCGTCTTTGAGCAGGCGGGCGGCGTTGATGATCATCAGTTCGGCGGATGAGTAGGAGAGTTCGGTCATGGTTATCCTCGCGCAATTGTAGTATGGCTTGATTGTAACGTGGTTTTGGTTGTGTGATGGAAAAGCAATGGGACACGGATACTTCGACAAGCTCAGTACAAGTTTCACGGATTTGACGGAGTTACACAGATTTTTTTTGAAAAAGAATCAGCGAGTATCCGTCGAATCACCCACCATCCGCGTTCGATTGCACCTGTCTGAAAAATGCTTCGATTTTTTGCGCGATTTCAGCGGGACGCTCCAGGGCCAGCAGGTGAGTGGACTGTGGAATTGTCTCCACGCGAATGGCCGGGTTGATGCGTTCCACCCGTCGGCCTGCGGATGCGCTAAAAGTGTCGGTCTCGGCCCCGCGCAGTACCAGCGTCGGGACGGGGAATCTTTTCAGCCCGCGCCAAAGTTCCATATCGGGAGAGATGCCGGTCGCGTAGATGCGGGCTTCCCATTCGGGACTGTAACGCAATTCGTAGCCTCCCCCGGCTGCGGGTTGCGTGATCCCGCGCAGGTAGGCCCACAGGGCCTCGTCGCTGAAATAACGGAAGACGCCGTAGCGCCGAAAACGCTCGAATGTTCCTTCCAAATCGTCGAACTTGCGCCTTCTTTTGAGCGCGCCCTGAATGAGCGGATGCAGCTTGTAGGCCAGCCCCAGGGAGCGGATGAGCTTCCAGGCGAGGATGATGTGCGGCTCGAAGAGCACCGGGTCGATCAGCACCAGGGCGTGGATTTGGCCCGGCTGGCGGATGGCGGCGCGCAGGGCGGTGACGGCCCCAAACGAGTGCCCGACCACCAGGGGCCGGGACAGGTTTTCGGCTGAAAGGTAGTTTCGGAAATCGTCTGCCAGCGGACGCCAGTCTTGCAGATCGCGCGGGTTTGCGCCGGGATGTAGCGGGCGCATGGGCATGGCGTGGATGCTGTAGGACGCGCCCAGCCGCTCGACAAGCGGGCTGTAGCACTCAGGCGGGTAGCCGTTGGCGTGCAGGAAGGCAAGGTCGGGGAGGTTTGGCATGGGATGTTTGATTAAGTCCTGCCTGCGCCGTGCGCAAGCACAGGTGAGCGGAAGCCCTGAGTGAAACGAAGGCTGTAGTCGAAGGACGGTTGTTTTTGATGGATTGTCAGCATTTAATCTGTCCTTCGACTGCGGGCTTCGCCCTCCGCTCAGGACTTGTTTTTTTTAGATTTTCCCGGCGACGAAATCGAGCACGTCGATTTTGGTCAGGATGCCGCTTGGTTTGCCTTCCTGGACGATCATGAGCGCATAGCCATCGGTCGGGGATGGCATGGCGTTGTCGAGCGAGGCTTCGGTCGGGTAGACGGCGCGGGCGTTTTGCACCAGGCTGTCGATGGGCTCGTCCTGGCTGTGTTCGTAGGTATCGAGCAGGTGGTTGAGCAAATCCACTTCGTCGAGCGTGCCGGCGCATGACGGCCATCACCATGCGGGTGGGGTCGCCCAGGCTGGCGGTGTGCAGGGCTTTGTTGGGTTTGTTTGGCCATCCACAGGTCGCCCAGGCTGTTTCCTGCCATGCCGTTTACGCTGGCTATTGGGTGCCGGTTTGCTCAATCCATCGCTCAAAGGCGGCTTGCCACTATTTCGACTGTTCTTCGCAACCTGATCTTCCAACGCTTGAATGCGCTCCACCAATTCCAAAAATGTTTTGTTAAAGAGCACGATTACGGCTTCTCTGCCTTGGTCGTACGCTTCTCCGATTTTTTGCTCGTTTGCCAGCCGCATTGATTTCATGCCTTGATTTTGCCCGGCTTTTTTGCTTTTGGCAACCCATCAGTTTCTCATGCCTGAATAGTTACGAAATTCTGTTTTCTAAATCTCTGTATTCTGATCTTATTTTTCCATTTGTCACATTTGAGCGGAGTCAACCGCTCGCTGAAGGCCACCCGGCTTCGGTAATGGATATGTCATTTGCCAACCAGGCTCTTTCTGCGGAATACATGCTCAAGAACTCTGATAAACTGCAAAACACGGTCTACTCGGTACCGGAAGACATCGACAAGGAAATTGCACGCATCAAGCTGGATGCGATGGGTATCAAAATTGACACCCTGACCGAAGAACAGGTCAAATACCTGAACTCTTGGGAAGAAGGCACCTAAACCGTTCCTGTTTTACTAAAGGAAAGCCCCTCGAAGGTTTTGTTTCGAGGGGCTTTCCTTATCCTATTTTTTATTACGGACAGGAAACAGTTTTCTCAATTTTGCTTGACTTTCCAGCGCTGTTGAAGGCTTCAATAGCATAGGTTACGCTCGGCTTGGGGTTGCCGATAAGCCAGAGAGCGGCCAGGGTGGTGTTGTCTCCCATACTGGTTGTATTTGCTTCTAGCGTGGCGATCAGCGTTTCGTTACGGTATACCCTATAGCCGCTTTCGTTGGTTGCTTCATCTGACCAAGTCATGCTAATTTCGACCAGGTTGATGTAGATTGGGTCGAACTGAACGGTACAGGCAATATCAACCTTGAAATTTTTGGGTGCCAGCGGCGGGTATGGTGTTGGGGTCGGCGGGGATGGAAACTCTGGCAGGCTGCTGGTGTTGCCTGTCACGGTGGCATAATTGCCCCACAACCAGCAATTGCCCGAACTGCCGGGGGTTTTGATGATCCAGTAAGCTCCATTTTGATATTTGCCAACCACCTCGGCAGTTTGGCCCACGTTTAGCGCTCCGATCAGGTCGAACTGGATGTTCGGGCCGGTGCGGTAGTTGGTGTTGACACTGACCGAGGCCATCGGCACTTCAGGAGTGGGTGTCAGGGTAATCGTAGCTGTGGATTCGGGCGTGGGGGTTTCGCTGGGCGGCAGAGGGGTTTGGCTGGGGGCCTGGATGGTTAGTGCCTGGGCTGTGATGGTCGCAATCAGGTCCGGTTGATCGTCGGGTAAATTGGTTGCTGTTGCTGGTGTTGTTGGGGCCTGGCCTGGCAAGCTGCATGCAAATGTGGCCAGGGTAAGTATGATGATACTGGCAATAATTTTTTGATTCATAAATTTCTCCTTTTTTTCTCCTCAGTGGGAGGCAATATTATACATCTCCCATCTTATTTTAATTGCGGCAAATTCGATAAAAATGCCCCCATTGGTCATGCCTGTAAATCTTTTGAAGATGCTTTCGGACTTCGTTATTCTGGATATTTGAGTGGCAGGATAACACGGAAGGAACTGCCGCGATTTGGTTCGCTCTCCAGTTCTATGCGGCCCTGCATCAGGCGGGTCAGTTCGCGCACAATCGAGAGGCCCAGCCCGGAACCATATTGCTTGCGCGCCAAGGGATCATCGGATTGTTGGAAGGCGTCGAAGATAAGCGCCTGGTCTGCGGGTGAGATACCGATGCCGTCGTCACTGACTTCAATCATCCAGTGTTCGGCATCCGCGCACTTAAAGGTCAGCCGCACTTGCCCCCGGGTTGTAAATTTGACGGCGTTGTTGAGCAGATTGACCACAATTTGCCTGAGCCAGTAGACATCGCCAAGCAGATGTTCGGGCAGATTTGAGTCAATCGTATGCACGAACTCGAGGTTCTTTTTGGCGGCATGAAAGCGCAGGGTGGAGAGAATCGATTCGGTGATATCGTTGGGCGCAAAGGCCCGCTCACGCAGGACGATTTTGCCGGTTTCAACCTGGGCCTGGCCGATCAGGTTGTTGGCAAATGCCAGCAATTGGTTGGCGCTATCCAGAATTTCGGCGGCGGCGTTCTTTTGTTCATCGTTTAGCGCGCCGAACATATCGGTTTTGAGCATTTCCGAATAGCCAATGATGGCTCCCAGCGGCGAGCGGAAATCGTGGCTGACGTTTGCCAGCAGTTGGGTTTTTAGACGGCTGGCCTCGCGCATCTCCTCGTTGGCGCGCCGGAGGCTGGAAATATCTGTCAGCACCAGGAGCAGGCCGCCGGGTCGTTCGTTCGCGCTCTTTATGGGGGTCAGGTGAACTGCGTAGGCGCGTCCATTGCCCAGGGACAGTTCGCGGGCCAATTCGGCAGACGGATCCTGCATCTTCCAGTTCTCCCATTCAGGCAGGATACCCTGAACTGATGATCCGATAACGTTAGGGCTGATCCCCAGAATGCGCTGTCCGGCGGGGTTGATGTCTACCACCCTTTCGAGCGGATCAAGCACCAGGATGCCATCGCTCATGGCATTGAAAAGAGTAGTGTGTGCCACCGGCAGGATGTCCACCAGGCCGTAACGGGCAAAGGCGATCGAGAGGGCCAGGTTGGTCAGGGTCAGGGCAACCGGTGTCAGATCGAGCGAGTCTGTTGGGCCGATGCGGGTGATGTAGAAGAAATTTGCCAGCCAGGGGATGAGCATCCCGGCCAGCATGATGCGCGATTGCTGCTTGTAAAAATTATTGGCTTGCAAGGCTATTTGCAGGAAGTAGGCAGTTGTTAATACCAGCAGGATGTAGATATAAAAGGTGATGATAAAGAACCAGGTTCCGTGTGTCAAATCCAGCGGGCCAAAGGGCTGGTTATTCGTCAGGGCGAGTTCCCGCCAAATCTGGCCGTGCGCTTCGTTGCTAAAAGCCAGGGCAACGGTGAACATGCCTGGCAGGAGCAGCAAAAATGCCCGTAGACGGGTTAGTCCGCCAGCCCGACCGCTGTAATGCAGTGAGAAAATGAACAGGCCAATAGGTGCAAAGGGGATGCCGATGAACTGGACTTTGGCCCAGAAGATTTTGTCTGCCAGGGCCAGGGTGTTGATTTCCATGATGTAGGCCAGCGACCAGAGTGTGACGAAGAAGACTGCTACTATTAGACCGCTTGCCCCCGGCGATCTACGCAAAGGCCACAGGCGCGCCAGCATTGCTGCTGAGACCAGCGCGCTGAAGACCAAGATGGCAATGTAAACCTGGTAGGCCTGCTCCATGATGGTTCCTGTGTTAGAGAATTGCTTATTTTGATTATACAACAAGGGGATATTGGATGCTGGCTATGTGTTTTTTCGGCACAAAACTGAAATGTATTCTTTTGGTGGCTTTGAACCGGAACCGCTGCGCAGGCAACAGCTGCGTGACTTTGGACACTCAAAAAGATACCCAATTGTTAGCCGGCGGATAGGTAAGAAGGGCACGCCATGGTTATCATCTAAGCATAACGATACACGAAAGGATGATGAGAGCATGTATTCGAAATTACGTGAACCGGTCAGCGGGTTGATGCACCTGGGGGGTGCAATCGCTGCGCTGGTCGGGCAAATTGTTTTACTGGTATTGGGCGGGCCGGGGGTGGAAAAAGTCATCTCAGTGCTGGTTTATGGGCTGAGCCTGGTTGGCTTGTTTTCGGCCAGCGCCAGTTATCACCTGGTCAATGCCGGGCCGAAGGTAACCGCGTGGCTGCGCAAACTAGACCATTCTGCCATCTACCTGCTTATTGCCGGGTCGTACACGCCGTTCTGCCTGCTGGCCTTTGAAGGATTTTTCCGCTGGGGGATGCTGGCAATTGTTTGGACATTTGCGGCGGTTGGCATCGCGGTCAAGCTGCTTTATATGGGCGCGCCGCGCTGGGTTTCAGCAGGAATCTATCTGCTGATGGGCTGGTTGTGTGTGGCTGCGGCTGGTGAAATGCTAACCGCCCTGTCTCCTTTCAGCCTGGCCTGGATGATGGTGGGCGGGATTATTTACAGCCTGGGGGCGATCGTCTATGCCACCAAAATTTTCAACTTTGTGCCTGGTAAGTTTGGTTTTCACGAAGTCTGGCACATCTTTGTTTTACTGGGAGCTGCGGCGCACTTTCTGGCCGTGGTCGGGCTGGTTGCTCCGCTCTAAAATCTTTAACGCAAAGACAAGCCCTGAGCGCAGGCCGAGCGTAGTATGCGAGGCCATCGCCCAGGGCTTTTTTGTTGGCTGATTTGCCCCAAACCGTTCTTTGTTGCGCTGCGTTCCTAATAAGCCGTCCTTCGGCTGCGCTGCGCTCAGGACTTGGGTTTTGGGAAAAGAAATACTACCCGTTTGGGTAATGGGCGGGTCATACCCGCGAAACTATAATTTTGGCCGTTGAAGCAATTTTGACCTATTTTTCCAAATCAGAGAAGGAGATACACCAATGGCTAAAACTGTAAAAGATGTCCTTGCGATGGGCAAAAGCGTAAAGATGGTGGATATTCGTTTCATTGACTTGCCCGGCACCTGGCAGCATTTCACCATTCCCGTGCGGCGCATGGATGAAGAGTTGTTCAGCGAAGGCCTGCCCTTCGACGGCTCTTCCATCCGCGGTTTCCAGGAAATCCACGAATCGGATATGCTCCTGATGCCCGACCCCGACTCCGCTTTCATCGACCCGGTTTCTGAGATTCCAACCCTGGTCCTGACCTGCAACGTTCACGACCCGATCACCCTCCAGCCCTATAGCCGCGACCCGCGCTATGTCGCCAAGAAGGCTGAAGCCTATCTCAAGCAGACTGGCATCGCGGACACCGCTTTCTTTGGCCCCGAAGCCGAATTCTTCATCTTCGATAACGTTCGTTATTCGAGCAATACCAACGAAGCTTATTACCACATCGACAGTGACGAGGGTTGGTGGAACAGCGGCCGCGCCGATCGCCAGAACTTCGGCGGACAAATTTCCCCGAAACGCGGCTATTTCCCCGTTCCCCCGACCGATACGCTGACCACTGTCCGCGGCGAGATCGTCATGGCGCTCGAAGAAGCTGGCGTGGTTATGGAAGTCCATCACCACGAAGTTGCCACCGCCGGGCAGGTTGAATTGGGTATGCGTTTCAATACCCTGACCCGCATGGCCGACCATTTGCTGGTTTACAAATATATTGCCAAGAACGTGGCCCGCAAGAACGGCAAGACCGTCACCTTCATGCCCAAGCCGCTCTTTGGCGACAACGGCTCAGGCATGCATGTCCACTCTTCATTGTGGAAGGGTGAGTCCAACGTTTTCTTTGATGCCAGCGGCTATGCCGGCCTCTCTGAAACAGCCAAGTATTACATTGGCGGCCTGCTCAAGCACGCCCCGGCCCTGCTGGCGCTGACCTCCCCGACCACCAACTCGTTCCGCCGCCTGGTACCGGGATTTGAAGCACCCGTCAACCTGGCTTACTCGCAGCGCAACCGCTCGGCCATCTGCCGCATCCCGGTCACCAAGAGCAGCAAGGCCAAGCGCGTCGAATTCCGCGCCCCAGATGCATCCAGCAACCCGTACCTGTGCTTTGCTGCCATCATGATGGCAGGCCTGGACGGCATCCAGAACCGCATCGATCCGGGCGAACCCTCTGACAAGGACCTGTACGAACTGCCCGCTGAAGAAGCCAAATTGATCAAACAGGTTCCCGGCTCGCTCGAAGCTGTTTTGAGTGCACTCGAAGCCGATCACGAATTCCTGCTCAAGGGTGATGTCTTTACCAGCGACCTGCTTGAAGCCTATATTTCCTACAAGCGCCAGGTCGAGGTTGATCCGGTGCGCATGCGCCCGACCCCCTACGAATTTACCCTGTACTACGACGTATAAACCTGACTCTCGCCAACTTTGGAGTGAGATAAGTGGAGGCGAAAGGCCGAGGCGACCCCTCGGCCTTTCTGGTAAGTCATCGATGATAAAATTCCCTGCATGGATGCTCGTATGCCATTAACTGAACCCGACCCAAGATTATTGGATGCTCTTGCCAGCCTGAACCAGATTGGCGAGGCAATGAATCATATCGGGCAGGATGGGGCAGTCAGCGTTGAGACTGCCCTAAAAATGATCGTCGAAAGCGCCACTCGGGTGGTACCAGGCGCATCGGCGGTTATTTACAGCTATGATTCCCGTGTCGGGGAGTTCGACCTGGCCTCGCGTGTTTCTGCGGGCGAGTGGGATCAGTCTGCTACGGGCGACCAGCCGCGCCCCGCCGGCCTGGGGATGCGCGCCATCCACCAGCGACGGCGGGTGCTTTCGCAAGAGGACGCCGGGGCTGAGATTCACCCCGTCCGCGCGCAAGCAGGCGCAAAGTCGATGTGCGTTTTCCCGCTGGTTGTCGCCGATGAAGCGGTTGGCGTCTTATACGTTTACTTGCTCGACGAACGTCCTTTCAGCCATTTGGAACTCTTAATGCTGGATAATTTCGTCAATCTGGCGGCCATGGCAATTTACCATGCCCACCACCTGGCGCGAATGCAGCGCAACCTGACCCGCAAAGAAGATGAACTGAACCGCCTGCGCCGCGCCGGATTGTTGATCTCATCCCGCTTGCGCCTGGAGGACACGCTTAAAGCCATTCTGCAAATGGCGCTCGAAGTAACCGGTGCGCAATACGGCATTTTTCGTTTGCTCGACCCAAGCGGCGAGTTCCTGATCATGCGCGCCATTGCCGGAGAGCACCTTAATCGTCCGCTGGTCGAGGCTTTGCCGGTCAATGCCAACAGTGTCATGTCTTGGGTGGCGCGCAATCGCCAGCCGATTTGCATCTCAGACCTGAATGCCGCACCCTGGTCGCAGATCTATTATCCGCTCGATGCCGGGCTGCAAATGCGCTCTGAACTGGCGGTTCCGTTGATCGGGGCCAGCGGCAGGCTCGAGGGCGTTTTGAACCTCGAAAGCCCGTTGGTCGGCGCTTTTGGCGATGACGATAGCCACTTATTGCAAGCCCTGGCGACCCAGGCTGTCATCGCTATTCAGGAAGTGCGCCTGCTGGATGCTTTGCAGGAAGTTGCGCGCCTGCTCTTGAGCCAGCCCTACCAGAAAGTACTTCAGCATCTTTCCAAGCTGGCTTGCGATTTGCTGGACGCTTCTGCCAGCGCCATCTGGTCAGTTAAAGACGAAGACCTGTTGCTGGATGTCTCCTTCGGAGGTTACCAGCACGGAGAGCGGATTCCGCTCAATGACAGTTTGACCGGTGAAGTGGTGCGGAGCGGCCAGCCGCTGGTGGCGCATGATCTGCGCGCCGACGAACGTTTCCACCGCCCCGACCTGGCCCAGTCCCAGAATTGGTCGCGGGCGCTGATCGTCCCGCTTTTGCCGGGCGATGGCAAGCAGCCCCTGGGTGCGTTCAGCGTCTACAGCTCCACCGCGGCGACCGGCCATTTTGCCGAGTCTGAGTGGGACAAGAAGGTTTTGGTCTGCCTGGCCGATTATGCCGTGCTGGCCTATCAGAATGCTGCCCGCCAGGAAGCCCTGCTGGCGGCCCAGGAGCAACGCTCGATCGCTGAGACCTTTGCCGCGGTGGGCGACATTACCTCCAACCTGCTGCATCATTTGAATAATAAAGTGGGTACGATCCCCGTGCGCATTCAAGGTATTGAAGATAAATGTGAAGACGCGCTAGCAGCCAACCCTTACCTGGCGCATAATTTGGACGAGATCGAGCGTTGCGCAACTGAAGCCATGCAAAGCGTTCGCGACAGCCTGCTGCATCTGCGTCCGATCCGCATGGAGCCGGTGCTGGTTGCCCCGCGCATTCAGGATGCCATCCATGCCACCAAACTGCCGCCCGGAATTTATGTTCACTATGAAGCGCTCGAGAGCCTGCCGATGGTTATGGCGGGTGGCAGCACCCTTTCTCTGCTGTTTACTAATTTGCTCGAAAACGCCGCCGATGCCATGGACGGGCAGGGAAAGATTCAGATTAGTGGAAAATCGGACGAAAAATGGGTTGAGATCAGCGTCAGCGATAACGGCCCTGGTATTCCACCCCATTTGCATGAGCATATTTTTGAGTTGAATTTTTCAGGGCGAGGCGCCTCGCGCCCAGGCAAACTGGGATTTGGCCTATGGTGGGTCAAAACCCTGATGACGCGCCTGGGAGGTTCTGTCATCGTTGAGAGTGACGGGCTGCATGGCACAACATTTCGCCTGCGCCTGCCGCGCGCTGAGTCAAAAGAACGGAACGGATTATGAGTAATTCATCGTTGCGCGTCCTGGTGGTTGAAGATGATCGTTCCTGGCAATCGATCCTGACCGAGTTACTGACCGATGCTGGGCTGGCTGTTGACCTGGCGGGTAATCTCGATGAAGCCAACCGAATGCTAAAAGACAATTCACATCGTTTGGCGGTGGTGGACCTATCCCTGGCCGGCAGCGATCACCGTAACCACGATGGCCTGCGGATCCTTGAAGCCATTCGCCGCCACGACCCATCTTGCCGCACTATTTTGTTGACCGGCTATGCAACTGTCGAGTTGGCGGTCAGTGTATTAACTGAATATGGCGCATTTACGTTTTTGCGCAAGGAAAACTTTCATCGCGCCCAATTTCGTGAGTTGATTCAGCGTATCCTGGCGAGCGCGCCGCTCTCCCTGGCATTCGAGGAGAAAACGATCTCGCCAACGGCAGCGCGTGAAGGAAAGCCTGTCAGCAACTCGTCTACTGGCGGAACCCGCGCCTTATTAGTGGAAGATGATGCCGGCTGGCGCGGAATTCTCTCTGAAATCCTTGGCGATATGGGCTACCAGGTGCGGCTTTGCAACAGTTTTGGCGAGGCGACCGGTTGTCTGCGGCGCGATAAATATCACCTGGCGGTGGTAGACTTATCGCTGACAGGCTCCAACTCGCGCGATATTTTCCATGTTGAAGAATCGCTTGAGGGTTACCAGCTGCTTGCCAGTACCAAGACCGCCAATATCCCGACGATCGTCGTCAGCGGGGTGGCCTCGATCGATGAGATCCAGCGCGCTTACGATCAGCAGGCGATTGTGGCTTATCTTGAAAAGCAGACGTTCGACAGGGCTGCCTTCCGCCGGGCAGTGGAAGAGGCCCGGCGTACGCGCGGTGTTTCTTCCGAGCTGGACATCCTGACGGACCGTGAGCGCGAGGCGCTTGTGCTGTTGGCGCAAGGTATGACCAACAAGGAAATCGCTGAAAGTCTGGTGATCACCACCAATACCGTTAAACGTCACCTCAAGGCTATTTTTGAAAAACTTGAGGTTCACACCCGTTCTGCCGCTGCCGGGAAAGCGATTAGCGCCGGGGTGGTGGTGGAGCGTCCGCTGCGCGAGGTTTCAGAAGAGGAGTAATTTTTGCCTTACCTGATTCATATCCTGGTATTGCTCATCGCATTCCTGTATGCCAGCGTCGGATTTGGCGGCGCGACCGGCTACCTGGCGGCGATGAGCTTTTTTAGTGTTCCGCCGCAGGTGATGGCTACTGCTGCCCTGGTGCTCAATATCATGGTGGCAGGTATTTCGTTTTCTTCTTTTTATCGCGCCGGGCATCTGCGCGGTGGCCTGTTGTGGCCGTTTTTGGTGACGTCTGTCCCTGCGGCGTTTTTCGGGGGTTATTTCAAGATCTCAGATCAAATTTATGCCATTTTGCTATATGCGGTGTTGACTTATGTGGCCTTCAGAATGCTGCTCGAGAAAATGCAGCCCTCAGACGATATTCAGAATTTGCGCCCGGTCCCGCCCTTGTTGGCGATGGCGATCGGTTTGGGGATTGGGTTGCTATCCGGTGCGGTGGGCATTGGCGGTGGAATTTTTCTCTCGCCGCTGATCTTGCTGGCGCACTGGGGAACTTCCAAGCAGGCTTCGGCGGTGGCGGCGGCCTTTATTGCGCTCAACTCTGTCAGCGGGCTGGTTGGTCGCATGGTCGGCGGCACGTTTTTTCTGGATTGGTTCGGGTTGTCCCTGATCCCGTTGGGGCTGGTTGGCGCGCTCCTCGGCAGCTATTGGGGCGCGCGCCATCTGAGCATTCCGGGGCTGCGGCGGGTCCTGGGGTTTGTGATGATTTTTGCAGTTGCCAACTTTTGGTGGAATTTGTATAGATAAGTTTGGTATCATAGGGACGAAAAATTCTCTCAAGGATTTCCCCGGATGAAGATCGGAATTTTAGGTGCAGGACAATTGGGGCGGATGCTGGCTCTGGCGGGATATCCGTTGGGGATGCGTTTTCGCTTTTTTGAGCCTGCTCCCGATTCACCCGCCAACCTGCTGGCTGACCATCTGACCGCCGACTACGCTGACGAGCAGGCCCTGCGCCGCTTCGTGGACGGCCTCGATGTTGTCACCTATGAGTTCGAGAATGTCCCGGTCTTGGTGGCGCGCTTTCTCGAGCAGTTTGTTCCGGTTTACCCGCCGCCGATTGCGCTGGAGAAAGCCCAGGATCGGTTGGTGGAGAAAACCTTTTTCTCCGATCTGGGTATCCCTACCCCGTCCTTTACCTGTGATCTTGACAAAGAACTTTCCAGCGTTGGGTTGCCTGCTGTGTTGAAAACCCGACGAATGGGTTATGACGGCAAAGGGCAGTTTGTGGTCCGCAGCCAGACCGATCTGGCGGATGCACTTGTGCAACTTGCCGGGCAGGATGTGATCCTCGAGCGGTTTGTCCCGTTTGAGCGCGAGTTGTCGATTGTCTGCGCGCGTGGGCGGGATGGGGCTGTGGTTTTTTATCCGCTGGCCGAGAACACCCATCGCGATGGAATTTTGCGTTTGTCGATCGTCGATCCCGCGCGCTTTGACCATCGTCTGCAGTCTCAGGCAGAGTCTTATGCGCGGGCGGTGTTGGATGCGCTGAATTATGTCGGTGTGCTGGCGATCGAGTTTTTTGAGATCGATGGTCAACTGCTGGCTAACGAAATGGCGCCGCGCGTCCATAACAGCGGCCACTGGACGATGGATGGGGCAATAACCTCGCAGTTTGAGAATCACATTCGGGCGGTCAGTGGTTTACCGCTAGGGGCTACGAGTCCGCTTGGGGCGTGCGCAATGGTCAACTTGGTGGGCCAAATCCCCGCTGCGGCATCAATCCTGAAAATTGAAGGCACGCACTTGCATTTGTACGATAAGGCTCCGCGTGCCGGGCGCAAGGTCGGGCATATCAACCTTGTTGCGGATAGCCAAAATATTCTGAACCAAAAAATTGGAGAAGTGCAAAAATATGTGGGATGAATCCCCTAAGGAAGAGTGTGGCATTATTGGCGTTTTTGCGCCAGATGAAGATGTGGCGCGCATGACGTTTTTTGGCCTGTTCGCGCTCCAGCATCGCGGCCAGGAGGCGGCGGGCATGGCTGTTGCCGACGGTCAGGTCATTTCGGTTTATAAAAATGTCGGGCTGGTTTCGCATGTTTTTCGTCCCGGCACGTTGGAAGAGTTAAAAGGTCATTATGCCATCGGGCATACGCGCTACTCAACGACCGGTTCTTCGCTGATGCGCAATGCCCAACCGTTTATGATCGAGACCATGAACGGCCCACTGGCGCTGGCCCATAATGGCAACCTGGTCAATTCGGCGGAACTGCGCGACGAGATGCTGCATCAGGGGGTCGGTTTTTCGTCCTCGTCTGACAGCGAAGTGATGACGATGATGCTGGCCCGGGACGCGGGCGCAACCTGGGAAGATCGCATCAAGGTTGCGATGAAAAAGTGGGTTGGGGCCTACTCACTGGTGATCCTGTCTCGTGACTGTGTCTACGCTGTCAGGGATCCGTGGGGCTTTCGCCCGTTGAGCGTGGGCATGCTTCCGAATGGGGGCTACGCCGTCGCATCTGAGACCGGGGCGCTGCGCACGCTGGGGTGTGAAACCATTCGAGATGTGAAACCCGGTGAGATCGTGACCCTCTCGGCGAATGCCCTGACCGTGACCCAGGCCTTGCCGCCTGTCAGCCCCTCAGCCAAATGTGTCTTTGAGTTTATCTACTTTGCGCGCCCCGACCAAACCTGGGACGGAGTCAACGTCCACGCGGTGCGGCAGAGGCTGGGTGAGGAACTGGCCCGCGAGTTTGGGCTGCGCATCGAAACTGAAAACCGCATTCGGGAAGATGGCATCGGAGATGTGGTTATTCCCGTACCCGATTCGTCGACCCCGGCGGCGATCGGTTTTGCGCGCATCAGCGGCATCCCTTTTAACGATGGCTTTATCAAAAACCGCTATGTCGGGCGGACATTTATCGAGCCGACCGATTCCTTGCGTAAGCGTGGTGTGGCTTTGAAGTTCAATGTTATTGATGAAAATGTGCGCGATAAGCGCGTGGTGGTGATCGACGACTCGATCGTGCGCGGCAACACGACTGGCCCGTTGATCAAGCTATTGCGGCAGTCTGGCGCGAAGGAAGTTCACATGTGCATTACCTGCCCACCGATCACCCATCCGTGTTTTATGGGGGTCGATATGGGCCGTTTTGAAGATCTGATTGCTCACAAACGCAGCGTTGACGAGATCTGCAAAAAAGTCGGGGCGGATTCTCTAACCTACCTGTCTGTAGATGGCATGATGCGCGCCGTCGGCCGGGCAGATGGTTTCTGCCAAGCTTGTTTTACAGGCAGATATCCGGTGCAGGTAGATTTAATGAGCGCCAAGACCGGTTTTGAGCGGGGAACGAAGTAAATGCAGAATGCGGAAGGATGATGGCAGAATGAAAATGTTACTGATCGGTTATGGCGGGCGTGAACACGCCTTGGCGTGGAAGTTGGCCCAATCACCGAAACTGGAAAAATTGTATATTGCGCCGGGCAATCTGGGGACTGCGGATTGGGGTGAAAACGTTGCGATGGATATTCGTGACCACGAAGCAGTCATCCGTTTTTGCCAGGAAAAGCAGATCGATCTGGTTCTGGTCGGGCCTGAAGTGCCGCTGGCGGAAGGGATCGTAGACGCCCTGGCAGATGCCGGTATCCGCTGTTTTGGGCCGCGAAAGGCGGCGGCGCAGATCGAGGTATCCAAGGTCTTCTCGAAAAATTTTATGGCGCGCCACGGCATCCCAACAGCGCGCTATGCTACCTTCAGCAAACTTGCAGATGCGCTGAAATATATTGAGACGGTGGATTATCCGCTGGTGATCAAGGCTTCCGGCCTGGTGGCGGGTAAAGGGGTTGTCTTGCCGGAAACGCTGGACGAGGCAAAATCCGTTCTGGCAGAAATCCTCGAAAATGGTGCCTTCGGTGAAGCGGGTGCAGAAGTGGTCATTGAAGAGCGCATGACCGGCCCGGAAGTTTCGCTGATGGCCTTCACGGATGGCAAAGCGGTTATTCCGATGCTGGCCGCGCAAGACCACAAACGGATTTTTGATGGAGATCTCGGCCCGAACACCGGCGGCATGGGCGCTTATGCACCTGCTCCGATTTTTACCTCCGATTTGCTGGCGGAAACCCTGGAAAACATCCTGAAACCGGCAGTGAGCGGCTTGCGGCTGGAAGGGTCTCCATTTGTGGGCGTGCTCTACGCCGGGCTGATGCTTACCCCGGACGGCGTCAGGGTGGTGGAGTTCAACTGTCGCTTTGGCGACCCCGAAACGCAGGTTATTCTTCCGCTGCTCGAAACGGACCTGGTCGAGATAGCCGATGCCTGTGTGAATGGCGTTCTGGCTGAAACCGAAATCCGCTGGAAGACGGGTGCGGCCGTTTGCGTGGTGCTGGCCTCGAAAGGGTATCCGGGCAAGGTTGAGAGTGGGCAGTTGGCCAGCATTGGCGGGCTGCCTGAGAACTCCATCTGCTTCCACGCCGGGACGAAGGTCAACGCCGATGGACTGTTGGCAACTTCCGGGGGGCGCGTGTTCGGCGCCACGGCCTGGGCGCAGGATTTGCCGGCAGCGGCAAAATCCGCTTATGACGCCGTAGATAAGATCTATTTTGATGGAATGCAGTACAGGAAAGATATCGCTTCACGCGCTTTGAAGCCCACAACTGTCTCGGCTTATGCGGCTTCTGGTGTCTCGATTGATGCTGGTAATCGCACCGTTGAGTTGATGAAAGATGCTGTTAAGGCCACCTATACCTCCGCTGTTTTGGCCGGGATTGGTTCTTTTGGCGGCTTGTATGATGCTTCTGTTTTGAAAGCGATGAATAACCCGGTGCTGGTTGCTTCCACGGATGGCGTCGGGACCAAGGTCAAGCTGGCTGCATCTGCGGGGCGTTATCGCAGTATTGGGCACGATATTGTCAACCACTGTATCGATGATATTCTCGTTCAGGGTGCGCGCCCGTTATTCTTTATGGATTACTTTGCCACATCCAAACTTAACCCTGAGCAGACCGCCGAAGTTGTGACCGGTATTGCCGAAGCCTGCAAGGAATCGGGAATGGCCTTGCTGGGTGGCGAAACGGCCGAAATGCCGGGCGTCTACGCCCCCGGCGAATTTGATGTTGCCGGGACCATCGTTGGCATCCTGGAGCGTGAGCGGGTCTTACCGCGCACCTCCGAACTCAAGGCTGGAGATGTGCTGATCGGCTTGCGATCCAGCGGCCCGCACACCAACGGATTCTCGCTGATCCGTAAGGTATTTGCCGATACCCCGCTCGATACCGTTTTCCCCGAACTGGGTTGCTCTCTCGCCGATGCCTTGCTCGCTCCGCATCGTTCTTATTTCAATATTTTGTATTCCGTGCTCAGCAACCCGCATGTGAAAGCCCTTGCCCACCTGACCGGCGGCGGATTTATCGAAAATATTCCTCGTATTCTGCCTGCTGACTTGGATGCAGTCATCCGCCTTGGCTCCTGGCCTTTGCCCCCGCTTTGGAAGTTGATTGAACAAAAGGGTAATATCGTTGCCGATGAAATGTACCGTGTTTTCAACATGGGCATTGGCATGATTGTCATCGTGGATAACACCGCTGTTGCTAAAATCCAAAAACTGATCCCGGAAGAAACCTTTGTCATTGGCGAACTGACTGCGGGTGGTCACAAAACCCGTCTGATCTGAAATCCGGTTCTTTTCCGTTCATTCGTTATTCTGTTTCAAAATCCGTTCGCGCATCCGTTTGAGCTCACTGAAAGGAATCATCTTATGCCCTCCTCGCTTTCCCTCCGTTATGGGATCAATCCCCAGCAAACCCCGGCTCGCGTCTTTATGCGCAACGGCTCCAACCTGCCCATTACCGTTTTGGGGGGCTCGCCCGGTTATATCAACCTGCTCGATGGGATGAATGCCTGGCTGCTCGTTCATGAACTGCGCCAGGCTACCAACCTGCCTGCCGCGGCATCCTTCAAGCATGTCAGCCCGGCGGGAGCCGCTGTTGCCGCTCCGCTCGATGAAATCCTGCGCAAGATCTACTTTGTGGATGATCTTGAACTCAGTCCCTTGGCTACGGCCTATGCCCGTGCCCGTGGATCGGACCGCCTGTGCTCTTTTGGGGATTTTATTGCCCTGTCTGACGTTGTCGATGAACCCACCGCCCGCATCATTGCCCGCGAAGTCTCGGACGGTATCATCGCCCCCGGCTATGAACCTGCCGCCCTCGAAATTCTAAAAGCCAAGAAGGCCGGCAAATATGCGGTTGTCAAGATCGACCCGGCTTACGAACCCGCCCAAACCGAAACTCGCGACGTGGCCGGCGTGACCTTCGAGCAGCGCCGTCACGACCGGCAGGTCATGCCCGGCGATTTCACCAACCTGGTCACCAAAAGTCGCGTTCTGCCTGCCGTTGCTTTTCGCGACCTGATGGTGGCCTGGATCACGCTCAAATACACCCAGTCCAACTCGGTCTGTTTCGTTAAGGATGGTCAGGCGATTGGCGTCGGCGCCGGCCAGCAGTCGCGCGTGCACTGCGTCCGCCTGGCGGGCCAAAAGGCCGACCTTTGGTACTTGCGCCAGCACCCGACCGTGCTCAATCTGCCTTTCAAGCCCGGCACCAAACGCCCGGAGCGCGATAACGCCATCGACCAATTCCTGCGCGACGATGTCACTCCACAAGAAAAAGCTTCCTGGTCTGAGATCTTCATCGATCTGCCACGCCAACTCAGCCATGAAGAAAAACGGGCCTGGCTCGATGGGTTGACCGGCGTCAGCCTCGGTTCGGACGCCTTCTTCCCCTTCTCCGACAGCATTCACCGTGCCGCTGCCAGCGGCGTCAAATACATTTTCGAACCGGGCGGCTCGACCCGCGACGCCGAAGTGATCGCCGCTGCCGACGATTATGGCATGACCATGGCCTTTACCGGTGTGCGATTGTTCCATCATTAATACGGAATTTATTTGAAAATGTCCGCTAAATTGGTTGTTCTGATCTCTGGGACCGGGTCCAACCTGCAGGCTGTTCTCGACGCCTGTGCCGGGACCGTTCTACCCGCATCCGTGGTTGCCGTTATTTCGAACAAATCCGACGCTTATGGCCTCGTCCGCGCCAAAAACGCGGATGTGCCTGCGATTGCCTTTCCCCTGGCGGATGGCGAATCCCGGCGCGATTACGATACCCGTTTAGCGGCCCTGGTTGCCAGCTACGAACCGGATTATGTAGTCCTGGCGGGCTGGATGCGCCTGTTGACTTCGAACTTCCTGTCCGTTTTCCAAAACCGCGTCATCAACCTGCATCCCGCCCTGCCGGGGACTTTCCCCGGCACTCATGCCATCGAACGCGCGTACGAAGCCTTCCAGCGCAGGGAGATCGATCATACCGGCATCATGGTCCACCTCGTCCCCGATGAAGGCGTGGACAATGGTCCCGTTCTTGCCACCGAAATCATCCCCATTTTGCCGGATGACACGCTTGAAAGCCTCGAAACCCGTGTTCACCAGGCGGAGCATCGACTCTTGGTGGAAACGTTAAAACAGGTAATAAGGTAGGGCGGGATAATATCTCGCTCTACGATGTCTCCACCCGGCTTGCTACATAGATCCCGGCCAAAATCAACAGCCCTCCGCCGATTTCCAGCGCGGAGGGGCTTTCTTTTAAGATCAGTAAGGCCAGGATGGTCGAGCCGATCGGTTCACCCAGCAGCGTCACAGAGACAAACGAAGCAGGCAGGTAGCGCAAGGCCCAGTTGAAGGTCGAATGGCCGAGCAATTGCGGGATCAGCGCCAGCATGAGCATGAACAGGTAAGTGAGCGGTTGATAGCCGAACGGCGATTGGCCAAACCCAAGCATAATGATGATCAGGACGATGGCCGCCATGCCATAAACCACGAAAATATAGGGGATCAGCGACATCTTTTCGCGCAAGCGGCGTCCAATCAGCAGGTATCCGGCCCCCATCCAGGCCCCGCACAGGGACAGGAAATTCCCCCAAAAGGCCTGGCCCTGAGTGAATTCTGCGAGCGTTGGGCAGACCAGGCCATTGTCCCAGCGGCAGGCCTCACTCAAGCCGACAACTGTTCCGCCGAGCAGAGCCAGGGCCAGGCCGATTAGCGTGGCTTTGGATGGCGACTCTTTCAAAACCAGCGGCGAAAGGATTGCCACCCAGAGCGGCGTGGTGCTGACCAGCACGACCGAGCTGGCAACTGAAGTGAATTCAAGGGAAGAGATCCAGGTGGCGAAGTGCAAAGCCAGGAAGAAGCCGGAGAGCAGTCCCAGCCCCAGGGTCTGGCGCGTCAGCGCGCGTAACTCTTCGCGATGCCGGAGCCAGGCGATCGGGGCGAGAACCGCGCTCGCCAGGCTCAGGCGCATCGCGGCGATCACCAGCGACGGGGCGTCCTGTTGGGCATAACGGATAAAAATTGCAGCGGTGGAGACGGCCAAAATCCCGCCTGCGATGGCGATGTAAAGAAAAGCTGGGCTGGGGCGTGAATGTTGCAAGGTTGCCTCCGGTGGTGATTGACTATCACCCTTTTAGATGACCAAAATCGTCCGATTTGTCAATTGACCGGGGCCTTGGCCGAGGCTAGAATGACAGAGTAACATATTAAATCACCCCTAACTAATCGTCAACCCTGACTAAACAAGGAGTATTCCAATGGCTTTTGAATTACCCAAATTACCGTATGCTTATGAGGCGCTTGAGCCTTTCATTGACGCCCAGACCATGACCATCCATCACACCAAGCATCACCAGGCTTATATTACCAACCTGAACGGTGCATTGGAGAAAGCCCCCGAACTGGCTTCTTGGTCGCTGGATGATCTGGTTACCCGCCTGAGCGAAGTTCCTGAAGGCGTGCGCGGTGTCGTGCGCAATCATGGCGGGGGCACTCTCAATCACAATATTTTCTGGGAAGTAATGGCCCCCAATGCTGGCGGCGAACCGACCGGTGCCCTGGCCAAGGCCATCGATGCTGATTTTGGCGGTTTTGCCAACTTCAAGCTTGAGTTCGAGAAGGCCGCTGTGGGGCGCTTTGGCTCAGGCTGGGCCTGGCTTGCCAAACAGGGCAGCAAGCTGGTGGTGGTTTCGACCGCCAACCAGGACAACCCCCTGACCGATGGCTTGACTCCGCTGTTGGCGCTTGATGTTTGGGAGCATGCTTACTACCTGAAATACCAGAACCGTCGCCCCGAGTACGTCACCAACTGGTGGAACGTGGTCAACTGGGACGAAGTTGCCCGCCGCCTGGGTTAATTTCTTTTGAGTATCTGCAACCGCGCCATTTATGGCGCGGTTGTTTTTCTCACAAAAATCACCTATCCAAAACTTATAAATCCATTGCGCGAGTATATTGGCGCGGATATAATGAATTTATCTGAATTCGCCAAATTCATAAGGAGAAAATACTATGACCCATATCATCACAAGTCTTTGTTTGCGCGATAGCGGTTGTGTGGAAGTTTGCCCGGTGGAGTGCATCATGCCTGGCAAGCCTGTCGAAGAATGGCCCATGTTTTATATCGACCCGGATACCTGCATTGACTGCGGCGCTTGTGTGCCTGAATGCCCGTATGCCGCCATCTTCCCTGAAGATGAAGTGCCTGCCGCCTACACGGCCAAAGGTGGCGAGTTCATCAGCCGCATCGACCTGGTGGGCGATTACGAAGGCACCAACCATCATGGCGATAAAGTTGTGCTGAAAACTGTCAAGAAACTGGCTGCGGGTGAAGTGGTTGACTTGACCAAGGATACACCGGCCAATTACGATTACTTCTCTAAAGGCCCTGGCTACAGCGCCAAGGATTGATTTTCTGCCCAACTGAGAACAAAACCCGCCAGAAGTGGCGGGTTTTGTATTTAAAGATTTTCGATGGATTGCCTGAGTTCCGGCAGGATTTCATGATAATCAGAGGAGAGTGAACCGGAATCGAAACGCAGGACTTTTTTACCATCTACGTCGTGTAGCCAATCAGTTAGATAGCGCTCAATCAGGGCGCTATCTTCTGCGCTGGCGATGTTGATGCGTTCGCGCTGGGACAACCTGTCCCGTATTACGGCGGCGGGGGCGCGCAAGTGAATGATGAGGTCGGGTAGCGGCAGCGTGGCGCGGGCAAACGTATAAAAACGGCGACACAGGTCAAATTCCGCTGGGCTGAGATAGCCCCGGGCGTGGAAAAGGCGCGTAAAACCGTGAAAATCCTGATCAAGGCCGCCGTCCACCAGGCCGGGACGATTTCCACTGCGCAGTTCGCGCTCCTGCTCGGCGTGCAATAAGAGATAGTCGATCTGGTTGGCGAGGGCGTAGTGACTTTCGTTTTTGAACAGGGACTGGAAGGGCCGCTCGGCGTGCTGTTCGAGGCCGAGGGCCAGGTCGGCGGCCCCGGCCAATGCGCGCGCCAGGCTGGTCTTGCCGACCCCGGTGGTTCCGACGATTGCGATGAGCTTTGACATCGGTTTAAAAAAGGTGACAGTCACTTCAAAAGTGACTGTCACCTTTTCATTCATTATTTTCCTTGAATTTTCGTCCAACTATCCTTCAGCGTCACGGTGCGGTTAAAAACCGGGTGACCCGGTTTGCTGTCAGGGTCGATACAGAAGTAGCCGGTGCGCTCGAACTGGATCTTATCGCCAGCCCTGGCTTCGCCCAGCGCCGGTTCGACGTAACAGTTCTGCAGCACTTCCAGCGAGTTGGGGTTGAGAATGCTTTCGATATCCTCGCCGTCGTCCGGGCGTTCGACGCTGAACAATTGCTCGTACAGGCGCACTTCGGCGGGTAGGGCGTGCTGCGCCGAGACCCAGTGAATGGTCGATTTGACCTTGCGCCCATCCGGGGCGTCGCCGCCGCGCGTGGCCGGGTCGTAGGTGCAGTGGACTTCAATCACATTGCCGGCTTCGTCTTTGACCACGTTGACGCAGCGCACCAGGTAGGCGTAGCGCAGGCGGACTTCGTTGCCAGGATACATGCGAAAATATTTGGGGGGCGGGGTTTCGCGGAAGTCATCCTGCTCGATGTAAAGCACCTTCGAGAACGGCACTTTGCGCATCCCCGCGGAAGCATCTTCGGGGTTGTTGACCGCGTCCATTTCCTCGCTCTGGCCTTCGGGGTAGTTGTCGATGATCAGTTTTAGCGGATTCAAGACTGCCATACGGCGCTGGGCGCGTTTATTGAGATCGTCGCGGATGATGGCGTCAAACTGGGCCATCTCGACCCAGCTGTCGTTTTTGGTTTCGCCCATGCCGGTGATGAAGTTGATGATCGCTTCAGGGGTTACGCCGCGCCGCCGCATGCCGCGCAGAGTGGTCAGGCGCGGATCGTCCCAGCCGGTGACGATGCCATTTTCAACCAGTTTGCGCAATTTGCGCTTGCTCATCATGGCGTAGGTCAGGTTCAGGCGCGAGAATTCAATTTGGCGGCTGGGAAAAGCTTCCAGTTTTTCGAGGAACCATTCGTAAAGCGGACGATGGATGATGTATTCGTTGGAACACAGCGAATGGGTAACGCCTTCCATCGAGTCGTTTTGTCCGTGCGACCAATCGTACATCGGGTAAATGTGCCATTTGTTGCCGGTGCGGTGGTGATGAGCGTTCATGATGCGGTACATGACCGGGTCGCGCAGCAGGATGTTGGGGTGGGCCATGTCAATCCTGGCGCGCAGGACGCGGCTGCCCTCGGGAAATTCGCCATTTTTCATTCGTTCCAGCAGATCGAGATTTTCTTCCACCGGGCGGTTGCGCCAGGGCGAATCGACCCCGGGCTTGATCGCCGATTCTGAATCACCCCACTTCGTTCCTTTGGGGAGCGTGCCACGGCTGGCGCTCATCTCTTCCTGGGTCTGGTCATCCACGTAGGCCAACCCCATCTTGATCAGGCGCATCGCCCACTCGTAGAGCAGGTCGAAGTAATCGGAAGCGAAGGTCACCTTTGCCCACTCGATGCCCAGCCAGGATGCGTCATCTTGGATGGCTTCCACGTATTCGCTGCCTTCTTTGGAAGGGTTGGTATCATCGAAACGCAGGTATAGCTCACCGCCGAATTCCTTGGCGGTGAAATAATCGATCAGGAAGGCCTTGACATGCCCAATGTGCAGGTAGCCATTCGGTTCAGGTGGCAGCCGGGTGCGAACGTAGTTGAAGCGCCCGGTCTTCAAGTCTTCTGCGACAGCCTCGCGGATAAAAGTGGGGGTGCGGCTGGTGGTTTCGTTGGTTTCCATAGTTGTTGTCCTTTTCGTTTCTATAATGCCTGTGGTCACGTGTTGTGCAAAACAACCTTGTGCGTTCCTGTTTCAGAAAAGAAACGCAATATGTGGTCGGGACGGGTATAATTTCATAAAATTGCTTGCCTATTATACTCTCAGGAGCGAACCGATGAACAAAACGCCTGAAAAACCCGCTTTTCTGGGTACTTATTTTGACCGCGACTCCGTTTTGCGCTGGGAGCGTTGGACGCGGATTGTGGCCTGGGTCATTTTTGCTGTTTATGTTATCCAGTATGTTTATGACACAGGCATGAATATATACAATTCTTTTGCTGTAGGCTATCCGCTGGATTGGGTCTACATGGTTTTTAGCATGGGCAGACCTTTCCAGGGGGCGATGATTCTGGTTGTTTTGCATCTGCTTGCCAAAGGGCTGCTGATCTTGCTGGATATCGAAGACAATACCCGCCGCGCAGCGCGCAAATAAGGACGCAATGAAATTTAAAATCATCTTGATTGGGTTGATGATTTTGCTTGTATTATGTGTTTTGGGAACAGCCCTGGTCGGTTACTCCAACATTCGTTATACATCGCAAAATGCGGTTTTGAAATACATTAACCAATATTCGGCGGATGTTGCCGTCGC
>JAKLPV010000127.1 GCA_022013685.1 Anaerolineae bacterium
GATTGAGAGAACATCGCCAACGATTTCGGCTGCATACTCGTTCTGCCAGACAATCCCAAGCCCAATTCAAGCGCATCACACAACAGTGGCTCAACCTTCATCCAAGCCCAAATTTATAGCAAGTTATGCGCTACTGCGATTCTTGAAACCCATCTTGAAAATGGCATTTGGACAACCCCGGCCCCGGTTTCTTTTGTGACTGGCGATCCCGCCTTCGAGCCGCATGTCACCGCCGACAATAAAATCCTCTACTTCGGTTGGGAAAAGAGTACAAAAGATGCAGGCATTTGGGCCACCGACCGTACCGCCAAGGGTTGGTCGACGCCTCGCTATGTCGGCGACGGCATGTTTGTCAGTTCCGATCAGAGCGGCCAAATTTACGTTACCAACTTTGCCAGCGGCACACCCAAACTGAGCAAAGTCACGCTTACGGATGGGCGTTTCACCGCTTTTGAAAACATCAGCGGCGGAGTCCACCCAGCGATTGCCCCGGATGGCAGCTACCTGGTCAACGATAACGGCGATGGCAACCTGGCGGTCAGGTTTCTCCTAAGTGATGGCAGTTGGAGCGCCCCCACAAGCCTGGCGCGGGCGGGTATCCCGGCAGCCGCCTCGATTGCAAGCATTTCACCGGATGGCAAATACCTGTTTTACACCTACCAAAACGACTTATACTGGGTTAGTACGGAAGTGATTGTCAATCTGAAAAAATAAGGAGAATGCCATGCGTGATTTACGTGTCCACACTGGAACGCTTGAACTGCAAGTCTGGGAGTACGAATACTCCGGCAGCCCGATCATTTTCCTGCACTATGGCGGCGCAAACCTGATGATGTGGCAGCGCGCTGTGCCGTATTTCGAGGGCAAGTATCACTTAATCCTGGTGGATTTGCGCGACCACGGCAAATCGGACAAACCCCAGGCGGGCGATGAGATTGATCAGATGGCCGCCGATGTGGCCGGGCTGATGAGCGCCATGCAGCTTGAAAAAGCCCACCTGGTCGGCAGCTCGCTGGGGGCCGAGGTGGCGCTGGCCCTGGCGGCCAATTTTCCGGAAAAGGTTATTTCGCTGGTTTGTGATGGGGCGCTCACCAGCGAATTTGGCCCCTATAGCACTTGGCAGGAATCCGAAGCTGCTTTTCGGGAGCATGTCAAAAAGCAGCTGGATGGGATGCGTGGACGAGCGGAGAAGGTTTTTCCCTCTGTTGAGGCTTTCCTGGCCGACAGCCGCGAAAACCTGGAAAAGTACAACCTGTGGAATGAGTACATGGAAGCGCTCCAGGCGTATGACGCCTGTGAAGTGCGCCCTGGCGAGTTTGTGCGCGGCTGGCAAAAACAGGCCCGCTTGAATTACATGAGCGGGTATTTTGACTACCGTTTTGAGAATTACTATCCGCGTGTACAATGCCCGCTGCTGATGGTAACTGGCTCCGAAAATGAACCCGCCGAAGCCAGCGCCACGCAAAAAATGTGCGCGCTCGCCCGCCAGGGCAAGCTGGTCATTGTTCCAGGCTGGGAACATCCTTATGGCTGGCTGCTGCACCCCGAAGCAATGTGTCAGACCGTGCTGGAATTTTTGGCAGGCGCCAAGAAAAAAGATGACTAACGGACAACAGATGGTCGGTTCACCGGAAATGGTCGAGGTGGCCTGCCGCAATCTCAGGGCTTTGCTGCCGGTCTGGTAAGACCAGTCAGTTAAAGAATTAACCCCATGCCAGAAACCACCACCCGCAACGATTGGTGTACTTGAAAGGATGACCGCCATGTCGTTTTTTACAAATCTCCAGATGATGTTTAGTTTGCTGACCAAACCACAGCAGCAGGTGATGCTTCCCCAATTGTCCCCCGGCCTGGTACTGGATATTGGCGGCGGCGGGGAAGGTGTGATTGCCCAGGTTGGCGGCAGCCAGGTGGTCGCGGTGGATAAACTTGTCTCTGAGATTGGCGAAGCCCGCGACAAATCCCCTGACGCAAACTGGCTGGCCGTCAACGCGACCCAATTACCCTTTGCCCAATCTGTCAACGACAACTACAAGACTCTGTTGGGAATTCTATTGCTTCGTTATTGGTAGACGTAGACAGAGACAGATTAAAAAACTTGGAGTGATCGGACATAATTGGATAAAAATGATTTCCAGGAGCAACCCATGACAACTTTTCATCCGCATAGTTTTGAAATCCCGGGGGAAACCATCCAAGTTGCACAAGATTCATTTCCATAGGGGAGCAAGTATACTCATTAAGGTTGAATAGTGGCATTTTTGAAGGACTGAAATTTAGCCACCAACAAGGTGTCCAAGTCTTGTTTGTAGGTGTTGCCTGTTTGCTTCAGGCAATTTGAA
>JAKLPV010000009.1 GCA_022013685.1 Anaerolineae bacterium
ATTTCGTGAATTTGACCGGCGCGAATCTTGATACCGATCTGATCATTTTCGATGACTTCGAAATACCAGAAGTTTCTTATCACACTTAGAAAGACGATTACAGCGATGATGATTACAACCAGCCAGATGAGTGCTTGAGGAATCTTGAATGATGGGGCAGATGGTGATTTCATATTTTTTCTCCTTGTAAGTAAATTGTACGTATTTTGTCTAATTTTGTTGTGTTCTTTTTCGAAATCTCCTAAAACAAGGGCCAGAAAAGGGGCAGGAGCAACACGACCAGGCCCAGGATGAGCAGGTTGAGCCAGAAACCGACCCGGGTGTAGTCAAAGAAGCGGTAGCCGCCGGGACCCATTACCAGCACATTGGCTTGATGACCGACTGGGGTCAAAAAACTGGTCGAAGCGCCAATGATAGTTGCCATGACAAAGGCCTGTGGGCTGGCTCCCAGACCAAGGGCAATGTCAATCGCAATTGGGACAATCAAGACGGTTGCGGCGGCGTTTGACATTGGCTCAGTAACCAGTCCGGCAAACAGGGTTAACCCCGCCAGGATGGCGAGCGGACCAAAACCACCCAACAGGCTGACGATATTCTCTGCCAGGAAGCGCGCCGTGCCGGTCGTTTCCATGGCGATCCCCAAAGGAAGCATTCCGGCAATCAGGAAAACGCTGCGCCATTCGATGCTCTGGTAGGCCTCGTCCATGTTCAGGCAACCGGTCAACACCATGCTGACAGCGCCAATTAGCATGGCAGTGGCAATGTTGAACCCGCCGACGGTGACCAACCCCAGCACCAGGGCTGAAATACCAATCGCCAGGAAAATCTTGTCCTTGCGGCGTTCTTCGAGCGTGACGGGTTCAAGCACCAGAAAGTCGCCGCTTTTCTGCATGGCGCCGATGCGGCGGCGTGAACCTTGCAGCAGCAAAGTATCACCGAATTTCAGGCGCACATCGCGCAGGCGCTCGGTGATGACCTCGCCTTGCCGCCAGATGGCCAGGGTGGTGAAGCCATAGCGATCGCGAAACAGGATTTCGCGCAGGGTTTTTCCGACAAAGGGCGCGCGCGGTGAAAGTGTGGCTTCAAAGATGTGATTGTCTTCGTTATCGAGTACGTCGACGATATTCAATTTGCGTTCAGATTCGATCTGCACACCGAGCTGTTCCTTGGCTTTGAGCAGTTGCTCGACCGTGCCTTCAACGGTCAGCAAATCTTCGGCGCGAATCAGGATATCAGGCAGAGGCAGGACTTTGACCTTGTCACGCCGAAGGATGGATAGCACTGATAGGTCATACTGTGCGCCCAACTGTGACTGGTTGAGTGTCTTGCCGACCAGCGAGCTTTCAGCCGGGATGCGAATCTCGCTGATGTACTCACGCAAACGGCTAAGGGATGCTTTTTCGAGTGATTCGTTCTTGGGAAGGAGGTGTCGCCCGATCAGTACCATGTACAGGATGCCCGCCGCGAAAATGATTGCGCCCAGCGGGGTGAAATCGAAAAACGAGAACGTAGGCAAACCCCTTTGGGTCAGCATACTGGATGCCAGCACATTCGGTGGTGTACCGATCAGGGTCATGTTACCGCCCATTAGCGATGAAAATGAAAGCGGGATGAGCAGGCGTGAGAGTGGGATTTTGGCCTGACGTGAGATGCCGACCACCGCCGGAAGCAGCACCGCTGTTGCTCCGATGTTATTCATAAAAGCCGACATTATCCCGCAGGTTAGCATGATTGCCGCAACCAGGCGCGGCTCACTTTTGCCGGCAATTTTGATGATTTTCTGCCCCAAAATGTCTGCAACGCCGGTTTTGAACAAACCGGCAGAGACGATGTAAACCGCCCAAACGGTGATGACTGCCGGGCTGGAAAATCCGCTAAAGGCTTCTGTGGGGCTGACGATGCCGCTCAGGGCCAGGGTCAGCAAAACCAATAAGGCGATGATATCGACGCGCAGTTTTTCGGTTGCAAACAGAATTACCGCTGCGAGGATAACTGCCAGCACAAAACCGATTTCAAACGTCATCGTTAGAACTCCTGTACAAACGGGTTGGAAACCTTCTCCTCGCCGACGCTGGTTTCAGGACCGTGCCCTGAGAGCAGGCGTGTGCTTTCGGGCAGGCTGTAGATTTGTTCGCGGATGCTTTGAACGAGCGTATCCCAATTGCCGCCGGGCAGGTCGGTGCGCCCGACCGAGTGGGCGAAGATCAGGTCGCCGCAAAAGCAGGTGTTTTCTGCCGCACAGTAAAAAACAACATGGCCGGGGGTGTGGCCGGGAGTGTAGCGCACTTCAAAAATATTGGAACCCAGCCGCAGGGTTTGAACGTGGACAAAGTCAATCGAAGGTTCGGGGCCGGGGTCAATTGGCAGCCCGAACATGCGTCCCCCGCCGCCCGCCCGCCACAGAACGTGATCTGCCGGGTGCAGGGCGACCAGCGGCAGCGGGTTGAGCGCGTCGGCAATCGCCGCCGCGCCGCCGATGTGGTCGAAGTGGGCGTGGGTGTACCATAAATGTCCGATGCGCCAGCCGCGCTTTTGGGCTTCAGCCAGGATCAGATGCCCATCCCAGGAGGGGTCGATGACCGCGGCTTCTTTGGTCTGCGGATCGGCTACCAGGTAAGCGTTGGTCTGGACCGGGCCCAGGGTGAAGGCTACAATTTCAAGGCTCATGTTTGCTCCAATATAGTGGTTTGTAGTTCTTCGCGCGGGGCAAGGAAGTAAGATGCAATCATAACAATGAACAGAAGAACCAGCGCAACCGGGTAGACCAGGTCTGGCCGGGTCTGGTAGAGAAACCCGGCCAGCAGGGGGGCGATGACCATGGTGGAGTTGAGAGCGGTATCGGCCATGCCGTAAGCCAGCCCCATCTGTGATTCGTGGATCAGCGGGCGGATCTGAGCCGTGCCCAGCGAGCGCGCGGCGCGCAACCCGCCGAGCAGGAAGTAGGCTAGCCCGTAAAAGACTAGGCCGGTCCCTTGCCAGATCAGCAGGGCAAACAGGAAGACGGAAGCCTGGCTGAGAATGTATCCGCTGCGGGCTTTGAGCCGCCCGAATTGCAGGCTGAGTACCACGTTACCGATGCCGCCGAGCGTGCCAAGCAGGCCGACCTGGCTCAAATTTAATCCGCGCTCGTTTTGGAGAAAGTTGGGGGTCAGTGGTTGAGCCAGAAAAGTGGCAAAGGTCACGGCGAAGGCCAGCGCCAAAAAGCTGAGATAACGCTGATTTTTTAGCAACCCAGGCGGAGGGGAGTCCGCGCTGTGAACGTCCCGGGGCTGGGGGCGAATCTGGGTAATGAACAGGGTTGAAAGGAGAAAAAGCCCCGTCGCTATATAATAAATGGTGCGAATGCCGAAGTTGTCGCCAACCCAGCCGCCGGTCAGAGGACCGATAACCATGCCCAGGTTGAAGGAAGCTGAGATCAGGGTCAGGGCGCGGGCAACGCTCCACTTGCCGCGTGCAGCGGTGGTGTAGCTGCTGAGCGGCGATGAGACGAAAGCGGTAAAGCCGTACAACAACAGCCCGGCGACAAAAGGCCACAGGCTGGATGCCAGGGCCATCAGTGAGGCTGCGATAACGCCGACCATCCAGGCCGTGACCAACAGCGGACGACGGCCGATACGGTCGGCCAGGTAGCCGGCCGGGATGTGGGCGACTGTCATGGCGATACCGGCCACACTCAGGATGCCGCCAATGGTGAGCGGGTCTGCACCGAGCTGTTGCAGGTAAAGCGGTTGGAAGTAGAAGAACATGCCTTCGCCGATGCCCCAGGTAAACAGGGCGGCGGCCAGCCAGAGCAGGGAAGGGTTCATAGGTTATGGGTGAAAGGTGAATTTAGAATGCAGAATGAAAGGCCTACTCTGCGAGACTGCGGATGAATTGGGCGGCGGCTTCGAAGACCTGTCCGCGTTGAGCATCGCGCGGGATAACGTGACCGGAGCCGCTGATGACCAGTTTCTCTTTGCGGTCTGAACGGATGTGACTGTAGATGTATTCCATGCTGTTCAGGCTGCCGAGCGGCAGGTATTTGTCGTCTTGAGAGTAGATCAGCAGGGTCGGGACTTGGACATCCGGCAGGCTGGCGCGCGATAGTGCAAGCAGTTTTTTCAGTTCGCCGATTGAGCGCAAGGGGTTTTGCGGGTAAGAAACGTGCTCCTGCCAGGCGGCTTTGTCGAACCAACCGCTTCCGGGCGCATCTTTGGATTTGGGCATGTAGGGAATGAATCTGCTCAGCAGTTCGGTCTGCTCCAGCCGCCAGTCTTTGGGCAGCCCGTAGGGGGTGGCCATCGCGATCACGCCCTTAACCGGCAGGCGGGTTGCGCTGATCAGGGAGAGTACGCCTCCCATCGAAAGCCCGACCAGCATCACCTGCTCGCAAACGCCGCGCAGCAGATGATAACCATCTTCGACCGAGGCCAGCCAATCTTCGTGGCGCGAGCGGATCATATCCTCGGGGCAGGTGGCGTGCCCGGCCAGACGCACACCCAGGCAGGGATAACCCAGTTGGGCCAGATATTCGCCCATCCAGCGCATTTCCTTGGGTGCACCGGTAAACCCATGCGTGAGCAGGATTCCGGTTGTCTGCGTGGCGCCTGCCGAAACGGTCGAAGTACCGGGGAAGAAGAAAGGTTCTGCGCTGGGGATAATGGACGTTTTCATGCTTGCGGTTCCAGCAGTTGCAGGGCTGACAGGTGACTGTTCAGGTTGGTCTTGCTGCGCCAGAGCGCCAGGTAAACCTGCTCGAGGGTATCTGTTGACTCAGCAATGAACCGGTCCATCTCTGCCTGACTCAAGTAGGAATAGTCACGCGTGTAATATTCCTGAATTTTTTCGTCTGTTCTCTGGTAGAACCCTTTTATATATTGCAACTGTTGTTCTACGGCAGCCAGGGGCAGAAAATCCAGATCAAAATCAAGCGGCTGGGCTTGCAGGAAAACCCGCCAGAACAACGAGTTGGGATGGTTGCGGACGTGGATGAAATCCAACCCGTACCAATCGCCCTTGACGGTCCAGATGAATTTGGGGTCGGCTGCAAATTCTTGCGGGTAACGCTCTGTGGTTGGGATGCCGATTTTGATCGACCACAGGTTGTCTGTCACAAGGTGGAAGAAATACCCCAAACGCAAGGAAAAACGTGCCGCATCTTCCGGCCTTATCTCTGCCAGGTATTGCCGGTAAAAGTTCAGGTCGGCAATATTTTTGTGAACGCTTTCAGAAATTTTAAAATGGGTCACTTCGGGCGGCGGGTTGAATTTCTCCCAGTTTTCATCGGGGATGCCCGAATCAGGGGCAACGTTCCCGATCGCAAATTGAGCTTCATCCAGGTTGGGGATGCGCTTGAGCAAGTTCTCCGCCAGGCGCAGGTGGGCGATCCAGGTAGCCATAGGCTTACTCTCTCCCGGCTGTTGTCATCCAGGCGGGCGATTTTTGGGCAACTTGTGCGAAAATCGGACAATCTTCACTGTGCGCGCCGAGCAGGTAGCCAGCAGACATCAGAAACTCGCCGACGATCTCGCCGCCGGTAAACAGGAAGGTCTTCTTGAACAATTTTGTCCACTCTTCCTTGCTGAGCGGGTGATGGGCATCGAGCCAGCCCTTGAAAGAACCGTATTCGGGATACAAGGCCCGGA
Organism: Anaerolineae bacterium; assembly: GCA_022013685.1. Taxonomy (GTDB): domain Bacteria; phylum Chloroflexota; class Anaerolineae; order Anaerolineales; family Villigracilaceae; genus UBA8950. The sequence continues at coordinate 5,625 of JAKLPV010000009.1, forward strand.
TCCGTTTCGCATTTTCTATCGCCGCATTGACCTTTAACCGGTTGCGGATGATCCCGGCGTCGCCCAGGAGCCGGGCGATCTCCATCTCCCCGTAGCCTGCCACCGTTTCGAGATCGAATCCGTCATAAGCGCGGCGGAAGTTCTCAGCTTTCTTGAGAATCGTGATCCATGACAGCCCGGCCTGGTTGATTTCAAGGATCAGGCGCTCGAAAAGCAGATTGTCGTCCGTGATCGGGAATCCGTATTCGCTATCGTGGTAGTCTCGATTGTAGGTGTCTTCGGGGTGAGCGTTGCAGTAATCGCAGTAGGGGTTCATGGCGCGCCTTTTTTGTGGCGGATAAGTAGCCCAATTTTACACCACAGTTTGCTGTGCTTACTCAGGCATCACACAAGCAAAAAGGATGCGAATGAAATGCATCCTTTTTGCTTGTTTAATTACTCGTGAGTTGTGTTTTGGAATAATGGCAGGTCAAGTGGTGGCATAGGCAAGTTGCTTGGCGAATAAAGAATCAAATACGGACTTAGCGCTTTCGCCATTTTGGAGCATTTTGTGAGCTTGGATGACAAGTAACTC
>JAKLPV010000128.1 GCA_022013685.1 Anaerolineae bacterium
CACCCCGAAGTACGGGGGTTCAATGCAAATGTCGAGCGGTAATACTAAAAAAGGAGCATAACAGATGAACTTTGCAATGTGGCGTAAGGCTTTACAGGTAATCCCAGAGGTATCCAAAGAAGAATGGGGCAGACTGGACATAATCTCGAAGTGGCTGATTGCGACCCGCGCCGCCGTTCTCATCATGACCTTTTTCTCGGCAGTGTTAGCGGGCATCTTTGCCTTTCATGATCATGCGAAAGTGAACCCCATCACCTGGCTGGTGTTGGTACTTGGCCTCGTTCTGGCGCATGCTGCCAACAACATATTCAACGACTACACCGATTACGTGCGCGGCGTGGATAAGGATAATTACTTCCGCACCATGTATGGCCCGCAGCCGGTGGCCGACGGTCTATTGACCAAGACCCAGCACCTGATCTATTTCGCCGTGACTGGCCTGCTGGCGCTGGCTTGCGGCATCTACCTGATTGCTGTCAACGACGGCGACAGCCTGATTTGGCTGCTGCTTGGCTTGGGCGCATTCTTCGTGTTTTTCTATACCTGGCCGTTGAAGTACATCGCAATGGGTGAAATTGCAGTGTTGATCGTTTGGGGCCCGCTGATGATCGGCGGTGGCTATTACGTCCTGACCCACAACTGGTCGTGGAATGTGGTCTGGGCCAGCCTGCCTTACGTGCTGGGCGTGACCGCCGTCATCTTTGGCAAGCACATAGACAAGCTGGCGATTGACAAAGCCAAGAAGATCCATACCCTGCCGGTGCTGATCGGCGAGAAGGCTGCCCGTTACGCCGTGCTGGCGATGATGATCTTGCCGTATTTGCTCGTGCTGGCCCTGATCGCCGTCAAGTATTTTACACCGGTCATGCTGCTGGTTTTCGTCGCGGCGCCCACTTTCCTGAAAATGTACCCGCAATTCCTGAAACCCAAGCCGGAGCAGCGACCGGAGGGATTCCCGGATGGGCAGGGCGGTTGGCCGCTCTACTTCGCGCCACAGGGATTCGTCAACAACCGCGCCTTCGGGACTTGGTTCATGCTTGGTTTGATCCTGGATGTGGTTCTCCGGCTGGTCTTGCCGAATTTTTGGGTGATGTAGACGAAGGTCTTATAGTTACTATAGCGCCTACGAATAGACAAAACCCAGGAACGTGCCGTCCGCGATGGGGGCGGACTGGTTTGCGCCCAAGACGGGATCGAGCGGCTGCGCTGGGTCTGGCGCCCAGAGCACGAGCACCGACTGGTTCAGTGTTTGGCTGTAGATCTCCAGCAACAGCAGGTGATTGCTGGCCCAGCCCAGCGGCCTCGGGAAGGTGACGGCTTCGCCGCCCAGCAGCCCGCTGAGGTTGGCGGCTGGCGCGTCGAACACGCTGGTTCCGTCCGTGCGCGCCACCCGCAGACGGAATCCGGCCTCCATGTTGGACGGCCCGCTGGCTTCCAACCAGGCGACGAACTGGTTATCTGGCGAGAAAACTACATAACCTGCGCCCAGGTTGCTTCCCGGATTCAGAGAAATGGTTGTCTCCTGGCACGTGACCAGGTTGCGGATCGAAAACCCGTTCGTGATCCAGGGCGAGCCGCCTGCGCCTGAGGCAGAAGCGACGAGGGTCTGATCCGGCGACATTCCCCCCAGCGCCAGAGTTGGGGCTATGAATTCGGTGGTCTGGTTGCTGCTCAAGTCAAGGTAGGTTAATCCCCTGTACGGCGGGAAATTGATATTGCCGATTCCATACATGGTATAGGTAAACCACACTCCATGCGCCTGGCCGGCATCGTAACGTACTGCCAGCGGCTGGATGGCGTTGCCCGGGCCGCCTTGCTGGGGAGGGATCCAGGTCATGCGCGGCTGCATGGCGGGTAATTCGGCCAGGCTGCCGGCATACACCTGGTTGACTGACCCTGCCATCATGTCAATGGAGTCAAATGACAGATACGGATTCCCCTCGGCCCCTTTTATCGCCATCAGGTTGGGCGCAGAGGCAAGGCCTGTGATGACGTTGTTGACGTTCGACTTGAGCGTCCCGCCGTTTTGCAAAGAATAATATACAATCGGAAGATTGTTCACGCCCTGGGAGAGGCTGCCAGCCAGGTGTACCTGGTTTTCGGACATCCAGGAGATGCCGGTTACGGGACGTAGGGCAATCGCTCCTCCCTGGAAGTTGTAAAGCGCAATCGTGTCAGCATTACCCGCTGCAATCGCGGCCGGCAGTGACAGGCTTTGCGCGCCGGGATGGAGCGGCAGGCAGGCTGGCGGAGGCGGCTCGGTTGGCGGCGGCGTCTCGGCTGGCGGCGGCTCGGTTGCGCCAGGAGGCAGGGGAGCCTGGGCGGTCAGCGTCGCAGCCACGATGGTGGCGATTTCGTCAGGGTTCGGCGTGGCTGGCGGGGCCGGGGTGGGGGTCAGGCAGGCGAGACCGATGGCGATCACGCATAACGAGGTGAATAGTGCCAGTCGCTTTTTCATGATCCTCTCCATTGAAAATATCTGCTTGATGGCGAGCAGCAAAGCGACGACCCCTACGATCAAACCGGATTTGAGCATATCTTCATCCTTTTTGGTGAACAGAGATAACGCACTGGGTAAGCCGCCGCTGCGGGGCTGGCAAAGAACCTATGCAATCCCATGACTTCGCTGGCGCGGTACGCGTACCCTACGCTGCGAAGCAGCGGTCGGCTTCACCCAGATGTTAGCCCCTCCAAGAGGTCTGGTGACCTCTTTCAATCCGTCAAGAAACTGATACTCAGTCACTTAGCAGCCCGCAATAGTTTGTGACATAACCTTGTAAGTCTCAGCTAAAGCCCCTCCGAATGGTATGAGCCAACTGGGAGGGTTTGAAGCTGGAAACGTCAACCAAAATGTATCCAATCCAGCTTTTCCAGCATGTTGAGGAAGATGACCTATTACATGCAATTTGAGAACTTTTTTGGAAATAAACCAGCCATGTGCCGCAAAAGGGGAAATTCCAAGAAAGATGGCATATTCATAATTCTGATCTCGAACTTGCTGAAAGGTATAAACCCCACTCTCCCATAAAGTCGAAAACTTGACTTCAACTCGATGTCCATTGATTACAAGGTCACACTCCGAATCCCCGCTTTTAGTAACAATGAACCCTTTCTGCTTACACCATTCAGCCACCAATTGTTCCCCGATTTTTCCGACTTGTCGAGATGGTCTTGTTCTTATCCAGGCGAAAGGGCTATTTGTCCACGGGTCCTCTGCTTCGTCGCGCACGTAACTGCTTTTCAATCCTCTCGCAATCGAAAACATAGTTTCTAGATCGGTATCTGCTGCCATACATTCTCCAAGTTTTGCTATCAGGCCTTCATAATATCGAATAACGTAGTTTGCACAGGCATTTTTGGTTCAAGCACAGGTGTTTTCTGAAATGGTTTAGGATCAAAGTTTATCCATTCAATATCTGATACCCCATCAAATCTTCGAGCCATAACTTCTAAGGCTGTTGGATTGCTGTCTATAAGTATAAATTTTCTTCCTAGTTCAATGCAGGCTGCTCCGGCTGTGCCACTACCTGCAAAAAAATCTAACACTACCCCATTGTGAGGTGATGATGCCTCAACGATACGTTTGAGTATGCCCAATGGCTTCTGAGTAGGATACCCCGTTTTTTCTTTGCCATTAGTTGGCACAATTGTATGCCACCAAGTATCAGTCGGCGTCTTGCCCCGTTCCGCTTTCTCTGGCCCCACTAAGCCAGGAGCCATGTAAGGAATACGCTCTATTTCTTCATAGTTAAAAATATAATTTTCAGGATTTTTGACATAAACGAGTATATTGTCGTGCTTAGTAGGCCATTTGCTTTTTGAACGCGCACCATAATCATACGCCCAGATTACTTCGTTCAAAAAGCTCTCGCGCCCAAAAATAGTATCTAGCAATATTTTACAGTAATGAACTTCTCGATAATCTATATGAAAATAAAGTGTTCCGTTTGACTTTAGCACGCGATGCGCTTCTACCAATCTAGGTTCTAGAAAAGCTAGATAGTCATCAAATAAATCTGAATAAGCCTTTGTCCCGATTATTATAGTTTCGTATCGTTGTCCTTGAAATCCTACCCTATCACCATTTTCAGAGCGGACAGTTTTGATTTGAGTACGACCTTGAATCTTTCCTGTATTGAAGGGAGGGTCAATGTATATCAAGTCCACCGATTCTGCTTGCATACTCTTTAAAATCGGCAAATTATCGCTCAAGTAAATCTTATTCTTCATTTCATCCTATCCTTCGACATTAGATGTATACCCCACGATTCTACCCCATATTTGTTTATAACCCATCACTCAGAAATAGCGCGAGTGAGAATTGAGCGGGCCAACTCGCGGATCAGCCACTTATACGGACAGTCTAATGGCTTTTAGGTGTTTAGGTTGCGAAAACCAAAAAAAGATGTCAAATCAACTTACCCACGCTCACAGTATAGCAAATCTGTAAACTAAAGTAAAGGAACACCGAGAAATATCACCCGGATGTAACGATATTCTCAATTTCCAGCCAAGCGGACGGGTTTTCCAGTGTGCCATACGCGATGCGTCCCTCCGGGGCAAAGCCCCGGTCAGCTACAACTTGGGTTAGACCGCTTTTAGCTTTAGCGCCTACAGATTTACAGATAGCGCTATCCCCGGCTTTCATAGCGACTCGATTTCGCTGATAAGTGCAGGTAGGTTTGGCCGCGTAAAACTCATATTCGCTGCTGGTATACGGTTATGCTTTATATCGGGGGGAATATGCTTGTGATGAGGATTTGATTGAAGGATACTTTTCGATAAGCGTATACAGATAGAGTTCGTAATCCTCCGGCGTGCGAAAAGGATTACTCATGCGGCTTCCTGGATTAACCCCACTAAACTTGGCGCTTGGCGTTGGATACGCTGGACTTCGTTACGATATTCCGCCTGACGTGCCAACCAAGTTTTATATACACTAGCCCACTCACCGAAATCTAATACCCAATTATCATCTTCTGGTTCTTCTCCTGACATATAGGCAGCATACAAGGTTTCAGAACGAATACCATATTTCCACTCGAACTGTAGCAGTTCTTCTTCAAGAGCGTGAATATCAGTGAGTATTTCGCGAATGTTCATGGTTCACCTCTACGCACAATTATAGTGCAGTTTATCTATTTCCAGCCAGGCGGCCGGGTTTTCCAGCGTGCCGTAGCCCAGACTTCCATCTGGCCTCCAGGCGGCGTACTGGTTGTCTATCCACAGCACCAGTCCGAGAGGGCCGCGCGGGGCGAGGGGCGTGCGCAATATCTCCGCGCCGTCCACGAAAAAGAGGACAGCACCGGTTTGCCAGTGGATGGAATAATCGTGCCATTGGGTGACATCCACGCCTACCGCGCTCCCATCCTGGCGGACGATATGGCTTGCCAGCCGCCGCAGGAGACGGGAGGCCGGTCGCAGGGCCAGGAGGGGCAGGGCGAGCAGCGCGAGCGCGAGCAGCGGTGCAGGCCAGCGCGGCGAGCGGAATGTCCCGGCGAAGAAACCGTTGGCGGGAGTGTCGTTTCGCAACGACAAATAGTTCTCCGGCGAGGCGTGAAAGAACCAGGCCGCGTTTGGGAGGGCAGGCAGGCGTCCGGGTGTGTTGCCGAATCCAAGTGCAAAGCCGAAGGGATCATTCCACAGCCCAAAGCCCCAGGTGCCGGGCAGGTCAGTGGCCGAGGCGCGAGCGTGCAGGCTCAGAGTAAATGGCGGAGAACGAGGGAAGGCGCTGCGCGGGAGATGGGCGTAATCGTCCAGTTGCGCCAGACGGTACTGTCCGCGCGGGCCGGCAGGGATGGAAAGCCGCCAGCCATTGGGGGTCGGCGTGACGGACGCGCTGGGAGTGAAATGGGGGGTGAGGGCAGGGGTCATTCCTGTGGTGGATGCCAACCAGCCTGTACCCAAAAGCGCCTTGCAGCTACGATAAACTCATTGTTCAATTGCAAAGCTTTCACGCTGGTGCGACCG
>JAKLPV010000002.1 GCA_022013685.1 Anaerolineae bacterium
AGGCAAAATTGCCTATATTCTGCCCCGCCATAATACGCTCCCCTTGTGCGCGATTCCCCGATAAGATTAGCTTTGTAATAACCATCACAACCAAAATCATTCAGTTTGGAGAAGCGCGTATGTTCAAACCCAAAATTCTGCTTCCACTCATGATCGCAATTTTATTCTTGGCCTTCCTGCCCGCCTGTTCTGCAGCACAAGATAATGCGGATCTCAGCATGGCTCCGATGTCCGGGATGCCCACTGAAGTCCAGAATGCGCCGATCAGCGTTCAGCAAGCCTATCAGTTTGCGGTTGCCAACCCGGATGTGATGAAACAAATCCCTTGCTACTGCGGCTGCGGCGATATCGGACACACTTCGAACTATGCCTGTTACGTCTCTGATGTAGACGACAAGGGCGCCATCACCTACGACAATCACGCGCTCGGCTGCTCTCTGTGTGTGGACATCACGCTGGATACAATGCGGATGTTGAAGGATGGCAAGAGTCCGGATGAGATCCGCACCGTGGTTGACTCAACCTACTCAAAGTACGGCACATCCAACATTAAGTAACCGATCATGCGTTCGCGTGCAATTCTCCTTCTCCTCTTGCTGACTGGACTGGTGGTGGCCTTTGCGCCACTGCCAGCCCATATCAGCACACCGATTGACCGGAGCTTCCGCGTTGAGGCCAGTCAATTTGCTTATCAACCTGGGGAGATCAATGTCAATCCCGGTGACAAGGTAACGATTGAACTGGTCAGCACGGACGTGGTGCATGGTCTGTATGTGGATGGATACGGCGTCTCGGTCAAGGCCGATCCCGGTCAAACCGCCACCCTGACCTTTGTCGCCGACAAATCGGGCTCCTTCCGGCTGAGGTGCAATGTCACCTGTGGGGCGATGCACCCATTCATGGTAGGAAAATTAAATGTTGGCGCAAACACCTGGCTTTATCGCTCATTAGCGCTTGCCTCTCTCGGTATTTTTTCCGTTTTCGTTTTGGCGCGTACAACGAAAGTGGAATGATGAAATCCCTATGACCAAATTCGAACTTACCCGCTTCCCACTCATAAAAAACGTGCTCAAGAACCGCTACCCTCAACTGGTGGTCTTTGTACTCATGTTGGCGGGATTCTTGTTTGCAATTGTGGCTGGGCTTGTCGGCACGCCGGTCGGAAGCCACAACTTCAGCATCGTTTTCGTTTGGATCGCCTGGTGGGCCATTCTGATTCTAGTTGCCGTCCCGTTTTTCGGGCGCGGCTGGTGCGGCGTCTGTCCCATCCCGGTGGTCGGAGATTGGCTTCAGCGCGGGGCCGTACTTGATCCAGCAAAAAAAGCACCCAAGTGGTTGAATCTGCGTGTTCCGGCCAAGTTTCGCAACATGTGGACGCAGAATATTTCCTTCACGCTGGTGGCATTATTCTCTTCCGTGATCCTGACCACCCCGGTGGTGACATCCGTTGTACTGGCGGCCATGTTGTTTCTGGCCATTGGCTTGAGCCTGGTTTTTGAACGCCGCGCTTTTTGTCGCTATCTCTGCCCGGTAGGTGGATTTATTGGTTTATATGCCCAGACCGCCCCGCTTGAACTGCGCGTCAAAAATAAAAACGTTTGCGCAGAGTGTGTGGGCAAACCCTGCTACAACGGCTCCGAACTCGGCTCCGGCTGCCCCTGGGATGTCTTTCCTGGCGGGCTGACCAAAAATACTTACTGCGGCCTGTGCATGGAATGCATCCGCACCTGCCCGCACGACAATATCGCCGTTAACTTGCGCCCCTTCTCTGCCGACCTTACCAAACCCTCGGCCAAACTGGATGAAGCTTTCAAAGCCTTCATCATGCTCGGGGCAGCTCTGGTGTATGCCTATGTGTTGATGGGCTCCAATGGCGCAGTGAAACTGGCTGCTTACAGTGTTTTCTCTCCAGCCTGGTTCGGGTATGCAGCCGGTTTTCTGGCGGTTATTTTTGGCCTCCTGCCGGCGCTATTCTGGCTGTCAGTCAAATTTGGCGATATAAAAACAATTCCAACCGGCAAACAGTTTGCCACCGCCGCCACCGCCCTCATCCCACTTGGATTGATGTTTTGGGTGGCTTTCAGCCTGTCCTTCGTGTTAACCAACGCCACTTATATCCTCGCCGCGCTTTCAGATCCGCTGGGCCTGGGCTGGAATTTATTCGGTACAGCGGCCATCGCCTGGCAGCCGGTGCTCTCGGCGCTGGTCACTCCCGCCCAAACACTGGTGCTGGTTGGTGGGCTGGCCTGGTCGGCGCGCACCGCGCAGAAATCTATCCCGCAAGCAGGGATTTCACCCGCGCCGGTCATTGTTTATTGTCTCGCTGCCACTTTTCTCATGCTTTGGTTATTGCTATGAAAACCTCGGAATTCATCACCCGCATTGTTATAACGGTCTTCAGCCTTGGGGTCGTCGCGCTCCCGCTGGCGCTTTGGGCGCAGACTCCGCTCATTCACGCCAGAATCGCCGAAGGCGGCGGCTGGAGTCCCGATATCATCCAGGCCAAAGTGGGCGAACCCCTCCACCTGAAATTCACCTCCGATGACGTCATGCACGGTTTCGCTGTAGGACAAATGGACATGCAGCCAGTGGATATCGAGCCTGGCAAAGTGAGCGAAACCACGCTGACTTTCGACAAGCCGGGAATTTATACCTTTTTCTGCACCCGCTGGTGTGGGCTGAACCACTGGCGGATGCGCGGCACAATTGAGGTAACTGGCGCTGCAACTTCGCTCGAATCAGTCACCAAACCGCTGTATGTGACCCTGGGCATCAACCTGGATGCACCACACAATGCGCCGCTGGTGCCCACTGATCCCCCGTCCACCGTTAACGGTCAGGAGTTAGCGAGCACTTTATCCATTTCCCAACTTACCACCCCGGATTACTATCGCTCTCACTCCCCATACCAACTCTTTGACAATTTACGTTTTACCAGCTTGAGCACGTCCCAGCGATGGGATGTGGTGTCTGCCATCTGGCAGGCCAATTCCACCCCGGCCGGACTGGCGGAAGGCAAACAACTTTATGCGCAGAACTGTGCCGCCTGTCACGGTGAATTTGGCGGCGGTAACGGTGTCTTTGCCGACGATTTGGCTGCCGCTGGGGCCGCCTCGATGCAAACCATGAACGGCGATATGGCTATGTCCATGCAAACCCCGGCCGACTTTACGAACCCACAGCGAATGTTGGGGGCGAGCCCGGCGCTTTTGCAGGGAAAAATTTTGCGCGGTGGCATGGGAACGGGCATGCCCATGTGGGGCAGCATTTTTACCCATGAACAAATCTGGAATGTGATCGCCTACTTGTACTCATTCCAGTTTGATTATCCTAAATAGGAGGTATTCGTGAACAAAAGAAAACGCAAGCAGCAAAAGAAATTACCCACACCGCTAATTGCACTCGTCATTAGTGGTGCTCTGCTGATCGCCGTAGCAATCTTTTTCGCACTGGGGGGGAGCGATGGCGGCGGCACACCCAAACTGGTGGTTGACCAGGAGACAATTGATTATGGCGATGTCAAGTTCAACGTGGAAAAAACATTTGCCATCAAGGTTACCAACACTGGCGATGGCGTATTGCGCTTCAAAGAGAAGCCCTATATCCAGGTCTTGGAGGGGTGCTGACCTCCTGAATTAACCATCGGTTCGATGGCTCTCAAGCCCGGCGAAAGCACGATTGTTGAATCCACTGTGTTCATGATGCATGAAGGGATGGATGGCCCGCATAACTTCGGCGTACATCTCATCACCAACGACCCGGCCCAACCGGATAAAGTGGTGAATGTGTTGTCCAACTGGATACCGTAACTTAACCAAATGCATAAAATAAAGAGCAAGCCTCATAAAACAGGCTTGCTCTTTGTTTGTTGATTGATACCAAATAAGAATTTATAGGCCATTCCCGCAATATGGGCAGGTTTTCCAATCTGTTTGGGCCGGCTTCCCGCACGAGGGGCAAACCTTTCCTTGTACGGTTTTGGAACTATTGGTGTTGTTCACCAACCAGACAACGCCCAGCACAATCAGCGCGATTGTTCCCAAGGGAATGAGCCACATCAATCCCATCCCAAAGGGGAAAAAGCCAAAACCGCCCATCATGCCGCTACCGCGACCGGAGCCCATCATTCCGTAGCCGTATCCCACAGTCGGGAATACGAGTTGGAACAGATAAGGTCCAAAGAACAAAACCAGCACCAGGGCGATACCGAGAATCCATTTCCAAGTGTTTTTCATTTTTTCATCTCCATTTCAATTTTCTCTATCATAATCCGCCAATGTAAAGGCTTCGTGAAGGATGAGGAAAGGACCAATAAAGAATGATCATATCCCATCCAAAAAACACACCGCATTAATCGTTAGCAGGGGCGGTTGCGTACATTTTTTGTCCGAACCACTTTCCAACCACCGGATTGGGTTGGATAAAAAGCGCATTAATCGCCAGGGGGCCAAGTACACCAGCCAGGAAACCAATCCAATAAGCGCTGGGGAAGTTGCCGGTCAGGGCGAGAACTTTATCGCTCCAGAAGGCCTGGATGGGTACCTGAAAGAGCAGGATGATGAGTGAAGCCCCTCCTATATATTTGAAAATCGCCGCCAATCGAGCCATGCGTTCGATTTGTAATGCCAGGGAAAGGGTGAAGGAGATTCCCAACAGAGCCTCCAGCGTATTCAAGAACAACGCATCAAACTGGCGGATATTAAAATCGATCGTGGGAGGATAGAACCAGACGAGGAGCGAGAGCAAAAGTCCGAGAAAAAGTAACATTTGCGGTTTCTGGAATAAGGTAACGGGGAAGTTTTGAAACAGCTCGTTGCCCAGGATAAAGAAAAATCCGCTGATGAAGACCAGATCCAGGCTGAAAGGCAGTCCAAAGACTGTCAACTGTCGTCCGAAAAAATTGAACGTGAAAGGCCAAAATGCGGAGATACTTAATACGCCCACAACCTGGGCAGCCACTAAAAGCGCCCATTTCAGCCAAGGGAGACCGGTCTGGCGAACCAGTTTGAAAAACAAGAAGGCAAATAGGCTGACAACAAACAAGTGTGGCAGAAACCACAATTGCACCCAATCCAAATAGTGCCCATTTCCATACAGTGCTTTGATGAGACGGCTGGTGGCATGGGCAAAATCCACTTTGGTAAAGGATAAGGTGGCGAAGAAAATCAGCAAAATAATGAAAATGTAGGGTTTGAGTACGCTGTCGAAGCGGCGGCGGAGCAGAGTCAAAAAGGACAAATCGGGCTTGAAAAAGATGCCCGACATGAAAAAGAAGAGTGGCATGTGGAACGAGTAGATCAACTTGAAAAAGAAGGGGGAAATCAGCGAAAAGTCATTGTGCCCCATCACCACCAGCAGGATGCCGATCCCTTTGGCGATGTCAAGATAGGCGATCCGTGTCTGGCGAGTGAGCATGGGTTGAGATTGTAGAGCAAGGGACATAGTTGATCCTGGAAGAAAAACACGGTTTTTGAAACCCTAGATCATCTTCTGAGAAGATCTTTAATTCTTTTCAGAAAGTTATGCAGGCATGAGGGTACGCAAAAGCAAAGTTTCCATAGACTGGCCTGTATGCTGCTGGGGAGCATCAACAAAAGAAAACCAGGTTTTCCCTTCATGCCCGTGGGCAATCAAGGTGGCAGGTCTGGGTCCGTCTCCATAAATCAGAATGACGACCAGTTGGCACTCACACTGTTCTGTTCCGTGGCGAGGACATGGGCAATTGGCATGCGCATGACGGGCTTCTTGCAGATCAAAAGTCAGGGTAGTTTGTAAGGCAAGGCTGTGGATCTGCTGCATGACCTGTTCAATGGCGATCTCGTAAAGTTGTTCCACAATCAGGAAGGGTGGTTTTTCCATAGCGTATTCTCCGTCATTGTCTTCAGTATACGGTTCTGTTCCCCGGCCTTCCAGCGCCATCCCGCGTATTTTTAAATAGGCAGTTTTGCCTATGTTAAAAACAAAAAGCCTCGGATGCGAGGCTTTTTCGCAAAACACACAATGAAACTTGCTGACATCTGCCGATTATTGCATGGCAGATTCTTCGATAAACGTGCCGTGCCAGGCGTGCAGAAAAACCTGCCCGCTGTAACCATTGACGCTCAACATCCCGACAACCTTCCCATCTTGCTCAAAATCGATTGTGTAGTAGCCATAGAATTTGATCGGGTCGGTGGCGGCGGTGGCACCCTTGACATTAGCATCGAGATATTTCTGGGCGTATTCAATGGCCTTTTCGGGGGCGACATTCATTTCAGTAGATAAATAGATGGGAACAGTTGTATCCCAGCAATCTCCATCCATCATACCGTTATTGCCTCCCATCATTGGGGAATGATTCAAGTCACCATATTTGAGATTCCACATCATATTTGGGTCAAAATCGGGGTAAGCATTCTGCACGATCAGCCCGTAAGCTGCCAATAGAGATGTTCTGTAGTTCCAATTTGAAATTTATTAAGGTTTTGCCCTATTGACTTTCTTCGTTTTTATAGTTTATACTGTTTGCATATATGGAAACTGATCTATTAACCACAAAGCAGGTTGCAGAAATGCTCAATTGTTCAACAATGACCGTGACTAAACTGGTCAAGCGTGGGCATTTCCCTGGCGCACGGAAGTTTGATCCTACCCGAAAAAACTCTCCGTTGAAAATTCCTTGCGCAGAAGTGGTTGCTTACCAGGAAAAACAACTGATTTCGCCTAAATCTGAGAATTAATTGCGCTGATAACACAACTAATTCCCTTTCTTTGCGACGCACCTTAACAAATACAGATAAAATAAAAACAGCCACCAGGGGGCCTGGAAGGCTGATTTTCTATTCCAAAATACAGTTTAACGTTTTAGGTGATATAAAACCGGGGTTTCGGAGGGGACGCGCTGATAACGCATCCCCTCCCCCGTTGTGCTGTCTTCCACATCGGTGCGACGCACCAGTGTGTTCCGACGGGTAAAACAGCTTGTGAGCGCGGAGGGGCTCGAACCCTCAACAAACGGCTTAAAAGGCCGCTGCTCTACCATTGAGCTACGCGCCCAACTTGCGAATGCCGATTTTATCACCAACCCGCCTGCAGGGCAAGGCCGGAAAAACGGCGGTTTTTATTCGTCTTCACCTGAGGTAGTGCCAGGTTGTTCGAAGCGTAACACTTTGCCTTGCATGTCAATAATTACCTTGAATCCGGTCATGCCCAGATAGGCGCGCATTTCTTCAGGAATGCCAACATTGAACAGCATATCAAACTGCTGCTCGATGTTTTTTAATTGGTTCTCGATCATCGCGCGGCTGAAAGGGTCGTCGCTGCCGAGCATTTTGGCGGCTTGCTGACTGAGCAGGTCTTCACTGCCTTTCATCATGCCGGCAATTTCGGCCAGCACATGGCGGTCTACCTGCTCAGATGGGATATGACGCCGAAAACCGGCGTCATTCACCACGTAACAAGGTTCAGCGCCAACATAAGCAGTTTCAGCCGGATGGTCAAATTCGTCGAAAACCAACCCGGCGAATAAGGCGTTGCGAGGCATTAGGAATCCTGCTTGCCTTCGATGATGGCCAGGAGAGCGGCTGCAGCGACGCCCAGGCGGCGATCCAGTTTGTGGCCGGCATCCATACTGAAGTCAAGGTCCATCTCGTAGCGGATCAGGTTGAAGCGTTGCTTCAAGTCGGCAACGCGGGTTTCGCCCAGGGTCATATCGTAGTTCTGAGGCAGGAGGTTGCCAAGCAGCAGGCGGCGCAGCATGGCCAAACCCATGTTGTCTTCAAAGCACAGGCCAATCACATTGTCGGAGGAATCAAGCACTTCCCATTCATCGCGCAGGATGGATTTAAGTCCTTTGCGGCGCAGGGCACCAACTTTTTCGCCGCTGCTCGAGTCGACCACATCGTAGGCGGCAGAAAAATCGATGATTTTGCGGGCTTTAATGGCCAGCACTTCCTGGCTTTTCTGTTCGTCAGAGAAAACGCGGATGTCTTCGCGCAGTTTGAACATTTTTTGCTCGCTGAACAGGACGACTTCGCCTTGCGGGTTGTAGAAGCGCAGTTTGCCGGTCAGGGCAATGGCTTGTTTCTTGAGCAGGTATTGCTCGTACTGGAATGAGGGGTGCATCTAATTTCTCCTTTGGGAAAATGTATTGGCGTGGATAATGCCTGATAAACGGTAAACAAGCCAGGGGTCGAACGCGTCCGCCTTACGGGAGGGAAAAGCCGATTAATTTGAACCAGGTGACGGTGAGAATCGGCAGATTAATAATGGACATTGACCAGCAAATTCGAAGGCGCCCAGTTGAAAAGCCATTCTGATTCGGGGATGGTCATGTTGACGCAACCGTGACTCATGGGTGTGCCGAAGTTGTTGTGCCAGTAGGTGCCGTGAATGGCATAGCCCTGGTAGAAAAACATGGTATTGGGAACATCCGGCAGGTAGTAGCCGGGTCCGCTCATGTCTTTGTATTTGAAACGAGCATAAACGCGATATGTGCCGGTGACGGTGGGTGTTTGCCAGGTTCCGGTGGAGACGACAAACGAGCCAACCAGGATGTCACCTTCCCAGGCATAGAGCATTTGCTGGCTGAGGTTGATCTCTACCCAGCGCTCGCCTGCGCTGGCCTGGGTGGTGGGGGCCACATAAGGTGTGTTGGTTGGCGGAACATAAACCGTCTCAGTTGGGATGGGGGTTTCGCTTGGAGTCAGCGTGATCGTAGGCGTCTGGCTGGGGGTTTCGGTCGGAGTAGCAGTTGGGGTTTCTGTTGAGGTCGGGGTAAACGTGCTGGAAGGGGTTGGGGTAAAGGTGATCGTTGGCGTAAAGGTTGCTGTTGGAGTCAGGGTATAGGTCGGTTTTTCGAGTTGGACTTCAGCCCAGGAAACCCCGCCCTGGGCCGGGGCAAGCGCTGAATTGTTGAGCAGAGCCAGGGCCGGAGTAACTCCCTGCCAGACAACAAACGTGGCCAAAAGACACAGGAATATAACAAAGATGGCCGTATAGGGCACTGACTGCCGCGCAGAGGGCGACTGGACAGGCTGCAAAGGCCTGGCGTTGGCAGACGGCAGTACGGTTGGCAGAGCCATCCGCGCTGGCGCAGGGGTTGATACAGGGATTTTTGCAGTTTGGTGGGTTTGTTGTTCGCGCAGGCGCTTGACCGCCCAGGCCATGCCTTTGTGGGCGCGCTCGCTCTTGGGGTTGATTTGGAGGGCTTTGTCGAGGTAGGCCACGCTGGCGCGCGGGCTGGCGACTGCAGCCAGCATCAGCCAGGCTTCTTCGATATCTGGGGCCAATTGGGCTGCCTGGACAGCGTAGTGGCGCGCAAGGGCCTTGTCATGCGCGCGAAGGGCTTTTTGGGCTTCTTCTATGGCCCGGAAGGCGGCGATATGGTTAGGGTTCATGGGGCGGTTGGAACGATGCTCTCATTATTGATATAACAAAGGATACCGTTAACAATGCCTGTTGCAACCAGATCAGGCTGTTGGGTAAGGATTTCATAATCAAGATTGAGAAAGCCGGTTTCGATAATGGCAGCGGTAGTGTTGGGGCTGATTTCATCGAAAGCATGGTAGAACGTCATATCGTTGGTGATGCTGTCATGCAGAGGCAAATTGGTGGTGCGCTGGTAGCGGTCACGCAAACACAGGGCCAGGCGGTTGGCGAGGTTCAGGTCGCGCGAACTCATGGCCGCTGCAACTTTAAACCCGCTGGCCTGATCGTTGACATAGACGCAAGAATCATTATGGATGGACACAAGCGCAGCCGCGCGATAGTTTTGCAGGCGCGGGTCAAACTCCTCAAGCACGTCGGCTTGAAAACCCAACGCGGTTAATTTTTGCTGCACGATGGTGGCGATTTTAAAGTTTACTTCGACCTCAGTGGTGCCATTTTCACAGACTGCCCCTGAATCATTGCCATAGTGACCGGCGACAATCCCGAGGCGCACTTGCGGCAGGGGTGTTCCAGGTAAAACCATGCCCTCGGGTTCGCTGGTCAGCAAACCGGCCAATTGTTCTGAAATATCGCCGGAGAACAATCCCTTGGGCGGGAAGGCGGTAAAAAGGGTGGCGACCAGGGCTGCCACCAGCAAAGTGGTCTGGATAATAGCAGGAAAGCGCCTGCGGCGGCGTTCAGAACTGTCAGGTGTGGTGTCCATAATTAATTGATATTATAGTACCTTAAAAGAAAGCGTGGGCGCAAGCGATTTGGATGATTTAGGTGAAGTTACCGGAAATTCTAACACTTCTCTGACTTGACTGGGGCTGTGCGGACAAGTATTATCATTCTAAAAAGTTTGGAGATTTATGTCGCTCGATCCTGATATTTTCCGCCTGGTCATGCGTTCTTGGACAACCGGCGTAACCATTGTTACATCTGTCCATGAGAATGTTCAACACGGTATGACAGTTAGCTCTTTCACTTCTTTGTCGGTAACCCCTCCGCAGATCTTGATCGCCATTTCACACAATACGCGCACTCATCACCTCATCACCCACTCGCGGATTTTTGGCGTAACCATCCTTGCCAGCGAACAAGATGATATTTCAGACCGTTTTGCAGGCCGTGTGCCCGATGACCTGGATCGCTTCGATGGACTCGAAACCTTCAGCCTGGCAACAGGCGCCCCGCTCTTGCGTGTCGGTCTGGCTTGTGTCGATTGTCGCGTGACAAACACGCTGGATTCTGGAGCGCACACAATTTTTGTCGGCGATGTGGTGGCTGCACAAGATTTTCGCACAGATAACCCGCTGATTTATTTCAATCGCCAGTATCGCAAACTGCAAAAATAGGGTATCCTTTAAATGTGTTTTGTTAAGCCCAAAGTGGGAGGTGACTATGGAAACACAACTGACAGCCGATGAACGACAAACCCTGCTCAGGCTGGCGCGCCAGGCCCTTGAAATGGGGATACGCGGCGATACACCAATCCCCATTCGCTTATCACAACTTAGCCCGGCCCTGCGCGAAAATGGCGCATCTTTTGTTACCCTTACCCGGCGCGGACAATTGCGCGGCTGTATCGGCACACTCGAAGCCCGTCAGCCGTTGGCGCAGGATGTTCAGGAACACGCCATCGCCGCCGCGCTCAACGATCCCCGTTTTGCGCCGGTCTCACCCACCGAATTGGATGAGATCGAAATCGAAGTATCGTGCCTGACACCGCCAAAACAACTTCACTACACCAGCGCCGAAAACTTGCTCGAAAAACTACGCCCTGGCAACGACGGCGTCACCCTGCGCGACTCATCGGGTCACCGGGCAACCTTCTTGCCGCAGGTCTGGCGGCAACTGCCCGACAAAGACGAATTTCTCAGCCACCTGTGCCAGAAAATGGGCGCATCTCCCAACGCCTGGCGTACCCAGCGCCTGACTGTCCACACCTACCAGGTGGAAGAATTTCACGAGTGACAAGCACTGCGGAGGGCGTAGCCCTTCGCTCAGTACTAAAGCTTTTCCACAATCTGCTTGACCAAACCCGGCCCGACATAGATCATGCCTGTATAAACCTGCACCAGCGTCGCGCCCAGGTCTAATTTACGTTTGGCATCATCGGGACTCATGATTCCGCCCACGCCAACCACCGGAACCCGACCATTTACCCGCGCGAGGACCTTTACCAGCACGGAATCGCTCAAACCCGTCAGCGGCCGGCCGCTTAAACCGCCTGTTTGTACCCGCAGTGGGGATTGAATCCCCTCGCGGTTGAGGGTGGTGTTGCTGGCGATGATGCCGTCCATGCCGTTGTCGAGGATGGCGCCGACAGCATCGTCCAACTCTTCATCAGACAGATCGGGGGCAATCTTTACCAGCACGGGCCGTTGAACGCTCAGCGTTGAACGTTCAACGCTGATTTGTTTCAGCAGTCCTTCGAGCATTTCCCGACCCTGCAAACGGCGCAAGCCAACCGTGTTGGGCGAGGAAATGTTGATGGCAAGATAATCCGCCTGGAAAATGAACTGGCGCATCAGCGCAATGTAATCATCCGCCGCGTTTTCGAGCGGGGTGTCTTTGTTTTTGCCGAGATTAATTCCGATTATGGTGTCATTGCGAGGGGCGTAACCCCGAAGCAATCTCCTGTTAACCGGGGGATTGCCGCGCCGCCCAAAACCGGCGGCTCGCAATGACATGGAGGCATAGTCCATCCCATGCCCCGGAAAACCCATCCGATTGATCACAGCTTCTTCCTCGATCAGCCGGAAGATACGCGGTTTTGGGTTTCCCGGCTGCGGGCGCGGGGTGACCGTTCCCAATTCGAGATGGCCAAACCCCAACGCGGAGAGCCCGGTCACAGCCTGGCAATCCTTGTCGTAACCGGCGGCCAAACCGACCGGGTTCTTGAACGTCAGCCCAAAGGCCTGGACCGGCTTTTCGGGCGGGGTAAACATCCCTTGCAGCATCCAGCGCGAAGGCGGGATAATTCCAGCCCAGCGGACGAGATGCAGGGTCAGGGCATGGGCTATTTCAGGGTCGAGTTTGAAAAGAAGGGGCCGGATGAGTTTGTACATGGTCAGCCTCGTTGAAAGGTTGGTCAGGGCAGAATGAGATGCGCTCAATCAAACGATGTCGGGCGGCCGGAGTCGGCGAGATGCGCAAAAATTTCGTCGAGGATGCGCTGGTTGGTGCGGAAAGGCGAGAGCGGGGGCAGGCCAGCCGGGTCGAAAAAACGCACATCGGGAGTTTCGTAACTGGGGGTTGGTTCGCCGCTGATAATTTCACACAGAAAGATGACTTTATAGGCGTGGTAGAACTCGAGCGGGTTGACCCGGTTGGAGTCGTACACGGCAAGCACTTTTTGAGCTTTGACGGTCATCCCACTTTCTTCCAAAACTTCGCGCTCGACCATCTCCTGCGGAGATTCACCCAGGTCGGCCCAGCCGCCGGGCAGCGACCAGCGGCCATCGGTGATTTCCTGCACGAGCAGGATCTTTCCATCGCGGATCACCGCGCCGCGCACATCGACTTTGGGGGTTGGATAACCGGCCTGAATGGAAAAACTCTCAAGAATGGCTTCTTTTTCCAACGCGGACTGGCCGGCAATGATCTCGGCGCTGATCTCCTGCAAACGCTGATAACGCTCGAGGTCGAAGTCGTTTTTGCTGTAGGCCAGCCCGGCCTGCGAAAGGGTATAGATTTCGCGGGCAAAGGTCAACCATTGTGGGGTATCTTTTTCCATTTGGTTCCTGGTTTGTGTGATACTTATGATGCTGGAACGAATTAATCTTTAGAAAGCATCCCCATCATGGACATTTTATGAAAACACTACTCCAGACATCCAAGGCGATAACAATGGACGAAAGTATAAACTGGAAGGAGATTTATGACCATCTCTTGCCACGCGTCTACCATTTTTTCTGCTACAAAACAGGCGACAGCCTGATAGCAGAAGAACTGAGTGCGTTATGTTTCGAAAAGGCCTGGACGCACCGTGAAAATTATCGCAAAAACCTGAATAATTTCGAGGCCTGGGTCTTTGGGATCGCCCAAAAAGTGGCTGCCGACCATTTCCGCAAACGCAGGCGCGAGGTGGGGCTGGAAGCTGTCCCGCCAGAACTGGCAAGCCAGCACGTCGAAGCCGATGTGGAGCAGCGTCTCGACTTTGAGCGCCTAGCCAGTTTGATGCCCTGCCTTTCAGAGCGCGAGCAGCTTTTGATTGCGCTCAAATACGGCGCAGAATTGAACAACCGCCAGATTGCCCGCCAGACCTGGTTGAGCGAAAGCAATGTCGGGACAATTTTATCGCGCGCGGTGACAAAATTGCGCGAAGAATGGGAGAAATAAACCATGGACGATAAATTTCTCTACCAGAACCGCCCGGCCGTGCGGCCGGATTTCCAGCAAAAACTGTACGAACGCCTTTCGAGCAGAGCAGCTCAAAGCAAAACAGCCAACCCAAACTTCAGACTCGTTATCAGGTTTGCGCTGATAAGCCTGATCCTGTTCGCGGCCCTCTTCACCTTTTCAGAACCGGCCAGGGCGGGTATTGTGGAGTTGATCAGGATTATCGCAGGGTTTGAAGTGGAAGTGAGTTTTTGGCGTCCAAGTATAGAAGATGATAATTCCTTTTCCTTTTCTTCTTCCCCGGATGAAAATACCATTTCATACGCCCTTAAAGATATCCCGTTTGAATTTGCCCTGCCAGCCTATGTTCCAGACGATTATAGTTTTTCAGAAAAATTGCAAATTCTCAAAGATAATGGCAATCAAATTTCTGTGACTTATATAACTCCCGAAGGCTCTTCCTGGATAAACCTTCGGATTGATGATCGAGCCAGAACTTGGCCTATTACCATCTCGGATCTCGACAGTGCCGAAGAAATTCAAATCAACGGACAACCAGCCTTGTTGGTTCGCGGAACTTTCTACAGTCAAGATTTCGGCGATTGGAAGCACACATCACATTTTACAAAAATCTATTTGCAAAAAGACGGCCTGACCTATTTCCTGATAGTATCCCCAAAGTTCAATCAAGAAACGGGTGAAGCCGAATCGGCCCTGCCTCTGGATGAGTTGATACGCATGGCCGAGTCGATCCCTGCTTTGCAAAACAACGAAGATGATTCTAATTTGTATAAGCAGCAAGCCGTAGACAATATTTTGAAGAATCCACCCTTTTTGTTGAAAGCACCGGCTTACCTGCCGGATGGGTTCGTAGCGCGCGAAGGAAATGTAGCCAATTCAAACACATGGGTGAGACTCGTTTGGCAAAATCAGACAGACCAAAACATCAGGTTGATGATACAAGAGGACTGGCGAATCCTGCGACCTTCGGGAATCGAAACCGCGAAAAGGGAAAATATTAACGGGCGTTACACTTGGGTTATTCAAGGCGGGTTTGGTGAAGATGGACAATGGGATTCTACTAAGAAAGATACAGAGCTTTACTGGCGAATCGGAGGACTGGTCTACAGACTTTCCAGCGATACGGTGGATGAGCTAGAGTTAATCCGCATTGCAAAGTCAATCAAATAAAAGAAACAGGCCGGGAAAATTCCCGGCCTGTTTTGCTGTAAAAGCCAATATCAGTTCTGCCAGCCATATTCGCTGTAAAAAATCCCGCTCCCGGCATCTTGAATCACATTGCGCACATAAGGGATTATGTTGACCGGCAAATCTGCGAGCGGAAACCAGGACAGATCGTCACATTTGTCCGGCTCCATGTTGCGGATGTCGCCATCCCAGGCATTGACCTGCACGAAGAAATCGATGCGTTCATCGTTGGATTTGCGATGGATGACATGCACCACCTCGATATTTTCAGGCGCGATCTGAACCCCGGCTTCTTCCTGCGCCTCGCGGATGGCGGTCTGGGTGACAGTTTCGCCTGCATCGACATGCCCGGCTACCACGCTGTAATTCCCGTCTTCGTAACCGGTGTTGAAGCGGCGCAAAAGCAATACCTTCTCATCTTTGATAAAGAGCAGATGCACGGCAATTGGAAAGCGGCTACGCATTCTTCAGGAATTCCCGCGTGGCGGCTATTTTTTCTTTTTCCACTTTGCCGGTTGTTTCCCAATAATCGAGCATTTCGCTGATGGTCAGGACGGCGTAAAGATGGAAACCGGCCGCTTCGAGGGCTTCACGCGCCCCGGATTGACGGTCTACGAGAACGACCACGTCTTTGACGATCAGTCCAGCGCCGGTCAGCTTTTCGATGGCTTCAAACTTGCTGCCACCGGTGGTAGCCAGATCGTCGATGACCAGGGCAACTTCGCCAACTTTGAAATCGCCTTCGATCTCGGCCTTGGTGCCGTAGGTTTTGACTTCCTTGCGCGGATAGATCATCGGGTAGTCGCCCGCCAGCGAAACGGCGGTCGCAATCGGGATGGCAGCGTAGGGCAGGCCGGCCAGGCGGTCGAATTGCAAAGTCCGAATCAGCGGCAGGTAGGCTTCACCTATCTGGCGCAACAGGGCCGGATAGGTGATGATGCGGCGCAAATCAATATAAATGGGTGAGATTAAGCCCGATTTCAGGGTAAATTCGCCAAATTTGATGCAGCCAGCTTCGAGCAGGCCGTCGGCCAAAGAGGCTTGGTCATTGGTAATTGGGGATTGGTGATTTGTCATGAGGGCTCCGTTGGGGAGAATGGTTAATGGTCACTCGATATTCGATTAACCATTAACCAATATCTGTCATCCATCAGAACATCGTGGAAGAAAGTAGCACCTTAACAACCGAGATAACCATCAAGACATCGTGGACGGGTTCAAAGCAGGGCGTCTGAATAAGCCGGAAAGAAGTGCCCGCC
>JAKLPV010000129.1 GCA_022013685.1 Anaerolineae bacterium
CCTGGACCCTGCTGATCAGCCTGGCTGCTTTGCGGGGCGGCGGGTTACCCAAAGCCTTGAATTTCTTTGGCCTGTTGGTCGGCGCGCTGGGAATTATCTCCATCCTTCCAGGCCTGACCGACCTGGTGGGTATGTTCGGCTTGAGCCAAATCATCTGGTTTAGTGGGCTGGGCATCATTCTGTTGCGCCGCCAGCCGGTTCAGGCGACATAGGAAAGAGGCTAATGATGAAAAAGGTTTGTGTTGTTGGGGCATCTGGCAAACTCGGCCAATACATGCTTCAACACTGTCTCAACCGGGGCTACGAGGTGGTTGGCGTTTGCCGGGAACGCAGTCTTGGCAAACTCGAACGGTTCAAGGGGCGCATCCCCGTTATCCCCGGCGATACGAACGACCGCGCCGTCATCCAGAAAGCCGTTGCCGGCTGCGATGGCGTGCTGACCGTGCTGGTGCCCTGGGGCCGGCGGCACTACTCGACCGGAACGGCCCAGGCTGTGCTCGATTATGCCGAGCCGGGAGCGCGGCTGATTTTCTCCTGTGGCTGGCATATTACGCGCGATGGCCAGGATGTGTACCCCGTATCTATGAAACGGGAAGAGACACTTTACCGCTGGGTTGGACGCCTGACCCGCCTGATTGATCTTGACGACCAGGTGGAAGCCTGCCGGCGCATCTTTGCCAGCCCCAACTGTTGGACCGTGGTGCGCGGCAGCGACCTGGATGAAGGTGAGAGCCAGGGCCTGCCAGTCTGGAGCTCACATGTGGGCGACCCAATTCTTGCCAGTAATATGACCCGTCGCGTAGATTACGCCCTGTTTATGGTGGCGGCCCTCGAAAACGACGAACTCATCCACGAAGCGCCCGCCATCGTCGGCTGCCAGACACCCTCGGCGCTGGCCTATCCAACACAAAACAATTGGTTACTACTCAGCCATACATGTGGCGGTTCAGCCTCTTGTAAACCACCACATATGGCGGTGTCGGTCTCAATAGCTGCAATAAGACTGATTATTTTGGCGATTTTTGCCAGAAAACACACCTATATGTGGGCGCATTATGCAAAATTCTCCAAAAATACCCATATCTATGGCTGAGTAGTAACAACAATTGATAATTTTCGAGGAGTATACGATGAAAGCCATAGTCTTTACCAAATACGGTTCCCCTGATGTTCTGCAACTGAAGGATGTCCCCAAGCCCACCCCCAAAGATAACGAAATCCTGGTGCGGGTGCGCGCCACGCCGGTTAATTACGGCGACCTGACAGCACGCGACTTCGCCCATAGCCCATTCAACATGCCCGCCCCGCTTTACCTGCCAGCGCGGATGGCCTTTGGCTGGAACAAGCCCAAAATCCAGATTCTTGGCAGTGAACTGGCCGGGGACGTGGAAGCGGTCGGGAAATCCGTCACAAAATTCAAACCCGGCGACCGGGTGTTTGCCTACGTTGGGATGAACATGGGCGCCAACGCCGAATACATCTGCCTGCCTGAAAGCGGATCGGTCGCTCTCAAGCCCGCCAACCTGGACTACGCCGAAGC
This sequence comes from Anaerolineae bacterium, assembly GCA_022013685.1. Classification (GTDB taxonomy): domain Bacteria; phylum Chloroflexota; class Anaerolineae; order Anaerolineales; family Villigracilaceae; genus UBA8950. The sequence continues at coordinate 1,541 of JAKLPV010000129.1, forward strand.
AGCCACCCTGCCCTATGGGGCAATCATGGCCGTCAGTCTGCTACAAAAGGCCAAACTCCAGGTGGGGCATAAAATTCTCGTCAACGGCGCGTCCGGCGGAATCGGCGCGCTAGCCGTCCAACTTGCCCGGCATCATTATGGCGCGGAAGTGACCGGCGTGTGCGGTACGCCGCGCCTGGACTACGTTAAATCGCTTGGCGCGGAAAAGGTGATCGATTACACCAGGCAGGATTTCACCCAAAACGGCGAAACCTACGACGTGATCTTCGATATACTGGGGCGGGTTTCGTTTGCCCGCGCTAAAAAGTCACTAAAGCCGGATGGAATCCTACTCTATGCCAGTTTCAAGGGCCGCGCGCTGCTGGATATGCTTTGGACAGCGCTCTTCAGCCGACAAAAGGTCATCTGTGCCCTGGCCGATGAAAAGGTCGAGAGCCTGCTCCTGGTCAAAGAGCTGGCCGAAGAGGGGAAGGTCAATGCTGTCATAGACAAACGCTTTCCGCTCGAACAGGTTGCTGAGGCGCATCGCTACGTGGAACAAGGCCACAAAAAGGGAAATGTAGTTATCGCTATGCAACAAGATAGCAAGGCCTGAATCACAACTTTTCTAAAAAACCAGAAGCTAAAATGAGTTCAAACAAAAGGCTGCTGAAACGCAATTTCGGATCGGTTTTGTAATCAGTTTATTCTCAGTCGTGTTTTTTCTGTTGGCAGCCTGGAATTATACGTATTATTGAAACCGGTAACCAGAACGCAGCTTTGCTATTCCTGTTATTGAAGTTGAGTGGTTTCACGATAGCCATCCAACCTGAGCTATGCAGAGGCCGCCGCCGTGCCCTCACGCGGCTGGTTGACTTGGTACTTCCTGGGGCGGGGACAGGTGCAGGCCGGGCAGCAGGTGCTGCTCTTTGGCGCTTCCGGCGCAACCGGTACATTTGCTGTCCAACTGGCAAAACACCCGGGGGCGCACGTGACCGGGGTGTGCAGCACGGCCAACCTGGAATTTGTGCAATCGCTGGGCGCGTACGCGCACTCACTCACAACAAAAAAATGTTTGTCCTGACGCTTAATACGTTTCCGTCATCTTGCGGATGGTGCGCGGGGCTTCTGTATCAAATCCGCGCGCGCGGGTCAGGTGACAGCAGAACAACTGGGCCGGGAGTTGGATGGGGGATTGGGCCAGCGCCAGAGCTTCGGCGTTGTCTGATATGACAGTCAGTTCGGCATGATGGGTTTTGCGCAGGTTCTTGAGCAGTCCGAGCATGTCCGGCACGCGGCGAATGACGCAGGTTATCTCCAGGAAGGCCAGGTACTGCATCACTGTCGGGCGCGAAAGACCAATGGCCGAGGCCAGTTTGCTGATGTCCAGCCTGTTTTTATCCAAAAAAGCAGCCATGCTCATCTTGTTCAATGACTGTCAGTACCTCATCAATGCTTGTGAACAGCGCGGGTGTGTAGGGATGCCATTTCATGTTTACTCGCAGCCAGAATAATTTCCAAATGTTCTGTGTTCTGATAAAAGTTGTCCCTGCGCAAGGATGCTGTTCGTAGACGGACGGTTTATCCCAGTGTGGGCGAATCTCAACCAGTTCGATACGCTGATCGCTAATCTTGAATCCGATATCCACCTTTGAGCGGGCATGCTCAGGCGGACGCTTCCGTTGAGAAAGGCGTGAAGCGCTTTTTCAACCGCCGCTAACTCATTTTTTTTGGGAATGTCATGATTGCTTTTGCTTCGCGCAAATCCATCATCTGGATTTGCCGTATTAATGACAGTGTCCAGATTGCGGCTATACCGTTTTCAAATAAACATCCACTTTTCCCAGCGACTCGCCAAAGTTCTTGCGCCCCAGGCCAATGTGGAAGTGATTTCCTATGGTATCGAACAAATGCCTTGTGACTCTCGTTCTGGTTTATTCTTTTTTTAGGCCGCTCAAACCGGCCAAAATCAGAGAAAAAACAATAGACAGGGACGCCGTCAAACCGATTAGAAGCGGCCAATCGAGCGTTTCCCACCAAACCGGCTGGGGCGCGGCGGACTGCGCCCAGGCCGGGCCTCCCGTACCCCCGGCATGACCCTGTCCCGTGCCGGGTTGCGCCTGCGGGCTGGCTGGCGCTGCCGCGACAGTCTCCGGGCTGACGTTTTCTGCCGCTGGTAGGTTGAGCCCCGTTTCACTGCCCGGGGTCGGCGCGATGGGCTGTACCGGTTGGACAGGTTGCGCAGGCGTGGTGGTGTTATTGCGCATCCAGGGCGGGCCGCCGCCGCCACCGGGCCGGGTTGGCACAGCCACCTCGGGCGCAGTCGGCTCCCACTGGCGGATGAAGCCCACGATTGCCTGAATATTGGCAGCGATCATGCGGTCGCCCCAGGCGGGCATGGCGGTACCCGGCACACCGCCGGTGACGATTAACTCAATCGCCTGGTCGTTGGTTTCGGTCAGGAAAGATTTGACATTCAAGGCCGGGGCGCGTGGCGTGCCTTGCCCATCAGGGCCGTGGCAACTGGAGCAATTGGCCGCGTACAGGTCTCCGCCCAGGGCGATGGATTCGACTGTGGTGGCAATCGGCACATCGGGCGCAGGGATGGCCCCGCTGGGAATTTCATCCCAGCGACCGATGAGCGTCACCATGCCGGAAATCTGCTCGGGGGTCAGTTGGTTGCTCCAGCCAGCCATCAGCGTCCCAGCCGAGCCAAAGGTCAGGGTGCGGGTCAGGTCATCCATCGTTTTTTCACGCACAGCTGGGTCATTCAGGGCCGGGGCAATCGCTGTGCCGAGTCCATCTGCGCCATGACAGGCCACGCACGAACTGGCGTAGGTGCTGATGGCGGCTTGCAGGATTGCGCCATCTTCCAGCGCGCCGATGGCTTCGAGTAAATCTGAGTCTGGTTCGGTGGTGAAGGGAATCAGCGGGGCCAAGCCGAGATTGACGACCCGGTCACCGGTGGCGTTCCAGTCACCAGATTGAATCAGGGTAGTCAATTCCGAAATCTGGTAATCGCTGAGCGGGCCGCCGTCTTCCTTGCTCCAGGCGGGCATGGCGGTACCAAAGCGTCCGCGCTCGATGACTTTGAAAATGTCTTCGTAGGGCATGGCCGCCAGGCCGGGATTATTCAGCGAAGGCGTGGCGCCGATGCCTTCGCCGTTCAGCCCATGACAGACGGCACAATTTTCGGCGTAGAGCGTCATGCCGCTGTCGAGCTGGGTGAAGAAAATTTGAGTTTGGGCTTCGCTGACGCGCTGGGGTTCATTGAAGATGTAAAGGGCGAGGCCAAAGACGATGAGTTGGGTGGCAATCAGGCCGACCAGAATTTCGATCAGGCGGGTGCGGGATGGGTTCATGGGAGAGTCCTTTGTGGGGCAAAATGGCATTTTGCCTTACGTGTAGACGACCTGCGAGGGGTCGAAGGATGGACGTTGGATGGGCGCGCTGGTATCGACCAGGATTTCTCCGTTTTCGATGGTGATGGCAAACAAATCGAGCGGGCGCGGGGCGGGCGGATTTTTGACTGCGCCCTGCCCGTCGAACTCGGATGAGTGGCACGGGCAGACGAATTGCCCGCTGGTCTGGTCGTAGGGCACGGTACAGCCGAGGTGCGTGCAGCGGTGGTACATCGCCAGCAGGCCGCCATCCGCCAGGCGGACGAGGTAAAAGCGCCCGTTGGTGATGTGCGTAACCGAGTTGGGCGGGAAGTTTTCGAGCGCGCCCAGGTTGATGACCGAGCCAAATTCGCCATCGGCCAGGCGGGGTTGGAGGTAAGCAAACAGGATGCCGCCGACTTCGAGGGCGGCCAGCCCGCCGAAAAAGCCCCAGGCGAGCTTGAGGAAATCGCGGCGTGAGATGTTTTGGGTAGAAGTTGTTTCAGACATAGGGAACTCCGTTCAAATTCAGAATGATGAATTCAGAATGCAGAATAAAAAATTCATCATTCATCAATCTGCATTCTGAATTTAGTGAACAGGCATATCCCACGGCCAGAAGAGCGCCATGCCGGGGCCGCGGAAGAAGATGCCGATCATGGTGAGAATGATGAAGGCGGTGAAAAGGAAGGTGACGAAGAATAAAATCTGTTCTTCGGGGTTGGCGTTGAGTGAGCGCGTGATCCACTCGTCGAGCAGGAAGAGGCCGAGGGCGATTAAGGCCAGGGGGATGAGTCCGTTGGAGAGAAGCGGGTCCCAGCCGGGCAGCCAGGCGACCCAGTCGAGGATGAATTCGTCGAGCAGGACCCAGGCCGGGGTCAGGAAAATGCCCAATCCAACGGCGAGCAGGCTAAGGCTTCGTCCGCGTCCTGACCGGAAGTAAACGCCCACGTTATCCAAACGGACATCCACAAAGGGCAGCAGGAAAAGCCCGAAAACGGCCATCCCCGGAATGACGATGGCCCCAACCAGCGGGTGGAAGTGGAGCAGGAGTTCCTGCAAACCCATGAAGTACCAGGGGGCTTTGGCCGGGTTGGGCGAGAGATCGGGATTGGCGATGCCTTCGAGCGGGGCCGGGACGAGCATGGAGAAGATGAGCACGGCGGCAATCCAGGCAACGGCGAAGACCAGTTCTTTGCGGACGAGGTGCGGGAGGGTGGTGACGCGCTCGGGCTTTTCTTCTTCGGGGGTAGGGGTGATGGATTTGGGCAGGGTCAGGCCGCCATCTTTGCGCACGCGCCAGAAGTGGTACATCATGAGCGTGAAGATGCCAAGCGGCAGGATGGCGATGTGCAGCGAGTAGAAGTTAAGCAGGGTGCGCGCGCCGACTTCGGGGCCGCCGAGGATGAGGCGGGTCAGGCTTTCGCCGATGAGCGGGACGTAGCTGACGATGCTCGTGCCGACGGTGATGGCCCAGAAGGCGAGTTGGTCCCAGGGGAGCAGGTAGCCGGTGAAGTTTGCGCCGATAATGAGCAGCAGCATGGCGATGCCAATCAACCAGTTCAGTTCGCGCGGGTGGCGATAGGCGCCGGTGGCAAAGACACGGATAAGATGAAGAACGGCGACCACGATGAGCAGGTTGGCGCTCCAGTGGTGAATGTTGCGAATCAGTTCGCCAAACCAGACGTTGGAGCGCAGTTCAAGAATATCGAGGTAGGCTTGCGGCACGGCGGGGGTGTAGTTGTTGAGCAGGATGATGCCGGTAAAGATGAGCATGGTCAGCAGGACGGCGGAAAGCCCGCCCAGCCCCCAGGTGTAGGTCCACTTGAGGGTGGTGACGGGCACTTTGGAGGGGTGCAGGTGCAGGACGAGGCTATCCACGACCATGCGAATACGGCCACGGTCGTCGCTGGGAAATTCTTTGGGGCCAAGGCGGGCGCGGATACGGGTGATCAGGCTGGCGGGTGGGGTTGGGGTTTCGGGCATGGGAACTCCGGCGATTCGTAATTGGTGATTGGCAATTCGTTTTCCGGTCATGGGGAAGTTGGATAACGGAATACCTGAATACCCATTTTTATCAATCAAATTTGTACACTCTGACAAGAATTTGTGAAGATTGGGTAAAGGATTGGTTTTGCGCTTTTCTTCACAAATTCTTTACAATTGAGCCAAATACTCTTTACACTATGTTTATAGAATTAAAAATGAGATGGCGGCGTTACCTGCCGCTCATCGGTTGACTTTAAGATTGAATTTCACAAATTTTGGAGAATGATATGGATAAAAGACCACTTGTTTCATCACAAACCCGCCGCAACTGGTGGATTGATTTGTTCCTGTTGGTTAGCGGACTGGTTGTGCTGTTCAGCAGCATCTATTTCTTGTTTTGGGGCGCGGGCGGCTATCAGGGCGGACGCAACCCCTATTATGGAGCCATTATCCTGTTTTCGCGCGAGACCTGGGAATGGCTGCATACCTGGCTGGGAATTGTCATGATTGCCGCCGCCGCAATTCACATTCCACTGCACTGGGGCTGGATTGTTTCAATGACCAAACGCAGTCTCAACATTCTGCTCGGGCGCTGTGAGCGCATGAATGCCGGCGGTCAGTTCAACTTGTTGGTGAACCTGGCGATTGGAATCAGTGCCTTGTTGGCGGCAATCAGCGGGATGTACTTTTTCTTTGCTGCGCCTGGTTCTGCCAAAGACCCCACCATCTTCATCTTTACGCGCCTTACCTGGGATCTGATTCACACCTGGTCGGGCGTGGTGATGATTGCGGCTGGTATCTTACATTTTGCCATCCACTGGCGTTGGGTGGTGAATGTCACCCGCAAGATATTCAAGATGGTTTTGCCCGTATCAGCCGCCAAGCCGGAATTTAGCACGGAAACCATTCGCAGAAAGGATGCCGAAAATGCTTAAGAAATTTTTCACCTGGGGCTTATACCTTGCCTTTGTTGCCTTTTTGGTGGTTGGCGGTATCAATCGCACGTTTGTCAAATTTGAAACCAGCCTGCCTGCCCAACGCGGAAATGCCAACGCGGATTCTGCCAATTTTGGCGCAAATCCCGAAGTCAGCAAATCCGCCGAACACGATGAGCATGCAGACGGTGAACCCAAAGCGTTGATGATTCTGACCGGACAGGTGGAAACTGTCCGCCAGGGAAGGGTCACGGTGATGACAGAGTCCAACGAACCGTTCGAGCTGGCTGGCCGCAGTTGGCGCTATGCCCAGTCGCTTGGCTTTAGCGTCCAGGTGGGTGATCTGCTCTCCTTTGAAGGGTTTGATGAAGAAGGCAGTTTCAAAATTGTCAGCCTGATGAACATCACCAACGGGAAAAGCGCACAAGTGCGTGACGTGAGCGGCCATCCACTTTGGGAAGGCGATGAATAAAGCCTGTCGTCACAAATTTCGCACAAACTTGTCTGAAAGTTTAAGTTTCCTTTACATTGAAGGCTTATCATCAGGTCAAGTTGGATGACAGACATCCACATTCACTCAAAAAACAATTCTCAAGGAGAAAATCTCATGTTACGAAATATCTTGATCGGAATCTTCAGCGCCATCCTGGTGGTGGCTATCGGAACCGCTGCCTACAACGTGATCGGCGCACAGGCGCAGGGGGCAGTCGCCGCTCCGCTGGCCGGTAATGGAAACGGCAACTCGCAAGGCAATGGCGGCGCGCAAGCCAACCTGCAATCAGCCACCAGCACGCAAGAGCACGCCGTCGAACTGGCCGCCATCCCGGTCTCTGAGTTGAGCGCCGAAGAAGCCGCTGGTTTGCTCTATATGATTGAAGAAGAAAAACTGGCGCGGGATGTTTACAATACGCTCTACGCCACCTGGAACATCCCCACCTTCCAAAATATTGCCGCCAGCGAGCAGATGCACATGGACTCGGTCAAATCTCTGCTGGATCGCTACGGGCTGACCGCCCCCGCGCTGGCCCCCGGCTCGTTTGCCGATGCCTCGCTCCAGAATCTCTACACCGCGCTCGTGGCGCAGGGGGGACAATCTACCGCTGACGCGCTCAAAGTCGGCGCGGCCATCGAAGAACTCGACATCCTCGACCTGCAAACCCGCCTGGCCGCCACCGACAACGCCGACATCCAGATGGTTTACAACAGCCTGCTTAGCGGCTCGAACAATCACCTGAAAGCCTTTGTCACTGCCCTGCAAAACCAGACCGGCGAAACCTACCAGCCCCAATACATGACCCCCGAACTGTACGCTGCGGCCCTGGCTGCCACACAAGGCAATGGCAACGCTGGCAGCAACGGCACAGGTCAAGGCACAGGACGTCCCGAATGGGCTGGTGTCGGGCGCGGCGGTCAGGGAGGCGGCAACCACTAAAATCAGCATAGAATCAAAAAAGCCTCCGGTTTTTTACAGCCGGGGCTTTTTGTTTTAACTGTCGAGGGTAAGGTTAGGCCTTTGCCTGGCGCGCTTTCAGGAATTTGGTCAGCGCCCGCCAGATGGGACAGCGGTCATACACGGCGCTGAACAGGATGATGCCGCCCAGCGCAAGCCCGAGAAGATTGGCGTCGCTGCTCCAAGCCCAAGCGGCCAGCAGTCCGCCCGCGACCAGGCGAAAAATTCTCTGACCGAGCGGGATCCCCGGCGACTCAGGCGTTTTGCCTTCGGATAAATCGGCAAACAGGTTACGCAGGGCAGATTCCGGTTTTGCGCCGACTGAGCGCAGGATTTCCTCGCCTTTGCGGTAGACAATCAAGGTCGGGATGCCGCGAATGCCGAGTTCCTGCAACAATTCCTGATTGTCGTCGGCGTTAATTTGCCACAAATCAACCTTGTTAGCATACTCTTTGGATAGTTTTTCCAAAACAGGCTTAACCATTTTGCACGGGCCGCACCACGGCGCCCAAAAATCGACCACCACCGGGCGGGGATTTCTGGCGAGTTTGTAAAGATATGTTGTTTTATTCATCGGAATATTTTTATCCTTTTGAGAAATTATGCTTCCACCACTTCGATGCTCCAGCCGTTCAATAGTGGCATTTCGCATTTGCGCGTCACATTCTTTTTACAGCCTTCCACTATTCTTTACATAAACTTTACACAGCCCTGCTATCCTTTGAACAATCTTCAACAAGGAGCATGGCATGTTTAAAAACAAAACATTTCTCTGGGCGGTTATCTTTCTTGCCCTGGCCGGGCTGGGCGCGGCAGCTTACTATTTTTACTTCACCCCGCAGACCGTGGTTGCCGAAGAAGCGCCCCTGCAAACCGCGCGCGCCCGCACAGGCGATATTTCCATCATCATCAACGGGGCTGGTAACCTGATTGCCTCCTCACGCGTCGAACTCGGGTTCCGCTCGGGTGGCACGGTGGTCAGTGTCCCGGCCCAGGTGGGCGTGCCCGTCGCAACTGGCGACCTGCTGGTAGCCCTCGATGACAGTGCCGCCCGCCTGACCCTGGCCGAAAAAGAACTGGCCCTGCAGGCGCTCATCTCGCCAGATGCGCTCATCAACGCTGAAATTGCTCGACTCAATGCCCAGGCCGGGTTGGATACAGCCATTACCGAACTGCAATATCTCCTCAGCCCAGCGGTTTATCGCGCTGAAATCGATCTGTTTGAAGTCCAGCGCGTGCTCGACGAGAAAAAAGCCGCCAACGCTCCCGCTGAAGAGATTACCGCCGCTGAAACGGCTATCACTCGCGTCCAGAGCCTGCTGAATGGTGCCCGCTATACCTACACCGCGGAATATGTTCCCTACTACTTCACCACAACATACAAAGATGAAACCACCGGAGAATGGGTTGAAGCCATCATCCCACCGAGCCCTGCCGACATCACCCTGGCCCGTGCCAAAGTGCAAGCCGCCCAACTGAGCCTGGATGACGCCCGCGTCTACTATGAGCGCCTGAGTGGGGAAGTGGAACCCTGCGCTGACCTGACCTCCTACGGGACTCTGACCTCCAAACTCACCTCGGCCTGTCTCGCCGTACAAACGGCGCAACTTACGCTGGACAATACCCGCCTGATTGCGCCGACATCCGGCACGGTCACCAGTGTCAGCGCTTCGGTTGGGCAGTCGGTTGGCACCTCGCCGGTTGTGGCACTGGCCAGTGATGAATTGTTCATCCGCTTCTATGTCGAAGAAACCGACCTGGCTCTGGTGAAAACCGGTTTGCCCGTCCGCATCACCTTCGACGCCTACCCGGATGATGTTTTCGAGGGTGCGGTCACCCGCATCGACCCGGAACTGGCCTCCGTCAGCGGCACCAACTATCTCAGCGCGTGGGCAACGGTGGAGCTGCCAGCCGGGAAAACGTTCTTAAGCGGTATGACAGCTGAAGTGGGAGTGATCGCGGGCGAAGCCCTGTCCACCATTCTTGTTCCCGCCCAGGCAGTCCGCGAACTCGCTCCCGGCTCGTATGCGGTCTTTGTGGTGGCGGAAGATGGCACGCTCAAGCTGACGCCAGTCACAATTGGCCTGCGCGACTTCGCCAATGTCGAAATTCTCGAAGGTCTTTCCGGCGGCGATGTGGTCAGCACCGGCACGGTCGAAACTGAGTAACCGGAAAACAGGTGAATTGATGACCTCCCTGATTGAATTGAACGACTTGAAAAAAGTGTACGGCGACGACCCCGAAGCGCAGGTTTTTGCCCTGAACGGGCTGAGCGCCAGTGTGGAGCGCGGCGAGTTTGTGGCCATTATGGGGCCAAGCGGCTCGGGAAAATCGACGCTGATGAACATCATCGGCTGTCTCGATCGGCCCACCAGCGGTGCGTATATTCTCGATGGCCGCGACGTGAGCGGGCTGGACAAAAACGACCTGGCCGACGTGCGCAACCAGAAAATCGGCTTCGTTTTTCAGTCGTTTAACCTGCTGCCGCGCCTTTCATCTCTC
>JAKLPV010000130.1 GCA_022013685.1 Anaerolineae bacterium
TACCTCTTTAGCCATGTTGTTAGCTCAAAAACACGTGTTGTGGCGTCCAAATAGGGTGTGTTTTCGAGAATTATAGAGACCATCTGGTAGCAGAAAACTTTGGCTCCGAAAGAGGTAAGTTATTTTTCAGCCGTTCCTAAGACAGTCCGCAACTTTTTCATGGTTGTCACATCCAAAGAATAACGATTCTTACCAAAGGAGATTGCCATGTCCGAGTTAGGATTTCATTCCAAATTGAAATTACCCTACGAAAAAACGCTTGAAATAGTGACCGAAGCGCTCAAAGTTGAGGGTTTTGGCGTTTTGACCAGCATTGATTTCAAAGAAACCATGAAGAAAAAACTCGATGCTGATTTTCGCAAATATTCGATTCTGGGCGTTTGCAACCCACCATTGGCGTTCCAAGCCCTGACCGCCCGCCCGGATGTTGGCTTGTTATTGCCTTGCAACGTGATCGTGTACGAGGATGGTGATGGAACCGTGGTCAATATCATTGATCCACTTTCGATGACCGGTTTTATTCAGGATACGGCGCTTGATCCGGTGGCCGAAGATGCCAAAAAGCGCCTGTGGCGTGTGCATGAGGCTATCCAGGGCTAGTAAAGATGAATATCGTTTCAACGAATGAGCCTCAGAATTTGCGTAAACAATAAACTTTTTTGAAACCGATCCAATGCCACCCCGCCTCAAAGCAGGTGGATTTTCAATATTCGTGTACCGTTACAATGCCCGAAACAGGCATATTCAAAACCAATCGAAAACGAGGAAAATTTTATGGGAACAGCCACTGTCAAGTGGATTGAAGGAAAACAATTTGTGGGGATAGATTCTACCCGCCACTCCGTGGTGCTTTCCACTCCTGATGAGGGAGTGGGTATCAAACCATCGGAGTTGTTGCTGCTGGCGGTGGCATCCTGCTCTGCGGTGGATGTGGTTGAAATTCTCAGCAAGAAACGGATGCCGATTTTGTCGCTGGAAATCAGTTCCAGTGGTGAGCAGGATGCAGATCCGCCTTGGACTTTTCGCAAAATTCATCTGCATTTTAAGATATCCGGCCAGGGATTGACAGAGAAAGCTGTTGCACAGGCTATCCAGCTTTCCCACGAAAAATATTGTTCTGTGGCGGCTACCATTCGCGCGACCGCAGAAATTACCACGGATTTTGAAATTATCAGATAAGGGCGACCCACCCGAAGAGAATCAAAAAGGCCTCCGGCATATTGCATGGAGGCCTTTTTGATTCTCTTTTCTTCATGCCTGTTCGGACATCTGGTAGGCGTTGACTGAACTTGCAACTGGCGCAAGCTTTTGCAGAGAAAGATTATTCCCCAACCGGCAACCACAAGAAATGTTCCATTGATGGTAAATCAAGCAAATTTGTTTTTGGCCGTATCTCGCAAAGGGGTTGTACGTCGTAAGAACATATTAACAGAAATGCAAAGTTTCTGTACTATCTCATTGGAAGGAGAAAATCTATGAAACGGCTTGTCTTGTTCGTCAGCGTAACTCTCATTGCAGCATTGGTTCTGGGGGCTTTTTCAATTGTCTCTGCGCGATCAACAGGAGGCGAAGGAAAAATGCGCGTCTTGGTGCAATTCCAACCTGGCCATCGAGGCGCGGTCGAACAGGCGCTCAAGGGGGCTGGCGCCGAATTTCATTATGCTTTTGATAATCTGAACGCTTTTGCTGTCAGCATTCCATCCACCGCATTCGCCGGAATCTCCCATAATCCCAACGTGATCCTTGTTGAAGAAGATGTGATGCGTTTCCCGATAGGCATTGAGCAATCTGCCGTTGCCGCTCAACCTGAAGTCAGCTTAACCGGTCAAGTCGTGCCCTATGGCATCGACATGGTGCAGGCTCGCGACGTGTGGGATTCCGACCGCGACGGCGTTGTAGATACGGGCGCGGTCACTGGCTCCAACCGCACACTTTGCATCATCGACTCGGGCTTGTATACCGGGCACGAAGATTTTCAAGGGCTGAACGTTCTTGGCGGTTACACCACCATTGCCGATGGCTGGGCTGACGATGGTTCCGGGCACGGATCGCACGTTGCCGGGACCATTGCAGCGGTTAACAATACCCTTGGCGTGTTGGGCGTCACTCCCGGAACCGTAAAACTCTACATCGTGCGCGTTTTTGGCGATGACGGTGCCTGGGCGTATTCTTCAACCCTGATCGATGCTGCCAATCACTGCGCCAGCGCTGGGGCAAATGTTATCAGCATGAGCCTGGGCGGCAGCCGTTCGAACACTACCGAACAACGCGGTTTTGACACGCTTTATTCCCAGGGCATCCTTTCCATCGCTGCCGCGGGAAATGAAGGCACTACTGCCTATTCCTACCCTGCTTCCTATGCTTCAGTGGTTTCTGTTGCCGCTGTAGATGAAAGCAAAGTAGTGGCCGATTTCTCGCAGAAAAATAACCAGGTCGAACTGGCCGCTCCCGGTGTTGGTGTGTTAAGCACTGTCCCATATATCGACTATAGCGCCCTGACCGTGGATGGAATTGCCTACCTCGGCGCACACGTCGAATACTCGGCGCGCGGTACAGCATCGGGCGCATTGGCTGATGGCGGCTTGTGCAGCGCCACCGGCGACTGGGCGGGCAAGGTTGTTCTCTGCCAGCGCGGCGATATTTCCTTCTACGACAAGGTTATCAATGTTCAAAACAGTGGCGGCGCGGCAGCGATAATCTACAACAACGTCCCTGGTGGCTTCCTCGGTACCCTGGGCGAGGGGTATTCGTCCACGATCATTTCGCTCAGCCTGAGCCAGGAAGATGGACTGTACCTGGTGGCAAATAAACTTGGTTCAGTAGGCGTGGTGGAAAGCTCCATTACCCAACCAGCCAGTGGCTATGAATATTACGATGGCACTTCGATGGCAACCCCGCATGCCTCGGCTGTTGCGGCCCTGGTCTGGAGTGCCGACCCCACCGCCACCAATGCAGAAATCCGCAGTGCGCTGACAGCCACGGCTGAAGACCTGGGTCTTGCCGGACGAGATACATCCTATGGCTATGGCCTGGTTCAGGCTTACGATGCCATCCAGTATCTGGCTGGCTCGGGCGGCGGCACAACCAGCTCTGTTCATATAGCTGACCTGGATGCCACCAAGGCTGTTTCCAGAAATAAATGGACTGCCACCGTGACCGCCAAAGTTGTTGATAGTACCGGCGCATTGGTCTCAGGCGCGGCAATCACCGGTACCTGGAGCGGTGGTTATGTGGGCACCGGAACCTGTACTACCGGCGCAACCGGAACGTGCTCCATGATAACCGGCAGCATGAAACTTACATCAACGTCTGTCACTTTCACGGTCACCAATGTCTCGGGAACCGACCTGGTTTATGATGCAGCGGCCAACGCCGACCCAGACGGCGACAGTACCGGTACCGTTATCACGGTTTTGAAGTAACAATTATCAGTTGGCACCGAAACGGCCACAAGGAGCGGGGTCTTTGCCCTGCTCCTTGTGGTCATTCAATTCAATCAAGAAAATGGTGCCAAGGCCTGGCGCACCGATAACTCAAAAAAGAGCCACCACTACAAATGTTTTTTTATTTTTTGTGTTGCATCTTTTGTAATACAAATTGGTACAATCTGATACTGTATATTTGATAATCGTATCTCTCAGATTACATTGCCGTCTTGATAAATAACTCGATGAAATTGTGCTCCGAGCAGGAACTTTTGCGCAAAGCCCGTCTGTTTGATCAGGCAGCCTTGGCCGAACTTTACGACCGTTATAACAACGGTATCTATTACTATGCCTTGCGCTTGCTTGGCGACCAGGGTATGGCTGAAGAGTGCTCTGCCGAGACCTTCAGTCACCTGTTGCGCGCCCTGCGCAATGGCGGCGGACCAACCGACAACCTGAAAGCCTACCTGTATCGTTCTGCGCATAACTGGATCACCGACTACTATCGCCGCACAGCGCCCTTGCCACTCGACCCCGATGTTGACCTTCTGGAGCCCGATAGCGACCCAGGTAACCTCGCTGAACAAAACATCATCCAAGAGCAGGTGCGCATCGCCATACGCTTGCTCACCCCTGAACAGCGCCAGGTTGTTATCCTGCGCTTCATTGAAGGTTGGGAACTCGATGAAATTGCCGTCAGCCTTCAAAAACCGATCGGCGCAATTAAAGCTCTTCAACACCGCGCTGTTGCCGCACTACAGAAACTATTATTGGAAAAAACGGACTGATTTATGAACCCGAATTCTGAACTGGATCCTCAACTTGAATCGCAGCTCAAAACGCTGCGTCGCACTATTCCACGCGACCCGCAGCTTGCCTCCCGCGCCCGTGAGTCTTTCCTAGCTGAAGCCGCTCAAATTGCTCCCCGCGTATCTATCTCTCCTCGTAATCGTCTGGATGGGTGGAAAGAAACTTTTTCATCTTTTTGGAAGATTACTCGAAGGGAGAAAAATCCGATGTTCAACATCACAATGGCCGTCTTGATCGTACTTGGGGTCATTTTCGGCGGGGGAGCGACCACCGTGGCGGCGGCCCAAACCGCGCTGCCTGAGCAGGCTCTTTATCCCATCAAACTCTGGAGCGAGGATATTCGCCTTGGATGGGAAGTCGACCCGCAGGCCAAACTTGATCTGGGACTCCAGTTTACTGCTCGGCGCACCGAGGAAATCGGTGCTCTGTTGATAACTGGTGGCCATGTCTCCGAGCCCGTTCTGACCCGCTTCGAAAACCAACAACGCCAGACCCTGGAGTATGCAGTAGGAATGTCCGATGAACTGGTTTTGCCCGCCCTGGAACAGGTGCGCAACCAGGCCCGTCAGCAAGAGCAGCTTATGCTGCAATTGCAGGTTGCAGAGCCGGCTGCAGCGCAGATGCGCGCCCGCATCCAAATTATGATGCAAGCGCAGGCCCAAACTGCCCAGCAGGGAATCGACGATCCGCTCTGGCTGCGTGAACAATTGCGACTACACGAGCGCATCCACCTGGCCACTCCTACTACAACCGAACCCAGTTTGCCGACAGCGACATCGGCGACTGGCAACAACCCTTGGACAACCGGAACGCCCACTCCACTTAGCGGATATGGCCCGGGAGAATCGCAAAACCCGTGGACGGAAGGGACGCCAACCCCTGGTTCTGGTTATGGCCCTGGCGCCGGCACAGGCAATAATCCCAATCCTAGTCCCGGCCCAAATTCAGGAGGTCCCGAAAAGTTACCGAGTACTCAGCCTGGCAATGGGGGCGGCGGACAACCCGGGAACGGCAACGGAAACCGACCTTAACCAAAGAAACGTTACCTGAATAAGAAACAGTTAGTACACCGTAAATTAACTCGTGAGTTGTGTTTTGGAATAATGGCAGGTCAAGTGGTGGCATAGGCAAGTTGCTTGGCGAATAAAGAATCAAATACGGACTTAGCGCTTTCGCCATTTTGGAGCATTTTGTGA
>JAKLPV010000131.1 GCA_022013685.1 Anaerolineae bacterium
ATTTTTTCCGTGATTTACAGGAACAGATATTTTACGGTTACACAAGAATGTCGTCAAGCAAAATATCAACCTCGCACATTAACCATTTATTAGAAATCTAAAAAACGCTTGACTTTGTCCCCGAATTTATTGTATAGTTTTAGTCGGTTACAAAACCTCCATTGGCACTGCTGCCGCCAGGCTGCTGTGCCTTTAATTTCGTAAAATTCAATCTTTAGGAGACTGCATGATTCAGGTTTCCAACCTTACCAAAGACTATGGTGCGCGACGCGCCGTGGACGGGCTAAATTTCGAAGCCCGTCAGGGTGAAATTACCGGATTTCTTGGCCCGAATGGGGCCGGAAAAACTACCACGATGCGCATCCTGACCGGCTACATGCCGCCCACAGACGGAACGGCAACCGTTGCCGGGTTCGACATCGTCAAAGAGTCGCTCGAAGTGCGCAAGCGGGTCGGGTATTTGCCCGAAACCGTGCCGCTCTACACCGAGATGACTGTCTTCAGTTATCTGAAGTTCATGGCCGACCTGCGCCACTTGCCCGATGTCGACAACGTGGTTTCAGAGACGCTCGACATGGTCGGCCTGCTCGACCGGGCAGACGGATTCATCGGCAACCTGTCAAAAGGCATGCGTCAGCGCGTTGGGCTGGCCCAGGCTTTGCTGCATCGTCCCGAAGTACTGATTCTCGATGAACCAACCATTGGGCTCGATCCCGCCCAGATCATCGAAGTCCGCAACCTAATCCGCGAAATCGGACGCGAGCGCACGGTTTTGCTCTCAACCCATATCCTTTCAGAAGCCCAGCAAATTTGCGACCGCATCCTGATCATTAATAAAGGAAAAATCGTCGCGGAGGATACCCCCGAGAATCTGCAAGCCAGCCTTGCGGGTGCGCAGCGCGTCCAAATTATCCTGCGCGGCCAGGCCGATAAAGCGGTGGAAGAAATCAGCGGGCTGGCAGGCGTCCAAAACGTCATCCTGCAAGGCGAAGACAGACTCGAGTTCCAGTATGATATTCAGAATGACATCCGCCCCAATGTAGTGCGGGCGGTCATCAAGGCAAAGTTGGACATGCTGGAAATGCGCACGGCCAGCCTGAGCCTGGAGGACA
The DNA here is from genome assembly GCA_022013685.1 of Anaerolineae bacterium. Classification (GTDB taxonomy): domain Bacteria; phylum Chloroflexota; class Anaerolineae; order Anaerolineales; family Villigracilaceae; genus UBA8950. The sequence continues at coordinate 1,113 of JAKLPV010000131.1, forward strand.
TCTTCCTTCAACTAACCAAAGATGACTCTGCAGAGAGCGAGGAGTAAACCATGCGGAACATCTGGACAATTGCAAAACGTGAGTATGACCTGTATTTCATCAGCCCGGTGGCCTATGTGGTCGCTTTCCTTTTCCTGACAATTGTCGGGCTGATTTTTGGGATTAATATCATTGCCCTGACCCTGAACCAGTTCGGCTTTGCGCCCGCGCCCGACCCGCGCATTGTTACCGGACCAATGGCCTTTCTGATGCTGCTGGCGATCCCGGCCCTGACGATGCGTCTGCTGGCCGACGAGGTGCGCATGGGCACAATGGAACTACTCCTGACCGCCCCGGTTCGCGACCACGAATTGGTGGTTGGCAAGTGGCTGGGGGCCTTCCTGTTCATGCTGACTCTGATCGCTGCCAGCCTGGTCTTCCCGATGATGATGAATCAGGTCTCAGACCCTGGCATTGACCAAATGCTGATGCTTTCGGGCTACCTGGGAGTCATCCTTTTGGCGGCGGCCTTCCTTGCGCTGGGCGTGGGAATTTCAGCAATCTTCAGCAATCAGATCGCAGCCTTTTTCACCACAACCGTGATCTTTGTGGTTTTGTGGTGGCTGATTGGCGCGCCGGCAAACATTATTCCCGGCGGCGCAGAAGTTTTCCGTTACCTGGATATGAGCGCTCATTTTTATAACAGTTTCAATGAAGGCCGCATTACCCTCGCGGGCATTTCATATTACCTGAGCCTGACTGTACTGGGTTTGGTGATCGGCACAACCGCAATTGAAACCCGGAGGTGGCGCTAATGGACGGTAAATTCAAGAAATTCGCGCCATGGGGTCTGGCACTCTCAGGTTTGGCCCTGCTATCTCTGGCAGGATTCTTCCTGACCAGCGCCCTGAGCAATATTCGCCTGGTAACCCTGCCCAATGACAACATCATCCCCCGCGGATTGTGGATCAGCGCCGCAGTGCTTGTGCTCGGCCTGGCCCTGACCGCCATGTTTGACCCTGAAGGAGTGCGCAAATTCTTCACTGGTCGCCAGGCGCGTTATGGCAGCAATTCGGCCATCCTGTTCCTGGCTGTGGTTGGCGTACTGTTTTTCGTCAATGCCCTGGTTTTGGATAACCCCCAAACCTGGGACATGACCGAAGACAAGCAAAACACCTTGTCAACTGAAACTGTCGCCATCCTTGAGGCACTCGATGAGCCGGTGCTGGCACGCGCTTATTACAGCACACAACTCTCAACCGAAAGCGTCAAGAAACTGCTCGAAAACTTCAAACAAAACAGCAACGGCAGATTCTCTTACGAGTTTATCAACCCGGAATTCAACCCCATACTGGCTGAGCAGGATAATGTGGAGCGGGACGGCAGCATCGTCTTGGTGATGGGAACACAGCGCGAAATGGTTTCATTTGCCAGCGAACGCGATCTGGCTTCAGCCATTCTGCGGCTCAAAAACCCCGGCGAACGCTTTATCTATTTCGTCACCGGGCACGGCGAACTCTCGATTGATACCGCCGGCGAAACAGCCTATACGCTGGTCAAGCGCTCCCTTGAATTCAAGAATTACACCGTATCCAGCCTGAACCTGCTCAGCGAGGGCCGTGTGCCTGAAAACGCAAGCGCGCTGGTAATCGCCGGTCCGCAAAAACCGTACGGTGACACGGAAGTGGCCGCCATCCGTGCTTATCTCGAACAAGGCGGCGGTTTGATTGTCATGATGGAGCCGCCCCTTTCGCAGGAAGCGTTATCTGTCAGCGATCCGCTCAATGATTTGGTCAACGAATGGGGCATCGTTTTAAACAACGACCTGGTGGTCGACCCGAACGTCAATCCACCCATCATCGCAGTTGCGGACCCGGCCTCTTACGCCAATCACCCTGTCACGCAGGGCTTGCTCGGCTACTACAGCGCCTTCCCAACAACCCGCTCGCTCTCGACCCTGCCAACCCCTGAGACCATCATCCTCACCCCGCTGGCTTACACCGGCTCAAACGCCTGGGGAGAACCAACTTCGAGTCACTCAACGATAACAGCGCCCAATTTGATGAAGGCGTGGATACCAGCAGCCCGCTCATCCTGGCTATTGCGGCAGAAGATTGGACGAGAAATGCCCGCCTGGTCATTTTCGGCGATTCGGAACTGGCCGCTGACGCCATCTACGAGCAAGGCAACGGCGATATCGTTATCAATGCGATCGATTGGGTCGCAGAACAAGACGAGCAAATCAGCCTGACACCCAAAGAAACCATCGAGCGCCAGTACCGCCAGCCCGGAACTCTGGGATTCATCGCAATGCTGCTGGGCGCGTTATGCATCCTGCCGCTGATCATCGCCGGAGCCGGGGTTAGCACCTGGATCGCGCGCCGCAGGCAAGGTTAAAATGCGCCGTTCGACCCTCGTGGCCCTGATTCTATTCATCCTAGTGGGCGGTCTGTACTGGTACACCCGCCAGGAAGGCAATATCGTCAGCACCGCCATCAGCGGGACGCCAACGCCCGCGCCGACACCGCCTGGCTATCTGGTCGAGCCGTATCTAAAAACCGCCTCATCCATCGTCATCCGCCAGCCAGACGGGAAAGAACTTTCCCTGACGTTAACCGGCGGGATATGGACGGCACGCGACGCTAATTCGGACCTGGGCGCGGTCGACCAGACTGCCACAGATTCTGCGCTGATGAATATTCAGGACCTGCGAATCCTGTCCGAAATCGAGGCTGCATCCAAGCTGGAAGATTTTGACCTGGATCCCACCAGCGCCACGCAAATCGATGTTTCTTTCTCTGACGGCACAAATCTGTCGTTACAAGTCGGGAAGGAAACCCCAACCGGCAGCGGCTATTATGCCCTGGATGAAAGCCAGCCTGGGAAAATCCTGCTGTTGGCAAAGCTCAGCCTGGACAGCCTGCTTGGCCTGGTATCCAATCCACCCATCGCCACAGCCGACAGTCTTGAAAGCACCCCAACCCCATAACAACAAGCACTTGAAATGCAACCAAAAAAAGTGTATGCTGATTTAGACTTCACCGTAAGGAAGATAAGAAAAGAATGGAAGAAACCCTGTTAATTGTCGAAGAAGAGGAAGAATATTCCCCCATAGCGCGGCTCATCGAATTGGGCCGACAAAAATCTTATGTGACGTTGGATGACATCCTGCATTTCTTTCCCGAAGCAGAACAAGATGTTGAACAACTGGAAGAGGCCTTTGCAGCCCTGCTGAGCGCCGGAATTCCGTTTGTCGAAGATTCAATCACCATAGAACCCAGTGAAGATGAATTAAGCCAGACCAGCGAATCAGATGCAGAAGTCGAACCCGAGATGGCGATCGATGACTATCTCGCCAACATCGACACCGATGACACCATCGGCCTGTATCTCAAAGAGGTCAGCCGCGTTCCTCTGCTCACCGCAGATGAAGAAGTGGCGTTGGCCCAGCGCATCGAGAGCGGACGAACTGCCCGCGAAGAACTGGCCAAGGGCATCACCAACAGCCGGCGACGTCTGGAATTACGCTCATCGATCGAAGATGGCTGGGCAGCGCGCGAACACCTCATCACTGCCAACAGCCGCCTGGTGATTTCGGTCGCCAAGAAATATATGGGACGCGGTGTGCCATTTCTCGACCTGATCCAGGAGGGAAATATTGGACTGATTCGCGCCACCAAGAAGTTTGACTACCGGCGCGGACACAAGTTCTCGACCTATGCCACCTGGTGGATTCGCCAGGCGGTAACGCGCGCAATTGCCGACCAGGGACGCACCATCCGCGTTCCCGTTCACATGGGCGACCAGATCAACAAACTGTTACGCGTCCAGCACCAGTTGACCCAAAGGCTGGGGCGAGACCCATCAGTGGAGGAACTGGCCGACGCATTGGAAGTGCCGCCCAAGAAGGTCGAGAACATGATCCAGGTTGCCCGTCGTCCGCTCTCGCTGGAGACCCCAACCGATGACGAAGAAGATTCGGTGCTGGGCGATTTCATTGAAGACGACGAAGCCGCCCCGCCAGATGAGACCGCGACCTACAACCTGCTCAAAGAGCACCTGAGCGAAGTGCTCAACGGATTGCCGCCGCGCGAAGTGCGCATCTTGCAATTACGCTACGGCCTGCTCGATGGTCAGGCTTATACTCTCGAAGAAGTTGGCCGCAAAATGGGTGTCACCCGCGAGCGCGTTCGACAGATCGAAGCCCAGGCCCTCAGCCGCCTGCGCCACCCAACCATTCGCCGCAAACTACGCGATTATTTGGGCGAATGAGAGTCAGTCAAAAAAGCCTCCCCGAAAGGGAGGTTTTTTTGACTGAACGCCTGAAAATTTCCCGGCGCACAGGCGCAAAGTTAACATCACTGAACATGCTATAATCGCGGTCATCTATCTTTACAAATACATCAAAAACTTTCCGGACAAAAATCCACTTATAACAGTATGATCACTCCTCAACCCTGTTCTTTTTTTCTAATTGAAGATAATGCCGCAGATGTCGATTTAATCACGCGCGTCCTAAAAAAAGCGGATAAATCCACACAAATCTATCTTGCCCAGGATGGTGAAGAGGCGATAGAGATGCTAAACAATTGGTCCGGGAATATTCCCAACCCGATGATTGTTTTGCTTGATTTAAAATTGCCAAAGATCGATGGGCTGGATGTTCTCAAAATCATCAAAGAAAATAGCCGCCTGAAGCCTTTGCCAGTCGTTGTGCTGACATCATCCAATCAAAACCAGGATATAGAAAAAGCCTACCTGCTTGGGGCCAACTCATACGTTATAAAAGCGATCGATTTTGATGAATTCTCAAAAGCCATCGAAATGATCCAAAAATACTGGAGCAGGCTAAACGTTTATCCGTTTTAAGGCCAGGATAAAATCCGCAATCGCTGTAATTCCTGCAAACCTTTAGCCAGCAGGCATTACAGCGATTTTATTACGCCATTCAGCTTGCAAAAAAACAACCAGCCAGATACGCGTTTATAATCTGGCATAAACCCGGAGGATAACATGCGCAAATTTATCATTCTCGTACCACTTGCTTTGCTCCTGACCTTTTGCTCGGCAAATAATCCGTCCGCCGCGCCGACAGCAGATATTGCCGCAATCGTCAACGCCACCCTGACCGCCTTTGTTCCCGCCCAGGTAGACCTGGAACCTGCCATGCCTGCGCCGGTTGGGGGCAGCATCTCTGGCCGGCTCGGCTACCCGGCAGACGCGATCCCGCCGCTGAAAGTAGTCGCTTTTCGGGTTGGGAGCGATGAGTTCTTCTTTGTAGAAACAGCGCTCAATCAGCCCACCTACCGAATAGAAAACCTACCTGAGGGCAAATACAACGTGGTGGCCTACACCCTGGGCGGGGATAGTTTTCCGGCAGGCCTATCTGGAGGTTATACCCAGGCGGTTCTGTGCGGCATGACCGAAGCATGCACCGAGCACGGCCTGACGGATGTGATCGTCTTTGACGGCGAAGAAAGTATGGATGTGGATATCATCGACTGGCTGCAACCCAACTTCCCACCCATGCCGTAGAAGAATAATCGCTCTGCTCAGGGAAAACAACGGGATGAAAACATGACTGAAATCATCAAACAGCCCAACAGCCGAATGTGCTTCATTTGCGGGTTGGAAAACCCGGTCGGATTGCGCCTGAAGATCTACCAGACCGAACCGGGCGTGATCGAGACCAGCTACACCGCCCCGGAACACTTCCAGGGTTACCCTGGCGTTTTGCACGGCGGGATCGTCGCCACGATTCTGGATGAAATCAGCGGACGGGCCCACATGGGTGACCCCTCTGCGCCGCGTTTTATGTTCACCGGCAAGCTGGAAGTCAAATATCGCAAAAATGTCCCGACAGGCAAGCCGCTCAAAATTATCGGCAAGGGCGGCAAATCGAAGGGCAAGATGGCTGAAGGCTGGGCGGGGATCTACGACGAAAGCGGAACCTTGCTGGCTGAAGCCAATTCCCTGCTGATCGATGTGCCGCAGGAAGTACTCGACACAGCCAATCTGGAAGAACTGGGCTGGAAAGTTTACCCGGACTAAACTCCGCGCAAACCGCCAAAAGCCGCAAAAACACTATTTTTGTGCAAAAGCTCCACCGTTGAGAAACCCACCTCGCGCAGCATATCCACCTGAAACAGGAGTGGGCGCGGGGTGTCTTCTTTTTCGATGTAACCGAAGACCGTTTCGCGGTATTCGTTCCCTTTCAGGGCGGCCAGGTATTCACCATAGCGAGCTTTCATCAGGGTCTGGACCGGCTGGCTGGAATGTTCGATCAGGTCCGAGATCCAGATCGAGCCGCCGGGGCGCAGAGCGCGGAAACATTTTGCAAAAACCGCCCGCCACTCATCGTCGCCGCGCAAATGATGAAAAACTGCTGCCGCCAGGATGATGTCGAACTGGCCCTCGCCCAATTCCAGCTCGCGGATGTCGGCCTGATGGGTGACAACTTGTCCGGCTGTTGCGGCCCCAACCCGTTCGGCGGCGCGGGTCAGCATCGGCTGGCTCAGATCGACCAGGCTGACATTCAGGTTAGGCAGGGCGGCCAACATTTTGAGCGAATAATTCCCGGCCCCGCAGCCAATATCCAGAAGATGGGTGGCCCTGGGAGAACAAGCTGCCGCGGCCTGGGTAACCAGTTCCAACACCAGCGGCGCGTCGATGGTAGCCGACTGGCCGGTTTCAAGGTTGGAAAAGCGCTCGACATCGTTATCAAAGCGTTGACGGATTTCTTCAACTGTGGATTTCATTGTTTGTAGTTTCTCCCTTTCCAGGTCACGCCCTGGCCAGACAAAACCTTCCAGGCCGAGGTCAGCATCATGGCGGCAAAAACGCCCGCGCCGAGCGGAGTGGTGAAGGCGTACCAGCGCGAAATGCCCATCAGGTGGTTGATTTTCATGCGGGCCAGGATGATATAAATCCAAACCAGCAAGGCTTCGAGGATAATAGCCAAAGACATCCAACCGCCGCCATTGGCGTACCAGAGAATGCCAAAAATCGGCCAGGCAGGCAGGACGAGGGCCGCCATCAGCGCCAACAAAGCCCCAAACGCACCGAGCAGCAGCAAGGCGGGATGGTCTGACAGGCCGAGGTAGATGTTCTTCGTCCAGCCTTCCCACATCGAGGGCAGGTCGGTATACATGCGGGTTCGGGCAATGCCGCGCCCGTCAGCGATCACCAGGCGCTGACCGCTCCATTTGACCTTTTCGGCAAGGGCTTTGTCTTCGACGATCTGGTCTTTGACCGCTTGATGGCCGCCAATGGCGTGGTAGGCGGCGCGCCGGATGAAGATGAACTGCCCGTTGGCGATGGCGTCACGGGACTTGGGATCGTTGACCTTGCGCGGCGAGAACCCGACCGAGAGCGCGGTGAAGACCAGCGGCATGACGGTTTTTTCCCAGAAGCTGCCCAGGATCTGCTCGGTCATGACGGTGTAGAGATCGGCCTCAGTTTTTTGGGCGGAGGCCAGGGCTGCGGAGAGGGCGTTCGGGTGCAGGTAAGTATCCGCATCGAGGAACAAAAGCCACTCGCCAGTAGCGGATGCTGCGGCCTGGTGCAAAGCATGGGGTTTTCCGGCCCAGCCTGCGGGGAGTTCGCGTCCATGCACAACAACGAGACGGGAGTCGCGGGCGGAGAGTTCGGCCAAGATAGCGGACGTGGCATCGGTCGAGCGGTCATCCAAAACCAGCGCCTGAAAATCGGGATAATCCTGCGCGAGGATCGCTTCGACACAGCGCCGAATGTTCTTCTCTTCGTTGCGGGCAGGGACGATAACCGAGATCAACCGTCCCTCGCTGGGCGGGGCAACATGCGGGGTTTGGATCTCGAGCCGGGATTGATTATGCAGCCAGGTGACAATAATCAGCGCGCCGATGAAAAAGACAGTCGAAAACAAAAAGGAAAAGATCATAAAAATCTCGGGGCGCCATGGGCGGCGCGATCCATGAAATGGACAACGAAAAGGATCAGCAGGCTTGTCAGACTGAAAGAAGGGACAAAACCAAACTGGCGGTTGAGCAGGAGCACAGCCACAACCACCAGCAAAATGGTGAGAAATTTATAACGCGGCATTTGCTCATCGCTGAATAACTGGGGCATGGCGAGTTGAATCAGATAACGATTCTTCGGCAGGATATTGGCCGTCAGCATCAGGAAGAAACGCACCAGAAAGATGCTGTGCAAAAGCAGGAAGATGCCCGCCGTGCCGGCAATGAAGTAGTCCATGGAGGTTTGCGGTTCGGCAGGGGCGTTGAAGAGCAAGTTTAAATTGCTCTGATAGGCCATCGCAAACAGACAGATCAGATACCAGAAATAGTACAGGCTCTTGAATAGCGGCGGCATAATGAACGTGGTCAGCGCCATCAGGAAAATTGCAACAATTGGAACAGTCAGCGCCGCCAGCCAGTACCAGGCCAGTTCAGCCTGACCAACCAATGAAAGCAGAACAATCGCCGTGATAACCACAATCGTCTGCTCGTTGACGCGTGGCAAGAGTTTGGGATGTACCATGCCATACACAAACAGGAACATGAACGCCGGGAACATAATGGCGCTTTGAATCCCACCAAGCGTTGCAGAACTGAGCTGCGGATTGAAGAATTCAGCCACGGCGATCAAGGTCCACGAAACCAGCACGGTCAGGGCGATCAGCTCCTGCAAACGGCTGATACCCGGCGCAATAATCCCTGGCGCAGGTTGAACATTTTTCTGCCTATCAGAAGTTTCCCACAAGAGCAGGATTTCAACGATGATTCCGGCGGCGATGGCGAGGTTGGCGGCGAGATCCATAAGGGTTTTGTTGTCAAAAATGGTTTCGCCACAAAGGCGTGGCTTTGGACACGAATTTCACGAATTTACACGAAAAACAAGCGCATAAGTGGTGAACAGATGAAGCGTAAACGTAAAGTGAAAAAACACATTACGCAAAGTCGCCAAGAACGCAAAGAAAATAACAAAACTTGGCGCACTTTGCGACTTTGCGAGACACATTTTCTACTCAATCATTTTCACTTCTCAAAACTCGGCGACAGCAGTTCGCTGAAATCGACCATCCCAAAAAAGACAAACTGCGGCACGAAAACGATCAACAAAAGTGAGATACCCAGAATCCACCAAATGTCGGGCGGGATGCGTGGATAGGCTTTCACAGCCTGATAGTGCTCAGCCAGCACAGCCCGATCCGAACCGGAAATCAGGGCGTCGATATAGATGATTCGAATCGTCCGGCCGTATTTCAAAGACTGGTAAACATCAGGGTCGTAGTATCGCCAGTCGACCGAAGCGAAGCCGGGAGTACCATCAGATTGCAAGAAATTTACTCCGTTGCGCTGGTTCTCTTCATCGATATAAGAAACGACAGCATCGGTCTCAGCGCCATAAACTTGCAGATTTTCGAGCAGCCGCCGGTGCTGACCATACTGGTCCAGCCCGGCGATCACGCCCACCAGGAACATGAGCGGGGCCAGCGAAGCGATGAACATCACCAAGATCCTACCAATCAACGGCAAGAGTTTCAAGGTTGTGATCAACTGCTCTTTGACCGAACTCAAATCACCCTCACCACACTGCCACGATCGCCCTTCTCGACCTCGATCCGGTTCGGGAAGGCATCCTTCAATTCATCAAGATGGGTAATGATCAAGATCTTGGCAAAATCGCCCCTGACGGTGTTAATCGCCTCGATCAGGCGCTGGACGCCTTGCGCATCCTGCGAACCGAAACCCTCGTCGATGACCAGGGTTTGCAGGCGCGCGCCGGTGCGTTGGGCCAGAATCTCCGAAAGCGCCAGGCGGATGGCGAAATTCACCCGAAAAGCCTCCCCGCCCGAAAACATCTCATAATCGCGTTCGCCCGCCGAATCGCTGATGACAATATCCAGCGTTTCCTTCAGATCGTCGCGTTTTTTGTCCTTGTAACTGGCCTGGGTCACAAAACGGACGCTCATGCCGCCATTGGACAGGCGGTCGAGCAGCTCATTGGCCTTCTCCTCGATCTGTGGCAGCGCCTGCTCGATCAACAGCGCCGGCACACCATCCTTGCCAAAAGCGCGCTCGAGCGTTTTGTGGCGCGCAATTTCGCCGGCCAACTCCTCGCGCCGGGCCGTATATTGCGCTTTCTGACTGCGCCGGCTATCGAGCACCGACACGAGTTGGCGCGCCCCGCCCACTTCCATGTTCATGCGGTTTTCGCGCTCCTGTAAATCGAACAGGGCCTGTTCGCTCTCTTCCAGGTCGGGCGTATTGGCTTCAGCCTCGCCCAGACGCGCAGCGGCCTCGGCATAGGCATCTTCGGCGTTATCGAGTTCAACATTTAAAGTTGAAAGTTGTTCCTGCAACGAGGCAATTTCGTTTTCCAATGGCTTGAGGGCAGCACGAGCGGCTTCGAGATTCCGATATTCAGCTTCACTTTCACGACCAGCCAGCTCATTTTGACGGGCGGCGTCGTGCGCGGCGGCATCGTAGCCCAACCCAGACAGTTCTTCATCCAGGGTGGATAACTGAGAACGGGCGCTGGCGGCAAATTTTTCGCCGTTTAACTGGCCTTCAACCTCCTGCAAGCGGATTTTCCCGCCCGCTTCCCACGCAGCCGCGGCCTGCCTGGCCGTTTCGAGACGCTCACTCAACGCTGAAAGTTGGGCCGCCAGGCGCACCCGCTCGGTTTCTGCATCCGAAAGGCCGCGCACCTGAGCTTCCAGTTCCGCTACCTGGCCGGTAATTGATTCCGTTTCGACGCGGTTGGCGCGCCACTGGTCGCCAAAGACCCTGCCTTCGCTTTTCAGCCCATCGATGGTCATGGCGCGGTGTTCGGGCGAGAGCTCCTGCCCGCAAAGCGGACAATTGCCAGACTCGGTCACTTCCAGATTCTTGATGCGTTCGTCCATCGCCATCATCTGGGCTTTCAGGCCATCATTCTCAGCCTTGAGCGCAGCCTGGCGCTGGCGCGACGCATCCAGCCTGGCGCGCAGTTCCTCGCGCTGACGCGTTCTCTCTTCCGCTTCGGCCAAAGAAGCCGCAGCCCGCTCCTGCTCTTTGCCCAACTCATCAATTACCAACAACTGGTTACTGGTTATTGAAAACTGCTCACTGAGCGCAACGCGCTCCTGCTCCAGGCGAGCGCGCTCACTGTTGATCTCATCCAAAAACGGCTGGCGACGTTTCTCCTGCTCGCGGAATTGGGCCGCAGCCGTCTCGAAAGCCTCCAGCGCGGCGCGGGCTTCCGTCCAGGCCCGGTAAGCGGATTCGACTTCAGCAGCGCGTTTGACGAGATCGGCCTGGGCCTCGCGCTCGCTTCCTTTGTCGGCCAGACGGGCCGAAAGGGCGGCGCGATTGGCGCGCGAACGTTCCAGCGCGGCAGCCAGCGTCTCGGTCAGCTTGCGTTCCTGGGCCAGCGCAGCAGCCATTCGCCGGGCGGTTTCGAGCGCATTTTCCTGCACCTTGCGCACGGTGGCCATCTCTTTCAGTTGCGTTTCGAGTTCTGCCAGGCGCGCCTTGCGATCAGGCTCTTCGCTCAACTCAGCATTAATTTCAGCCAGACGGCCATCAACGAGATCAACTTCGCGCTCCAGGGTTTTGCGGCGTTCGGCTGTGCGCTCACGGTAGGTGTCCCACTGGTCGAGGCCGAGAATGCTGGCCAAAATCCGCTTGCGGTCGCCGGAGCGCTGTTGGGTGAACTGGTCAGCCTTGCCTTGCAGGAAGAAAGATGCATTTACAAAAGTTTCGTAATCCAGCCGTAGGGTTTGCTCGATCTTGGCCTGGGTTTCGCGGGTCGAGCGCTCCGTCAGGGGTCGCCAGCGCTCACCGTCCCAGACCTGAAACTCAAGGGTTGTGCTTTTCCCACGCGGCAAAATACGCTGGATGCGATATTGATTACCTTCATATTCAAAAGTCAGGGCCACTTCGGCGGCCTCACTATTGCTATGGATGAGCGCCTCGCCGGTTTTGCGCGCCTGCCCAAACAGAGCATAGGTAATCGCATCCAGGATGGACGATTTGCCCGCACCGTTTTGCCCCGAGATGCAGGCCATACTGAAGCCCGAGAAATCCACCTCGACCGGGTCACGGTAGGAAAGAAAGCCAGAGAGTTTGAGCCGAATCGGTATCATGGGCTTATTTTACTGCCTCTTGCATGGTTTTCTGAAACGGATGAAACAATTGGCGTGAAGGCAGTTTTTTCATCCGGTTCAGGGCCGCACAAGTACTGCGTACCTTGATTCAGATGTGGTATCATAACGGCGTGTACAGCCTCGATCACACTCGTAACCGGCGCAGGACAACCCTGCTGACGATTATTCTGGCGACAATCCCATGCTATTGCCTGGGATTTGTTGCTTTATCTTTAACCCCCGGCGAACGCGTTGCAACACCTACACCAACCCCCGGAACCCCGACTGCAACCGCCACCGAAACGCTGATCATCATCCCGACCACGGCCGGACCTTCCCCTACTCCCAACATCTTAACCGCGACGATTACCTTTACCCCGACGCCCACCGCCACTGCGACGGCCACCCAAACATTGACTGCCTCGCCAACGCCATTCCTGCCACAAACCAACACCTTTACACCGACAAATCCGCCCCTCACAGCGACATTTACGCGCACAAATACACCCATCACACCGACCAATACGTTTACGCCGACCAACACGCCCGTTCCTCCGTCGGCCACATTTACATCGACCCCTGAACCGCCGACCGCAACACCAACGGCGACAGCAACAGCAACAGAAACGCAAACCGCTCCAGTGACACCATAACCCAGAGAATGGATTGAACTTTCGATGGAACTGACCCCTTTCCTGAAATCCCTGCTCTCCACATCGGGCCTTTCGGCCTATGAAACCCCGGCTGCCAAAATCATCGCAGAAGCCTGGCAACCGCTGGTCGATGAAGTCCAGTACAGCAAGATTGGCTCGCTGGAAGCCTTCAAAAAAGGTACTTCGACTGCGCTCAGTACAGGCGCTTCGACCGAGCACCGCAGCATTATGCTGGCCGCCCACATGGACGCCATCGGCATGATGGTCACAAAGGTTCAGGATGGCTTCCTGCGTGTGACCCAGATTGGCGGCGTGGATGCGCGCGTCTTGCCGGGAACGCCGGTAACCGTGCATGCAAGCCGCGGCGGAAAGCCCGAAGAATTGCCGGGGATTGTCGTCCAGCCTGCGGTGCGCTTATTGCCCGCCTCAATGGCTGACAACCCCGTCCCAATGGATCATCTCTTCATCGAAACCGGCCTGTTGCCCAAAGATGTGGCCGCCAAAGTGCAAATCGGCGACCTGGTCTCGTACGCCACAGAACCGGTTGAACTGGCCGGGGACGCGCTGGCCGGTCACTCGCTCGATAACCGCGCTTCTGTGGCCGTTGTGACCGTTGCGCTGGATGAATTACAGAAAAAATCACACGCCTGGGATGTTTGGGCGGTTGCCACCGCGCAAGAAGAAGTAACGCTGGGCGGAGCATTTACCTCCGCCCATGGCCTGCGGCCCGACCTGGCCGTAGCCGTCGATGTAACCTTCGCCAAAGGCCCTGGTGCCAACGATTGGCAAACCTTCCCGTTTGGCAAAGGGCCAACTCTCGGCTTTGGACCGAACCTGCACCCCTTCCTGTTTAAAAAATTTGAAGAACTCGCGAAAAATCTCGAAATCCCCTACCAGACCGAAGTTATTCCGCGCCACTCGGGTACGGATGCTTACGCCATGCAAGTCAGCGCCGAAGGAATCCCGACCATGGTGATTGGCATTCCGCTGCGCTATATGCACACCCCGGTCGAAGTGGTTGCGCTCAAAGACATTCAGCGCGCCGGTCGATTGCTGGCCGAGTTCATCGCCGCTCTCGAACTTGATTTTGTCGAAAAAATTGTCTGGGAAGATTAGCAAATATGGCAAACATTTCAGAGAAACAATTCAAACTGCTCGAAAAACTGTGCAACGCCAGCGGCGTTTCCGGCGATGAGGGCGAAGTACGCCAGATCATCATCGAAGAAGTCAGGCCTTATGCGGATGAAGTCAGAGTGGATGCGCTTGGCAGCGTACTGGTAACCAAAAAAGCGACCGCTCCCGGCAGCAAACCCCTGCGCGTAATGCTCGATGCCCACATGGACGAAGTCGGCTTCATGCTGGTGGCAGAAGACGGCGAAGGCATTTACCGCTTCGAGCTGGTCGGGGGGTTGGATGTGCGTCAACTGGTCGGCAAAGCCGTGCTGGTCGGCAAAGATAAAATTCCCGGCGTGATCGGCGCGCGCCCAATTCACCTGACAACACCAGAAGAGCGCCAGCGCAAGATTCCGCTCGATCAGTTACGCATCGATATCGGCCCCGGCGGAAAAGCCAAACTTGGCGATCGGGCGGTTTTTGCGACGCGCTTCAAGCGGGTCGGCCCATCCATTTTTGCCAAAGCCATCGACAACCGCCTGGGTTGCGCCATCCTGGTCGACCTGCTCAAAAATGCCCCGGCGCACATCGACCTGTGCCTGTCCTTCTCCGTGCAGGAGGAGATCGGCCTGCGCGGCGCAAAAGTGGCTGCCAACTACTTCAAACCCGACCTGGTAATTGCAATCGACTCGACCCCGGCCAATGATCTGCCGCATCACAGCGACGAAGAAAACATCTTCTATAACACGAAGCTTGGGCTTGGCCCGGCACTTTATACCTTTGATGCCGGAACCCTGAGCGACCCTCGGCTGGTGCGCTTTTTAGCGGCGACCGGCGACAGCCAAAAAATCCCCTACCAGTACCGGCAGCCAGGCGGCGGCGGGACCGACGCCGGCGCGATCCACAAACAACAGGCCGGGATACCATCCGCATCGGTCTCGGTTCCGGGGCGCTATGCGCACACCTCCACGCTGGTTATGCGCGTGGACGATTGGAAACATTCCCTGGCGCTGCTCTCGTCTGCGTTGGCGTGCATCACACCCGATCTGCTCTCAGAAGACAGACCTTAGTTTGGAGCCAAAACTATAAACGGTACCCTGGCCTTACTCGGCTCCGGCGAATACTTACCTGTAATGCGCGAGACAGACCGCTTCCTGCTCGAAAATAGCGGCGCAAACGGACGAACGCCAAGGGTTGTCTGCCTGCCAACCGCCGCTGGAACAGAAGGTGAAGCCTCGATCTCGCGCTGGATGCGCATGGGCGAGGAACACTTTCGCGAACTGGGCGCGCAGGTCGTATCACTGAAACTTACCAATCGA
>JAKLPV010000132.1 GCA_022013685.1 Anaerolineae bacterium
ATTTTCGCCAGTATTGCTATGGTATGATTTGCCATGGTAATGGGCTCCAGTGAAATCTATTTGCGCAAAAAAATAAGATTATCACGTTTTGAACCCATTACCTTCTTTTTTATCCAGACCAGTTAGCGGAAACTAAAGTTATGGGTGAAACAACAAAGAAGGTTAACGGAAACTGAACTGCAAATCACCCTGGGGAACTTCACCCCAATAAGCGGAGTTGGGGGTAAGAGTCAGGCTGTCCGCTGTCCAGGATGAGACGATATAGGGGCCGCTGGAAATAATGCTGCTGCTTATCATGCCATAGTTGCCTTCCGCCAACGAACCAGGTTGCAACACGGCGAAGGCCGGGTTTGCCAGCAAAGTAAGCAACTCGGGGACCGGGCGGTTCAGGTGGATGATGACTGTATTGAAATCCACCTTCTGGACACCATCAACAGGGGAGACGGGGCGGCCATCTGCATCTTCCTCGCCCAGAAAACCGGCAAAAAACTCCCGCCAGGCTTCATATTCACCAGTACCACGCAATGGGCTCTGGGGGTCGAGCCAACGATTAACGTTATCGGCAACATCGTCGGGAGTAATGGGGGAACCATCGCTAAAAGCGGCATCAGAACGCAGGGTGAAGATATAGGTCAGTTGGTCATCAGAAATGGTCCAGGATTCCGCAATCCCTGGCTGAGGGTTGCCGTTCGCATCGAGTACAACCAAGCCAGTGTAGAGGTGCTGGTTTACACGCATAGAGTCAGCGTCGACGGCCAAGGCCGGGTCGAGCAAGATATCAGACTGCAACATATTAGGGTCTGATGGTTCTTCAACCGGAACCGGGGTTTCTGTAGCGGGCATGGGCGATGCTACAGGTTCCTCAGTAACCGGGGGTGTTTGCGGCTGGCAAGCAGCAAGCAAGAACATTGCAAACAAGACAAGTACAAAAAAACGTGATGAAAAAATTCTTTGATACATGATATTGCCTCCAGGTGGATGAACAGGTGTTTTCTAATTAGTCGCAAGAAACATTAATTTAACATTAAATAATGATTAATGACGAGAATTAATGTCCAATTATATCTATATTTGTATTTTAATTATATAATACTTTGTGGCTATAAATATCTTCAGGAAAATCTACGGGAAATAGTGAAATTGGCCTAAATTGGTCTGCTTATTCGACCCTTTTTGGGGGCAATTTACGACTAATACTATGAAATGTCCAGACTTGGCTCTAAACATACTCAGCGACGAAGAATTGGCGCACCTGGCAAAAATGGGAAAGCAAGAAGCCTTTGGTTTACTCTATGAACGATTATTGCCTGCGGTTTATGCCAGGGTTCGCTTTAAGATTCCAGGCCCTGATGTTGAAGATGTCACCCAGGAAGTCTTCATTGCCATACTCAAATCCCTGCATAATTTCCGTGGCCAGTCCAAATTCAGTACCTGGATGCGAACGATTACCAATCGAAAAATTGTTGACTACCATCGTTCAAAATCAGTTAAGTTGGTAGAGAACCCTGACTACGAAAATTTAAGTGATGAAAGTCATGGCAGCCAGTTCCAGGTTGCAAAACGACAGGATGATCTCGCCAGCGTTCAACATGCGCTCCTGCAATTGCCCCAAAACTATCAAGATATTCTCTTAATGCGTTTTGTAGACGAGCTGCCCTTCAGCGAAATCGCACGCCAAAATAGTCAGACCCTTGAAGCAACAAAATCTCTCTTCCGGCGCTCAGTTGCTGCACTTGCCGAAAAAATGCAAGAGGAGGCAATTGAAAATGAGTAAAAATTCCATGTCTGACGAACAAAAATTGGACGAGCAAATTGCTGAATTTACCGACTTAGCCTTGGGCGCGGACGAAGAGGTCGAGATGAATGATATTGATCAAACAGATGAATTTGTCAGGCTGCAAAAAACGATTTTACAAATGAAAGCTGCGGTTCAACTTGCGCGCCCAGATGAGACGACTCGCGCACGTATCCACAGAAATTTATTGTTGGCAACTGATCAAAAATCTCATGAAAAAGAACTGAGAGGTCGAAAAAGATTTTCAGGTATTGCCATGGCAAGCGGTTTTGCTTTGCTTGTCTTGCTTGGGGTAATACTTCTTCCATTATCAGGAGTAAACACATCCCTGCCAGGAACTGCTGATGGCTCGCCCGCCTGGGTGCCTTTCGCCATCATCGCAGGTATGATCGGGATTGCCATTATTACCTGGCTTAATCGTAAACGTTAAGAAACGAGGAGATATTTATGTACGCCAAAATTAAACTCAACAAATTATTAAATGTCATTTCACTTCTGGTCATCTTGTCGATGATCTTTTCGGCTTGTGCCCCTGTCCCAGGCGGCGGTCTGGCTGGCAGCGCCGGCGGAGATGCAACCGAAGAGCCGGCGCCAACCGACCAACCAGCGCCAACCGACGAACCAGCGCCAACCGACGAGCCGGCACCAACCGACGAACCGGCACCAACCGACGAACCGGCGCCAACCGACGAGCCGGCGCCGACCGACGAACCAGCTACGGAGTCACCCACGGTGGAGCCAACAGTAGAACCAACAGTCGCATCTGATGCCACTGCGACTTTGGCTTCAGATGCGACTGCCACAGAAAGCCCTACTGCAACAGAAACGCCACTGGCTGCCGCAGCATTAGTAGTAGAAGCAACAGAAACCCCAACAGCGACAGCGACAGAAACCCCAACAGCAACTCTGGAAGCAACGGCGACCCCAAGCAATACGCCAATTCCAGTAAATGATCCCTATCTTGGTTTAGGTGTGGCCTGCAACAATGACCTTTCGGCAACTTTCAAAATTTCGAATGCCGGCGGAGATATGCCCGAAAACGGCAGCTATACCCTGAGCGAGCCAGGGAAAGCTGACAAAACGTCATCGTTTAGTTTGGCTGCCGGCAAAAGTCTCACTTTTAAAGCGGCTGGCAATGCCACTGTTACGGTCAATTATTCCACATCGCAACTGGATAATGTTACCTTGAAAGCAACGGGGACTTGTTTACCTTTGCCTTCTCCCACGTTTACCAATACACCGGTGCCAACATTTACCCCAACCCCATCCCTGACCCCAACTGTAACCCGTACCCCAACCGCTACCCGCACAGCCACGGCCACCCGCACCAATACGTCTACCCCGTCATTGACCTTCACCCCGTCTTTGACTTTCACCCCATCTTTGACTCGCACCCCAACAGCCACGCGTACGCCAACATCCACTTTTACAGCGACGCAAACCCCGACACAGACACTTACGCCGTCCATCACGTTTACACCCTCAATTACATTTACGCCCTCGATTACCAATACCCCAACCGTTACGCGCACACCAACCATCACGCGCACACCTACGCCGTCCCGAACAGCTACGTTTACCAAAACTATTACGCCTACGCGCACAGCCACATTTACACGAACCATCACACCTTCACGTACTGCCACGTTTACGAAGTCTTTAACGCCCACCAAAACAATAACATTAACCCCGTCGCAAACCTTTACACCGTCCCAAACCTTTACACCATCTCAAACCTTTACACCATCTCAAACCTTGACGCCTTCGTTAACATTTACACCAACCTTTACGCGAACGGCTACGTTCACAAGAACGGCGACTTCTACACCTTCGCCAACTTTTACGCCCTCGCAAACCAGCACAGCTACCTTCACGCCCACCAATACGCCCACCGAAATAATTTTGGATGGTCAGCTTGACCTGGCGGTATTCTGTAATGTAGATTTGTCTGCCACCTTTGTCATTACCAATATCTCCGGCTCTGTTAGTGATGGGTCGTACAGCCTGTCTGATCCGTCAAAATCCGGCAGTGTTGACCTGGGCCCAGGAGAAAGCACATCTATCAACGGGGCTGGCTATGCGACCATGACTGTTACCTATCGCACCAGTTTCCTGTCGTCTGTGACCTTAAGCACAACCGGTTCATGCTCAAGGCGGCCCGATACTCCCACCCCGACCGCCACGCAGACCAGTACACCTAACAACACACCTACCAACACGCCTACGAACACCCCGACCAACACACCTACCAATACACCTACGAACACTCCGACCAATACACCTACCAATACGCCTACGAACACGCCTACGAACACACCTGTCCCGCCAAGCTTGACGGTTGTCGGTCAGTGCCCTCCCGGTCAGAACACTGTTTCCTTCACGATCAGCAACAGCGGCGGGCCACTGGCTGGAGACTTCACCGTAACCGTCACCGGGCCGCAAGGACAGGTCTTTGAGCAGGACTATGACGAGAACACGTCCCTGCCGCTGAACGTCAATCTCGGCACACAGCCTCCTGGCAAGTATGAAATCGAGGTCTTCTATCAACCAGAAGAAAGCAGTTCCACATTCAGGGTCGAGTGTCTCGAACCTACACCTACACCCACCAACACACCCGTTCCCCCGGACCTAACGGTGGTAGGACAGTGCCCTCCCGGTCAGAACACTGTTTCCTTCACGGTCAGCAACAACGGCGGGCCGCTGGCTGGCGACTTCCGTGTGACGGTCACTAACGCGCAAGGCCAAGAAGTCTTTACAGAAGACTACTCGCAAAGCACCGCCCTGCCGCTGACGGTCAATATCGGGCAGCAGGCTCCTGGCGAGTATGATATCGAAGTTTTCTATATGCCGCAGGAAACCAGCTCATCCTTCACAGTCGAGTGCCTGGCTGCGACCGCCACGCCAACCCTTACCCCAACGCCAACCTCGCTTCCACCCAGTTTGGACGCAAACGGCTTATGCACACCCGATGGAACACTTACCTTCACCGTAAGCAACAGCGCCGGGCCGTTGGGTGACAAGTTCCGCGTCGTTGTTACCGGACCGCAAGGCAACCAGGTATTCAACCGCGAGTACCCGGCAAATACATCCCTGCCGCTGGTTGAAAACATCGGCAAACAGGCAAATGGTCAGTACACCGTTACTATAACTTACCTGGGCAACAATAGCAGTTCAACCTTTACAGTGGTCTGTTCTTCAGAAGATGAGCCAACCCCAACACCGCCAGTTCCAGCGGTACAGCCGGGCGCGAACATCTGTATCCAGACCCTGGTATTCCATACCTTCCGCGATGACAATCTGGAGATCTATCGCCTGGATGGGATTGAAGGCCAACCCGGTTTCGAACTCTACAATCTTTCACGCAGCACTTCTGTCGACAGCCGGCCCAGCCGCTCGCCAAATGATATCTGGGTCGCCTTCCAAAGCAACCGTAATGGCAACGTGGAGTTGTACTACACCGCGCTCGATGGCTCCGGTGACCCGGTCCGACTGACTAATACCCAGTCCAACAACACTACGCCGATGTACGGCCCGGATGAGCGCACGATCGTCTTCCAGAGTGACCGCAACGGTAATCTCGACCTCTTCACCATCGATCAGGTTAGCGGTGAACAACGCCAGATCACCAGCAACCCGGCAGACGATATCAATGGCTTCTACTCGCCCGATTTGCGCTGGCTGGTCTTCCAGAGCAACCGCAACAACAACTGGGATGTCTTCATTCTCGACACCGTCACCGGTAACGAATTCCAGTTGACCGACTCGCCAGCCAATGAGACCTTCCCGGCCTGGTCGCCGAATGGCAAGCAAGTTGCCTTTATCTCCGATGTCGATGGCGGCACAGACCTGTTCATCATCGATGTCACTGGCGAAAACCTGAAGCGCATCACCACCGACGGCAAGACCGTAAATGCAGTCTGGTCTCCCGAAGGCAACCGCATCGCCTATCAATCGGAACGCGCCGGTAATCTGGACATCTACTCCTACGACTTGCTGGAGGACGAAGAGTACCGGGTAACCGACTACGAAGGCATTGACGCTGGCCCGACCTGGGATTGCGGAGGCACAAACCTGGCCTTTACCTCCCTTCGCGATGAAGATGCCAACATCTTCCAGGTTTTCTGGCAGGGTGGCTCTGCGGGCAACATGACCATTGACCCGGCCACCGACAAGTGGTCACAATGGCGGCCATCGAATGATGTCTCCAGTACCGGGTACTAAGCCCAAACACTAATGACCATGTTCTCCGGCAGAATCCATCCTGCCGGAGAACTTCTTGATTTCGCAAAAAGCGTGTATAGTAGGGGTTATGCTCATCTTAATTCCCGCCTACCTGGTTGCCCTGCTTATCCCTGCCTTTTCCCTTTGGCTGGTATACAAACTGGATTTCTACAAAACCGGCGAATTTAAAATCATCCTGGTATCTTTCTTCGCCGGGATAATTGCTTTCTGGCTGGCAAGCCAGGCAAATCGCACCACCATCAGCCAAGGCTGGCTCGAACGTCTGGATGTCATCCGTTACTCAGCCCCGATCGTAGAAGAAATCTTGAAGGGATTAATCCTTTGGTATCTGGTCAGCCGCCCAAGATTTACCTACTTTGTTGAAGGCGCAGTCTATGGGTTTGCCGCCGGAATTGGCTTTGCCATTTTTGAAAATTTTCAGTATATCGAATCAGCCCAAAGCGCCGGTCTTACATTGGCCCTCAGCCGGGTCGTCTCGACCAACCTGATCCACGCCGCAGCCACCAGCGCACTGGGCATATTCCTCGGTCAGGCGCGCTTCGAGCGCGGTTGGATCCGCCGTATCGGAGTTGGTTTGGCCGGCTTGCTCATCGCCATGTCGCTTCATGTTGGCTTCAATAATCTTGTCACGCGTGTCGACAGCGGCCTGTTGCTGCTGTATGCTGCCGTCTGCGGCTTGGCCGGTGCAGGACTGATCGCATTTACGATCAAGCGCGGCTTAAAAACAGGAAAAATCTGGCTTGAAGAAAGCCTGGGAATGGCCGACCGTGTTACCAGCGGTGAAGCGGCGGTTGTCACCCGCATGGAAAGTGTTGATGACATTTTGGAACCTTTGGTGGAGCGCTTTGGTAAGAAAAAAGCCAACGAAATTAAAGACTTCCTGACCAAACAGGCCCGGCTTGGTTTTATGCGTAAATCGGTCGAACGCTTAAGTGATGAGCGAATGAAACGCGGCACTGAAGAAGAGATCGTCAAATTGCGCGAACAAGTCGATATCGCCCGGCGGAAAGTAGGCAGTTACGCCATGCTTTTCCTGCGCCACACCTTCCCTGAAGACTCCAGCCCGCTGTGGGGGCGGCTCGAATTGCTCATTCAGGAAAGGGCTGCGGCCCGACCTGCCACCAGCGGCGGCGTGAACCTATGGGCCACACTTAAAACACGACAAGAAGAACAAAAAAACCAACCCAAACAGGAGCATGAAGAATGAGCCAAATTATTTCCATCCATTCTTTTCGCGGCGGTACTGGCAAATCCAACGTCACCGCCAACCTGGCCGCGCAAGCGGCCCTGGCAGGCAAACGCGCCGCCATTGTCGATACCGACATCCAGTCACCTGGCATCCATGTCTTGTTCGGGTTGGATGAAAAAACCATGCAGAAAACCCTGAATGATTATCTGCACGGACAATGCCCCATCACCGATGCCGCTTTCCTGGTTGGGCGTGAAACAAACGCCCTGCCCGGTGTCCGTCAATTGGCCGACAAATATCTCTGGTTGGTACCATCCAGCATTAATACCGGTGAAATAAGCCGCGTCCTGCGTGATGGTTACGACGTGAACATCCTTAACAAAGGCCTGAAAACGCTGCGCAAAGAATTGCAGCTCGATTACTTGTTCATCGATACACACCCTGGTCTGAACGAGGAAACCTTGCTCTCGATCGGCATTTCGGATGGCATGGTCATCATCCTGCGCCCCGACCAGCAGGATTTCCAGGGAACGGCTGTCACGCTGGATGTGGCCCGCAGTCTCGATGTGCCAAGCATCCGCCTGTTTGTGAACAAAGCCCTCTCAAAATATGATCCCAACCAGATCCGGGCACACGTCGAAGAAACCTTCCAGGCATCGGTAGCAGGAGTCCTGCCCTTGAGCGAAGACATGGTCGATATGGGCAGCGCCGATTTGTTTTCACTGCGCTACCCGGACCATCCCTGGTCGCGGGAGCTTGTCCGTGCTGCAAAAACCATCCTGGGCCTTCCTTAATTTTTTTATTCAACGGAGAAGAAACCATGAAATGTTGGTTCTGTGAAGAAAGCGCCCGCGCAGTCTGCTCATTTTGCGGCCGGGGAGTATGCCGCGATCATGCCAGCAAAATGTCAGGGTTTATCACCATGTTCCTGGGCGGCAACGACACGCCCAAGGGGCTGGCCGTAGCAGATGTCATCTGGTGCGGCGAGTGCCAGCCCCAGCCTGAACCAATTCCCATGCCGGAATTGTTCTAACCCGTGTGAGGCGCCATGAGCGGAATATTCGACAGGTTACAAAAACGAATGGAAGTGGAAGCGCAAGAAGGCGGCATCAGTCCGCTTGACCTGGCGGCCTTGCCGCCATTATTGCGCAAGATTATGCGCTATATGCTGCGGGAATACGAGATGTTGTATAGCGAAATATGCGAATGGGCGCAAGAATTGCCCGAGGCAGAGCGCCCCACCCGCGCCGATCTCGATGCAAGTCTCGAAATCCTTACCAAACAGTTCTGGCTGATTCGGCGCGGTGAAGGGGAGCGGGTGCGCTACCAGGCCAACCTGCGGCGCAAAGCCGGCAGTAAACTGGCCCAGGGTGTCTGGACTGCGCTGGATAGCAGGATTGCCGCCCAGGCCGCCGCAAAAAAAGATAAGCCGCAACAAGATTAAAAACCGAATTGGTTTCTTATTTCAAGCCGCAAGCGGCAGGCTGACTGTAAAAGTCGTGCCGCTCCCGGCCTGCGAAACAACAAATATCTTTCCCCCGTGATGTTCAACAATCCAATACGCAATCGAAAGGCCAAGCCCAAAGCCGCTGGCCTTCGAGCGCGTGCGCGATTTTTCGCCGCGATAAAAACGCTCAAAGATATGCGGCAAATCCTCGGTCGGGATACCCGGTCCGCTGTCGCGCACGGTGATGGATACTTGTCCATCAGATCTTGCCAGGCCGACGATCACCTCGCCTCCCTGGGGCGTGTATTGAATGGCGTTCGAAACCAGATTCAATAACACCTGCTTCAACCGGTCCCGATCACCGCTGACCAGGGCCTCGTCGATCTCTTTCAACTTCAAAACAACTTTGCCGCCGGCCAGTACGTGCATCTCCTGAAAGACTTCCAGCAGGAGTGCATCCAGTTCAACGGGATTCAGGCTGAGGGTAAGTTTGCCCGATTCCGCCTGGGCCAGCAGCAACAAATCGCCGACCATGCGCGTCAGGCGGTCAGCTTCATCCTTGATCGAATCTATAGACTCATCATCCGCCCCAAATTTTCGGATCAAGTCTGCATTGCCTTTGATGACAGTTAACGGGGTGCGCAACTCATGCGAAACATCTGCCAGGAAACGCTGCTGCGAAGTAAAAAGCGTTTCGAGTTGCTCCAGAGAGCGGTTTATGGCCCCGGTAAGGGTTCCGATCTCGTCATCGGCAGGGCCTTCATACGGGATGCGCCGCGAAAGGTCATCGGCGCGAGTGATTTGTTCGGCAATTTCAGTGGCAGTCTCAAGCGGTTTGAGAGCCTGCCCCAGGCTGAGCCAGGATGCCAGGGCCGCCAGGGGCATTGCAATCAGGGCCAACAACAGCAGGGCATATAAGAGGCTGTTGCGAATTGTATCGACCAGTTCCAGGTTGACCGCCGCCTGTATTACCCCCTGCGGACGCGCTCCCAATTTATAAGGAGCAGATAAGATACGCAAGTGGTTCCCTTGCGCATCATAAATATTGCGAAAAATTGGGGTGTTGACCCCAAGGCTGGGCGGGTCGAGGGGCAGCAACAACTGGCGAATATCGTTGCTGCTCCACATCAGGCTTCTGTCCCGGCCCCAAATTTGGGCAGAGACCCTGGTCGAAAGTTGCAGGGATGGCATGTTAATGGTGCTGATATCGTCGGATGTTTCGGCGCCAAGCGAGTTGGTGAGTTGCAAGGCATTAATACGCAGGGTATTATCCACCTGCTCGAAAAGCACGGCGCTGACAGTCAGATAGACCAGCATCCCAAACAAAAGCAGAATACCGCCCAACAAAGTTGAGTACAGCAGGGTCAGCCTGGCGCGCAGGGACATAAAATCAAGGCATTTCGCGCAAAACGTAACCCACTCCGCGCACAGTATGGATCAGGCGCGGCAATTGTTCATTATCTTCCAATTTCTGGCGCAGGTAGCGAATGTAAACTTCAAGCACGTTGCTCTCACCGCCAAAATCATAACCCCAGACGCGGTCAAAAATCACCTCACGGGTCAATACCTGGCGCGGATGGCGCAGGAAGAGTTCGAGCAATTCATGCTCCTTGGCGGTCAGTTGGATGAGCTTGCTGCCGCGCGTCACCTCGCGCGTACTGGTATCCAAGGTCAGGTCGGCAAACTTGAGCACCTGCACACGCTCAGTTTGGGTACGACGCAGCAAAGCGCGCACACGAGCAGTCAACTCATCCAGGTTGAAGGGTTTGACCATGTAGTCGTCTGCACCGGCATCCAGGCCCTGCACACGGTCCTGGATGGTGTCTTTGGCAGTCAGCATCAAAATCGGCACTGCCCCGCCCAGGCGCAGGCGGTGGCACACATCCAGCCCGTCCATGCCAGGCAACATCCAGTCCAGAATAACCAGGTCAGGATTGTGGTCGCGAGCCATATTCAGCCCGCTGCGGCCATCGGTGGCGGTATCCACCGCATAGCCTTCATAAGCCAGCCCGCGTTGAAGAAGTTTCAGGATGGCGGGGTCGTCTTCAATGATTAGGATTCGCTCATTCATAATGTGCTCCTTCATAAAATTATACCAATTCTGGTAGAATTTAACCATGCGCGTATCCCCGCTCAAACAAATCTTTGATATTCTTGTCGCCTTGCTTGGCCTGGCCCTGCTCTCGCCGCTCTTGCTACTCATTGCGGCGCTGGTGCGGGTTTTCCATGGCACCCCGATCCTGTTTGGGCAAACCCGCCCTGGGTACAAGGGGACGCTTTTCCGCATTTACAAATTCCGCACGATGACCAATGCCCACGCCGCAGATGGAACCCTGCTGCCAGACGCAGAACGGCTGACTGCTCTTGGGCGATTCCTGCGCGCGAGTAGTTTGGACGAGCTGCCAGAACTGTTCAACATTCTGCGCGGAGAGATGTCACTGGTCGGGCCACGCCCATTGCTGGTGCAATACCTCGAGCGTTATTCCCCCGAACAAATGCGCCGCCATGATGTTTTGCCCGGCATTACTGGCTGGGCCCAGGTCAATGGCCGCAACGCTCTGGGTTGGGAAGAGAAGTTTGCGCTGGATGTCTGGTACGTGGACAACTGGTCTTTCAGGCTCGACATCCAGATCATCTTCCTGACGCTCTGGAAGGTGATCAAACGCGAAGGCATTTCCCAACCCGGCCACGCTACCGCCGAAGAATTCATGGGCAGCCACGCTAAGAAGCAATAATCAGGACTCTCCCGCCAATCCCAACTCAGGCGCGATACGCCGCATGGCCGCAATCACATTGCCAACATGCTCAGCCCACAAGTCAACGCCAAATTCTTCGGCAGCTTTTTTCATCCCTGTGCGATCCGTCCCGGCAGCGAAGGCTTTGTCCTTCCACTTTTTCTTGACCGAGGACGGTTCAAGATCGAGAAGAGAACGCGAGGGGCGCACCAAAGCAACAGCCGTGATCAGACCGGTGATTTCATCGCAGGCATTGAGCGCTTTCTCCAGCAGAGTCTCACGCGGGATGCCGGTATGATCGCCGTGGCTGAGAATGGCGCGCACAATAACATCCTCCACCCCACGCTGACGCAGGATGGGCGCGCCCTGCGATGGGTGCTCTTCAGCAGTCGGGTGGATTTCCCAATCGAAATCATGCAGCAGGCCGGTGACGCCCCACAATTCCACATCCTGGGAATATTTTTCGGCGTAGAAACGCATGGCAGCCTCAACCGACAGCATGTGGCGTATCAGGGCCTCATTTTTGACGTACTCACGTACCAGGGCAAGGGCTTCTTCGCGTGTCATTCCTGTTTCAGTCGCTCCAGTCTTGTTTTCAGGTCAGATTGAATTTCGGCGTAATTCTCTTGGTTGCAGCGATTTTCGAGTTCGTACGGGTCAGTTTTCAGATCATACAGTTCGCACTCGCTGGTCTCATATTCGACATATTTCCAATCATGGGTGCGGATAGCGTAAAACTGGGGAATCAACTCACCAACGCCATCGATGGCGGGCCAGTGTTCGATCAACAACTCATCGCGCCAGGGCAGGGATGGATTTTCCAATAATGGCAAAAGGCTGACTCCATCCACCATGTCTGGGGTGGATCCCTGGGCAAGCTCCAAAAAAGTTGGAGCCAGATCGATGTTGGCAACCAGGCTGTTATCGATACGCGGCGCAAATCTCCCAGGCGCGTAAACGATAAAAGGAACGCGAGCACACTCATCGTAAGGACAATTCTTGTCAATTCCAAACCCATGCTCGCCAATCGTCATTCCGTTGTCTGAGAGATAAACAATTATTGTGTGCTCATCCAACCCGGTCTTGCGCAAAATATTCAGAAGCGAAGCCACGCCATCATCTACGGAAAGCATGGATCGCAGCATCTGCAGGTCAGCAGTATCGAGCACATCAGGCGGAGTTTGGCGCAAATTCTGCACATACAGGGGTTTGTCGCTGAGATCTTCCTCGTTAAAATTGGGCGGTCTGTGCTGGATCCATTCCCAGCCTGTGCCCGACCGAAACGTATCTTTGTGACGCACCGCGCTAATATACGGCGAGTGCGGATTGTAATAACTAAGGAACAAAAAGAACGGCTCATCTTTCGCATGTGCAATAAAATCAACCGCATGGCGGGTGATCACATCGGCGCTGTGATTCATTTTGTTCTTGGGATATTCGACAATCGTCCCATTTTCTGACATGGAGAAATCAAAAAAATAGCCATAACCGGTCGGCTGGCGGCCAAGCAGCACTTTCCAATCATCCCAACCCGGAGCAACATAGCCGTAAGGCTCCATGTCGTTGTATTCATTCAGGTATTTGCCATAATAAGCCGTGCGGTAACCGGCATCCTGAAGCCAAGTACCAATGGTCTCTGAATCATCGAGTTTGCGGGCGCTGCCCATCGGCCATTCATTGGTATAAACCTGATGGTTATGAGTATACTGGCCAGTCAGGATGGTGGCGCGGCTGGGACAGCACAAGGGGGTGGTCACAAAACCACGCTCAAAGTTGACGCTATTGGGGATTAATTCACTGCTAACGACAGGCATGTACTGCAAAGAACGGTAAGGCTGATCATCCGTCAGGATGAAAATAATATTCGGGCGCTGATCTGCCAGGCGCTCTGCCGAGACCGGGCCATCTATTTCATAATCAAAAATGGTTGGGGACTGGGTGGGGTCGGGTGTGTGTTCAGCGCGCGGAGTCGGAGCAGGAGTGGCGCTGCACCCGGCAAGTGGGAAAACAGGCAAAATCAGGCCCAGGCCAAGCAAAATTACAAGCGCTTTTCTAATCATTTTGGATTTCCTTACAGGTTTTGCAGGCATCGGACAAGTTAAGGTTGCTTTCGCCGGTTAAAATAATCGGCTCCGGTTCGCCGAGGACAGGCAGGGGGCGGGTAATATGGACATCCACAAAAGCGGTGACAGTAGCAAGCAGTTCGCGCGCATTCCAGAAAAGAAGCGAAACACGCCGATAAGAGAAATTATCCGCTTCGACGCCAACCCCATCCACGCCCAGGGCATTGCACAGATACAGGGCGCGCGGCAAGTGAAATCCCTGCGTGACCAGAATAGCCTGCTCCAGACCGAAAATGGCCTTTGCGCGATAGCAAGTGTCATAAGTGCGCCGCCCGGCATAATCAAGCACAATCGCTTCGTCGGGGACGCCCAACTCGAGGGCATACTCGCGCATGGCAGCAGGTTCATTGTAGTAATCAGTGCTGTTATCGCCACTCATCAGCAATTTTTCAACCTTGCCATCAAAGTACAAGCTGGCAGCCTCGCGAATGCGGTCGCGCAGCACAGCAGAAGCACCCCCGCTGCGCGTCAGTCCCGCGCCAAAAACAATTGCCACCGGGCGAGCAGGGACATTCTGGTGGCTATAGGTGCGCACCCAACCCACAACTCCAGTCACAAGCCGCGCAACAGTGACAACCCCAATGCCGCCCAGTATCAGGTACCAGGTCAGTTTTGCAATAGCTCGAACAATTTTCTTAAACATAAACAGGATTTTACCAAAAAAGATAACCGACAAAACAATTACTGATAAAACGTTAAGAACCCGGAGAGTAAACATACAGTAGCAATACAGCCAAAATGGCAAAACAACCTTTGCCCCTGAGCAGGCGCGGGCAACAGACAACAAAAAACGCCTTCGCAAGAAGGCGTTTTAGCGGGGAGGGCGGGATTCGAACCCGCGGCGGAGCTTAACACCCCGCACTCACTTAGCAGGCGAGCCCATTCAGCCACTCTGGCACCTCCCCAGTATTAAGTTGTAAAGCTACGATTTCAGGTTGAAACCCGTCCGAGCGAACCCCTGCCAGACTTCAACCTGAAATTCCCAGCGGAGGGAGTGGGATTCGAACCCACGTAGGTGTTACCCTAACCCATTTTCAAGACGGGCGCTTTCAGCCGCTCAGCCATCCCTCCAAGCTGGAAGATTTTACCACAAACCACCCCAATCGCAACCGCAAAAACGACAGGCGCGGGTATAATCTTGGCGCGATGGAAAAACTCACTCACGACGCCCAAAAACTTTTCAATGTTCACCTGACTTCGCGCCAGGTAACCCTGCTGACCACCTACGAACAGCAACTGCTTGAATGGAACGAAAAATTCAACCTGACCGCCATTCGGGATGTGGAAGGGATCCGCGCCAAGCATTTTCTCGATTCCTTGTCCTGTTCGCTCGCCTGGCGGGAGCAGCCTCCCCGCCGCCTGGTGGATGTAGGGACGGGCGCGGGCTTCCCGGGCATCGTGCTTAAAATTCTTTATCCGGGCATGAAACTGACCCTGGTTGAATCGGTCGGTAAAAAAGCCAATTTCTGTCGTCACATTGTTGAAACCCTGGGGTTGGAGGGTGTCGAAGTGTTGAACGCCCGCGCCGAAGATGTAGGCCGCCTACCGAAGCACCGCGAGAAGTACGATTGGGCAGTCGCCCGCGCAGTGGCAAACCTGTCGGTCTTGAGCGAATACCTGATGCCGCTGGTACAGATCGGCGGCGGAATGCTGGCTCAAAAAGGGGAAAGCGGCCCGGCAGAAGCCCACTCCGCCGAACGGACGCTAAAAATTCTCGGCGGCAACCTGCGTCAACTGATACATGTCACCCTGCCGGGGGTTGTCGATGAACGCTATCTGGTAATCGCAAACAAAACCGCAGCAACTCCCCCTGCGTACCCGCGCAAGGCCGGTATTCCGGGTAAGAATCCTCTGTAACTATTTTTTCAGGATATACTTCGGGCGGTGCTTGACTTCCTGGAAGATATACCCCACATAAACCCCAATAAAGCCCAACAAAATCATCACGATCCCGCTGGCGATGAGCATGACAGCCATCAGCGAACTCCAGCCAGGGACGATTTTGTCATATTGGCCCGTCAGCCACAAAAAAAGCACGTAGATAATCTGCGCTGCAGCTAAAAAGATAAAAACGCCCCCGGCGCTCAGGCCGATATAGAGCGGCATCAGCGAAAAGGAAAAGACTGCATCCGACGCCAGGCGAACCATCTTCGCCAGGGAATATTTTGACCTGCCAGCCATGCGCTTCTCTTCGTGATAAGGCAAAACAACGCTCTTGAAGCCCATCCAGGCGATCATGCCGCGCAGGAAGCGGTGATATTCAGGCATCGATTTCAGCGCATCGAGTGCCTGGCGCGAAAGGGCGCGGAAATCTGCCGCACCGGGTTGGATCCTCGTCCCGCTGATCTTGTTGATAAGGGTGTAAAAAGCTCCGGATGTAATCTTTTTGAAGGATAATCCATCGCCTTCTTCTATGCGTTGGGCCTGGACGATGTCGTATCCCTGGCGTATCAGTTCGATCATTTCAGGAATCATCGCCGCCGGGTGCTGGCCGTCGCCGTCCAGCGAAATGACGATCTCGCCCTCGGCCTGATCCAGGCCGGCAGTAAGAGCCGCTTGATGTCCAAAGTTCCGGCTGAGGGTGAGAACGCGCACACGGCCGTCCTGCGCGGCGATCGCTGCCAGCGAGGCATCGGTCCCATCGGCGGAGCCGTCATCCACATAGTAAATCCGAAAATCATAGGGTAGGCTTGCGAACACCACCACGATTTTGGCATGGGTGGTTTCGATAACGCCGGCTTCGTTATAAACCGGAATAACGAGGGAGACGAGCATAGGTTCAAGCATTTTCATTTTTCGGAAACATAATAAATTTTGCCATCTTCCATATCATAAAGTAATTTCATAGTGGCAATTTTTTCCAAAATCTGTGGAGAATAATACATCTTATACGGGTCATTATTTAAAAACACAATATATCCTGACCGTTCACCTGGCCATCCTGACAATTTATCAATAATATCGGCATCTCCCCAAGATTGATTTATTTCGGGTAATCCACTAGTAATAAGCCGCGTATGAAGCCATACCAATCGTGGCAAATTACTATAGATGACCGTATCAGGTTTTTGCTTTAATAAAATATGAATTTGCGCTAAGGTTTGGGATTCACGGTATTCACGCAAGTTATAAACATTATAATAATGCGACTCTCCTTGCCTTGAAATATCGATATATTTTTTGATTTTTACAACCGGATAAATGCTCCAAACCAGGATAATTACGAAAACTGTGGCGTACAAATATTTAGGTTCAAAGCGAAGATGGGGCAATACCAGAAAATCAAATACATTGAAGATGAATACCAAGATTGGTAACATAATTACAACGTAATAACGATCAGATGATAAATCACGATGATGAGTGCTAATGATGTTTGTTGTCGTGGATGAAAAATAAATTAAGGTAAAGAGCATCATTGAGAACATCGCGGGATGCCAAAAAGACTGTAGCCAAATTTTCCAATTCTTATTTTTATTAATCAGCAATAAAAGAATAAAAATGATGCCTACTAAAATTACTGGCTCCAAGAAACCATGAGAAGAAAAGGGGCGATAAGGCAAGAACCAGTACATAATTTTTCGAAAAGATTGGAGTAAATTTTCTACCAGATTAACCTGATTTCCATCACCAATAAAAATTTTATAGCGCAAAGCGTTATCCATGGAGAGCCAAAAAGATATCGGTAAAATCGCAATGAAACCAAATGCCCCAGAAAGCAACAATCCAATCGGAATTGTCTTGCGGTAAACATAAATTATAAGCAAACCCCCTGCAATGACTTGGGAAAAACCCGAAAAACGCAAAAGAGGTGAAAGAATTGCAATTAATAACAATATCAGGAGGCTGCTAGTAGAGCGTTTCTCAATATACTCCCATCCAAAAATGAAAAATAATAGTATAAAAGTCAGGTACAACGGTTCCGAAAGCACCGCGGTATGCATCCTGAGATTAGACTCCGAAAATAAAATCAGAATTGTCCCGATAAAAAAATATATCAACCGATTCTGAAAAAATTTATAAAGCCAAATGTTACTCAAGACAAAATTAATTCCTAACAACGCTAAATTCAAAACCCAAGCCGAGTTGAAAACATCACACTGAAATAAACGTGAACACCCCGCCAAGATGACAGGCAACAAAGGGGGGAAATGTGTCAGACTACCGCCAAAGGAATCAACCATCCCCCTGCCAGAGAGTAAGTTTTCTGCTACGGAAAGGTATGCTATGGAATCCCCACTAACAGCTGGGCCATAGGTCGATGTTGCCAAAAAACCCAGCGCAATGCTTACAATAGCAAATAGAACAATATACGCTTGAATCGAATATGTCTTTAAGAACTCAATAATAGATGTAGTGGGACTTGCCCATAATGAATTCTTCCTTGATGGACGCAAAAGGCGAAATACGTAAAAAACATTTTCACCTTTTGGCATAATTCTTCTCCAACCATGCGGCGTAAGCCTCGTCGCCCAGCACCGATTTGACCCAGTCTTGATGATCAAGATACCACTCAACCGTGGCGCGCATCCCGCTTTCAATATCATAACGCGGCGTCCAGCCCAGTTCCTGGCGGATCTTGCTAATATCCATCGCATAGCGGCGGTCGTGACCGGGGCGGTCCTGGACGTGGGTCATCAGCGCGGCATGCGGGGCATTGGCCGGGCGCAATTCGTCCAAAATGGAGCAGATCTCACGCACCAGGTCGATGTTATAGGGCTGGTTTCCGCCGCCAACATTGTAAGTCTCGCCCAGTTTGCCGTTTTTGGCCACCAGGTAGATCGCTTCGCAGTGGTCTTCAACATATAACCAGTCGCGGATTTGCTTGCCGTCGCCGTAAATTGGCAGGGGTTTGCCCTGCACAGCGTTCAAGATCATCAGCGGGATGAGTTTTTCAGGAAACTGGAACGGGCCGTAATTGTTGGAACAGTTAGTCAGCGTCACCGGCAGGCCGTAGGTGTGAAAATAGGCCCGCACAAGGTGATCGGATGCGGCCTTGCTGGCCGAGTAAGGGGAACGCGGATCGTAAGGCGTTGCCTCGCTGAAAGCTGGATCGGTGGGGCTTAACGACCCGAAAACCTCGTCGGTCGAAACGTGATGGAATCTACGCCCGGAGAAATCCCCGGCCCAGGAGGCGCGCGCCGCTTCGAGCAGAGTAAACGTGCCAATGACGTTGGTTTGCACAAAGGCCCCCGGCCCATGAATGGAGCGGTCAACATGCGATTCGGCAGCGAAATGGATGACCGTGTCGATGGCATGTTCAGCCATGATGCGATTGACCAGTTCGGCGTCGCAAATATCACCTTCGATGAAGGTGTGCCGGGATGGGTCGGGCAGATCTTTCAGGTTTTCGAGCGAACCTGCGTAAGTCAGCGCGTCGAGGTTGTAGAGGTGTGCTCCCGGTTCGGCGTTGAGCAGATAGCGGACAAAGTTTGCACCGATAAATCCTGCGCCACCGGTGACAAGGGTATTTTTCATAAAATTATTCTCTCTAAAAGTCGAACTTTGCGATTGTTTTGATAACCCGTTCCTGGTCGTCTTCGGTAAGGTCATTGTAAAACGGCAGGCGCACCAATCGATCGCTGACCGATTCGGTCACCGGGCAGTCGCCAGGCTGGCCGCCAAATTTAAGACCCATGTCCGAAAGGTGAAGGGGCAGGTAGTGGAAAACAGCATAAACATCATGCTCGCGCAGGTACTGGATAAAGCGCTGGCGCGTCTCCAGGTCTGGCAACAGAAGATAGTACATATGGTAAGCCTGTTCAACGTGCGCAGGAATAAACGGCTGCTGGACGCCGTTACGCCCGGCCCAGGCTTGCAGGCCATTGTGATAGGTCTCCCAGACGCGCTGGCGGTGGGCTTGAATCTTGTCGCGTTGCTCCAATTGTCCATAAAGGAAGGCTGCCAAAACGTCGGAAGGCAGGTAAGAGGAGCCGACATCTACCCAGGTGTATTTGTCCACTTGGCCGCGAAAGAAGCGCGAGCGGTTGGTGCCTTTCTCGCGAATAATTTCGGCGCGTTCGATCAGGACGGGATCGTTAATCAAGAGTGCGCCGCCTTCACCGCAGGAAAAATTTTTGGTTTCGTGAAAACTCTGCGATGCCAACACGCCAAGAGTGCCAAGAAATTTACCGCGATATTTGCCGAACAGTCCATGGGCATTATCTTCGACAACCGGGATGTTATGTCGATTGGCAATCTCAAGGATGGAATCCATCTCGCAGCCGACCCCGGCATAATGCACCGGGACAATCGCTTTCGCGCGGGGGGTGATGACGACTTCGAGTTGAGTCTCATCCATGTTAAGGGTATCGGGGCGGACATCCACAAAAACCGGCTTCGCGCCGCGCAGGACGAAGGCGTTTACTGTCGAAACAAAGGTAAAATCGGGGATGATAACTTCGTCACCGGGCTGAATGTCGAGCAGCAGGGCCATCATTTCAAGAGCGTGGGTGCAATTGGTGGTCAGCAATGCTTTCGGAACGCCAAGTTGCTGTTCGAGCAAAACATGGCACTTCTTGGTAAATGCGCCATCCCCCGAAATATGCCCATTACGAAAAGCCTCGGCAACATACTCCAGTTCGCGTCCTATCAAGACAGGGTGATTAAAATCAACACAATGGGCTTTGGACATATCAGCTTTTACGAACCAAAATGGTGAAATCGTAGAGATTGTAATCGTGCAAGAGAGCAACATTTCTGGCAAAATTGCGCTTGCAGTAATCAAAGAAGAATAACGGGTCGGCATAGTACAAATCAGGGCGCATTCGGTCAGCGTCTGAATACTTGGTCAGCATATTGAAAGAAAAACCCTTCGTCGTAAGCAGATCCATTTGATGCAAGGCTTCAATGACAATCTTCGTCCAGGCTTCAAAATCAGCGTCCAATTTCATATTGAAGGTTCCGCTCACAACAGCATACTCGAGGGGAGTAATCTCATTCAGATTAGCACTAAAATGACAATCGGGGTTATTTATGTGTAATTGGCGGCCTTGTACAACCATCGGCTCTGCAATATCGTAACCAAGGTAGTAAAGATCGTGACCCAGACCAAGCAAGTAGTCGTACATTGCGCCATATCCAGAGCCAAAATCGAGCAGGGAGTATTTCTGGTTCGAGTTAATTAATTTGATCAGTTGCGAAAAGCGAATTTCTTGCGATTCGGTCGAGTTGTAATCAACGCCTTTGTGGGTGGGACCATGTGTTTCCAGTTTTTCAGCAAAGTAATTTTTGACTTTTTCGAGTTCTTGCGAGTCGTTATCATTCATTTTGATTTTCCTGGGCACAGATATGATCGAGCGTATTTTCTCCTGCCATGAAGAGCAAATCCAGCAGGCTGACATAGGGGTCATAGGGTGGGTGAAGTTGCGGATAGGGTAAATAATTATAGATCATATATTCCAGGCTGATGCCCGCATGTTGGAATTTTTCATCTTCAATGTAACCCCTGGCTGAAGGACCACTAATATAATGGGTTGCGCCAACCGCCTGCAGGGTTTGAATAAGCCGGGTCGTTTTTTCGCCGCTGATGCCAGGGATTTCTGACGAACGTATGAAGCGGGTTTGGGTGATTCCAATTTCGCGGGCCAAGGCTATCGTCAGATTGATGGTGAAATCGACTAGCAGCATGTCGGTGCGCTTGTAAAATGGCTCCAATAGTGAAGCATATCGGTGAAAGTGAGGCGCTTTTGAGTAAGAGAAAGTTAGAGCTTTCCAGTGATTACTTGCCCAAGGCTTGGATCTGTCTATTTTCACATCCTTGATAAGAAGGCCTTCAGTTGCCCCAGTACTGTGTACCGGGATAGTAAGCCACTGCTTACCTTGTGTGGTTTTAATCTGATTACGGTTACGCCAGCCATGCTTGTCGTATTGCACATCATCATAAAAAATGAATAGATCAGCACGACGAATTTGGTCGAAGTAACCCCGCCAGGGAATGTAGGATGGTTGCAGGATGACAACGTTCATAGGTTTTTAGTATTTTTTGAAATGACATAAGCCGGTCGATCCATAGAACGGTCAAAGATGCGAGCTAAGTATTCGCCAATAATACCTAAAATCAGCAGTTGTACACCGCCAAAAATAGAAATGATGGATGCCAAAAACGGGAATCCGGGCAAACTGCCAAAAGCAAAGTAGATATAAAAAACATAGAAAAACACGCCCACTCCAAAAAAAGTTGTGGCAAAACCGACCCAACTCGCCAAACGCAACGGAGCAGTACTATATCCTGTCAAGATGAGCATAGCGGCTTTGACTAGAGTTGAGAAATTGTAATTGGAGCGTTCGGCAGGTGGAATATTTACACTAACGGATGTAAAACGAGTAGTTCCCCACGAAAGCAGCACATCCAGGGTCAGGTTTGGGCTTTGAAATTTCGCAAAGGCCTGTCGCAGTTCGGTGCGAAAAGCTCGAAAAGCCGAAATGTTGCGAACAGATGGAATCCCCATAACATTTGCAAGTATAATTTTCATGGTTTTGGTCATCCAATTGCGCAGCACTCCCTGCGGAAGTTTGCGCGGTGCGCCATATACCACGTCATATCCTTCATCCAGCTTAGTAAACAAAGTAGCGAGCTCTTCTGGGGGATGTTGCAAATCCTGATCCATAGTGACACAGATTTCATAATGGGCTGTGCGAATACCACACAATGTGGCATTGTGCTGCCCATAGTTGCGCATTAGTTTTAAGCCGACTACCCAGGGATAACGCGCCGCCAACTGCTCGATGACTGCCCAACTATTGTCAGGACTATCATCATTGACCAGTATAGCTTCGTACTTTTCCGCCAAACCAGGAAGGATATTTGCCAGCCGCTCAACAAGCGGTGCAATTGTTTGTTCGCCACGATAAATAGGGATGATTATAGAAACGTTCATAAAACCACCAAGTTTGAGTTTGCGGACTGGATTTTACCATGCCATCAACTTTCCCTTTCATAAATCGTAATGGTTCTCTGATATTTGCCGTAAAGAAGGCCGCATTTTTTTGTATGAGCGTGTACATGCCCATAAAAAAAATGCGGGAGCCTATCACGGGAATTTCTATAGAGACATCCCCATAACACAAATATAAAAATATTGCAGTCCAAATCTAAAAATGGATTAGCCTAAAACTACGAAAACCCGGCCCTTGCCGGTTGCTAATGAATTCCCCGCTAATTCCATTTCGATTCAAAACCAGACCAAGCCCGACTCTGTTAAGGGCATTTTTCTGGATAAAATGATCTCAGTCTTTCGTTAGGTGCCAAACAGCCAGTTCGCGATCGTGAAACAGGGTCACGTCATTACCCGAATTTCTGAGCAAAGTTTCAAGAAAATCATGAGAGTGATCATGTAAACTGACCAATAAGGCCGTACGCGCTGATTGGTTGATACGCGGATCTTTCATGTCTTCGTAAGCCAGGGTGTAATTGCGCAAAACAGTATCTGTATTACGACATTCAGTAAAATCAACCAGATAGCGATCCAAGCTCTTCTGTGCGCCAAGAGTATGGGCTTCAACAAAATATTGAATGACAAGTAAGCGGCTGATATTGCCAGTGGCTTTGACGATGATGTACTTATCATCTTCGGAAATATTAATATTGTGATTCATCCCGACACTCCCGGTTTTTCGACAATCACCCAGGCATTATAGTCCTGAGTTTCTATTCTAATTTGCGCCTGTTTTGGCAATAAAGCTGCAATCTCATCCGGTGCAAGAAAGTGGCTGCGCATCAAGGCAAGTTTTTCGGCAATTGCTATCAATTTAACCGGGAAAGTGCGCACATCCGGCTCTTCGACGACCAACCGCCCACCCGGCTTCAAGATTCGATATAAATCGTGTAAAGTTTCAGCCTGGTGAATGACATGGTGCAGGGCATCCACCATCAGAATGCGCTCAAAAGAACCATCGACAAATGGCATGTGTTCGGTTTCAGCGTTCAAGGCAGGCAAGCCTTTAGTGTGGGCCTGAGCCAGCATCCCGCCTGAGACATCGGCAACCAGCACCTCGGTCAGATAGGGTCGCAGTGCCAGAGCCACCCGGCCGGTACCGCCACCAGCATCAAGTAACCGTCCTTCGCAGGGCAAATCAAGCACATCCAGCATCTTTTCAAGACGGGCGAAAGGGATGGCCCGGTCATAAAACGGAGCAATAAAATCAAAATGATGATTCATGGCTCAGGCTCACTGACATCTCCTACGATGACCAGGAGCCGCAATCTGTCAAGCGTAGCCGGGCCAATGCCGGGAACTTTGAGCAAGTCATCCACGATTTGGAAAGGACCATTGGCTTCGCGATAATCAATAATACGCTGGGCAGTGGTTGGGCCAATACCAGGAAGGGTATCGAGCAAGGTCAAGTCAGCAGTGTTGATATTGACCGGGTCGCCAGAAATCGGCGTGGGGGTCAGGAAAAGGCCGCCCGAGCCAATTACAAAGGCCGGGGTGGGCAGTTCACCGCTACCCGGTATTTCAAGTTGTTGACCATCCTCGAGGCGTTTGGCAACATTGACTTCAGGAATGGCTGCAAATTCAGAAAATCCACCTGCCGCCTGAACCGCATCGAGTACGCGGCTATCCGGCGGCAGGGCGTAGACGCCGGGACGCTGGACCGCGCCGAGAACATAAACAACGATCGGTTGAGGAGAAACCGTAGGGAGCAATTCAATCGGCTGACCTGCTGGAGCGCGTGCAGAAAGGAAGATGGCAGCAGCAGCCACAAGCCCGACCAGGACACCGGCAAAGATATCCAAGACTCGTTTCATATTTCTTTCTCCGCGATCTCCAGGCTCATCACCAACAGGCGCTTTTTTGAGAGCCGCAAGAAAAAATTTACCAGGCGACTCAAACGTCGGTAGTAAGGCGGCATTTCACCCAAATCGAGAGTACGGAAGCCAAATTTCTGATAAAAATCACCTAGTTCTGAGCGACAGGTGAGATAAATAGGGCGGTCTGGTTCATCTGCCAGCAAACGACGAATCACCTGGCTTGCAAGGCCTTTATCACGGTAGTCTTCTTTGATGGCAATAGATGCCAACTCGAGCGTGCCTTCGGAATGCGGTTTGATCTGTCCACAACCGGCAAAGTCGCCCTGGGCGGTTTGGGCAATAATAAATCGGCGCCAGTTCAACCCGGTGGGATTAAGGCGCGATTCGCGGATGAGTTGACGAATCGCGGGAAAATCCGCTTCGACAGCGCGGCGCAGGGAAAAATCAACCAAAGAAACCTCCGGCAAACAAAACAACCAGGGTAAAAATATACCAGTGAATCAGGAATGGGTACAGGAAAGAGCGCGTACGCCAAGCCACCCAGCCGAAAGCAAAACCGCCAAAAATAGTCGAAAGTGTCTCGATTGCCGGTTTGCCGAGGTGCGCCAACGCGAAAGGAACTGCTTGCAACCAGAGGGCTTCAGGCCCAAACTTGCGCGCGTAACCGAATAAAATCCAGCCGCGGAAGATAAATTCCCAGCCAATCAATTCAAGAAACGTGTATAACGGCAAAGGAATTGGGCCGTTGAGCAGCGGGGCATAATATTCTTGCATAGAAGGGTCGCCGCGTAATAACAGCCATAAGATAATCGTCATCGCCCCAGCCGCCCCCAGAGTGATCAGCAGCCCGGCTTTCCAATCGCCCAGCCTGAAGCCATATTCTGCAGGAGATTCTCGAAAGATGAATACGATTACCAGCAAGGGCACAATCAGATAGAGCAGGACGCGGTCATAGACCTTGTATGGGGTTAAGCGATAGTAATAATCCACCATCAAAAGCAAGGTTGAGAGGATAGTGATGGTGACTATTTTCCAGTCAAAACGGGGCCAGATATCAGGTTTGCTCATATAGCGACTATATCACGATTTGAAAAATATGGACCGATAGCAAATTTTAACCGCAAGATCGAAGAGAAGAAAGGATGAAACCTGTGATATATTTAACGTATTATTTTCCCTACTTGGAACATAGAAAAATCCAATGCTGCCTTTCAATTCTTTTTCTGAACCAGCCCGGCGCGTCTCACAAGGCCAATTGCAAGCCCTGCTGTCCATTTATCAGCAGGACTCTTTAACCGGCATAGTTCAACTAACACCTGTGCAGAGCACGGGTGATTTTTTTGTGCTGCTTTATGTCGAGGGGAAACTATTCCGTCTGTATCAGCATCTCTCAAAAGGCTATGTGCGCCATGATGAGACACATGCCTGGAACGCCATCCTGCCCAGCAAAGATATGGACTTGCTCTCACATCAGTTTTCACCGCGCTTTATACGCCCATTACAAGTAATTTTTGAGACGGCTAAGGCCGGGAATACAAGTAAAGTAGCAACACAAGCGGTTATTGAAAAGATCCAGATGCTGGAAAAAGAACCAAATCCTCTGCTGGCCCACTTCCACTGGCCCAGCGCCGACGGTTTTGCACTGATCCCAGGCAATAGACTGCCCTCTCGCCAATTATTGTTTTGGTCACCCAATCATTCTTCCGGTATTCCAAATTTTACGCGTTGGCCTGAAACGGAATGCACCCTGACCACCTATGAAGTCGATGTAACCAGTACGGCATGGCACGAGAACTGCCTGGTACTTGGACTGGATTTCCTGTACGAGCAAATTTTCAAGCGCTACGATGAGTTGGTTGGGGCGAGTATGGTAGGCCGTCTCGAAGAACAACTAAATGCCGTCTCGCGTATGCAAGGGTGGAAAATTTCATTTACAGGCCACACCCTGAACGATACGCACTTCTTTTCATCAATGAGCGATATGAGAATTGCTTACCGCACCTTGTTGATGTCTG
>JAKLPV010000133.1 GCA_022013685.1 Anaerolineae bacterium
AACAAATTACGGAGTCCATTGTGAATGGAAAACTTCGGGTTTTGAAGTGGTGGAGTTTGCTGGCACTCTTTCCAATTTGGATCTGGTGCTAATGGATATTCGTTTACCATATGAAGATGGATATGGAGCGCTGAAAAAGATTCGCGCGTCAGAACGATTAAAAAATGTACCCATCGTGGCTGTGACCGCAGAGGCCAGCCAGGAGCAAATGAACAAAGCTCGCGCATCAGGCTTCAACGGTTTTCTCGGCAAGCCGCTTGACCCGGACAAGTTCCCAGAACAGATCAAACGAATTCTTACCGGTGAGCCTGTCTGGGAAATTCCTTATGAGGAAAGATAAAAAAGCGAGGATGTTTCTCATAAAAAAAGAAACGGCCTCGCTTTTTGCGCATTTACTCACACAACGAGAGTCAACATGAGCCAAACCGTTCCGCTAAAAGACGAGTCACAAATCACGATCAAACTTCACGAAAAAAATTACGAATTATTTAAAGCACGAACTGAGAGGGACATTAACACAGCGATTCAGAA
Source organism: Anaerolineae bacterium (assembly GCA_022013685.1). Classification (GTDB taxonomy): domain Bacteria; phylum Chloroflexota; class Anaerolineae; order Anaerolineales; family Villigracilaceae; genus UBA8950. The sequence goes on from JAKLPV010000133.1 coordinate 532, forward strand.
CTCGCTCAAGATTCTCCCCTACCTCTCAGCTTACTATATTGTGACCGAAGCCGGTTTGGAACTTGTGTTCTCGCATGATCCCCAGACTAAAAAAGCGATCCAGGGCATCAAGAGAACGATAGAGATCTCAGCTACCGAAATGGCGCGCTCCTTTTCGGAAAGCAAAATCGCACTACTGAGCGAAGCCGATTTTAATCCGGTTATCGTATCCATTTTTCAGGAAGCGGGCTGCTATTCTATTGCGGTCGTCCCAGCCATTGAGGATGTGGTCAGTGTCGGGGTGATTTTTCTGGGAGCAACTGAAGAGCAAAAAATCAATAAAAACCTGCTCTCACCAGTAATTGCCCTGGCAGAAACGATTCCTCACGCGCTCGAAAACATTAAAGCTGTACGAGCCACGCAACAGCGCTTACGCGAGCTGGAAGCCATTTCAGACACGAGCCAGCTTATTTCTTCATCCAGCGACCTGCAAGAATTGTACGAAGTGCTGCACAAACAGATCAGGGAAATGATCGGGGAAGTTGAATTTGCCGTCAGTTTGTACGATCCTGAAACCCAGACCATTGCCATACCTTACCTGTATAACCGGGAATCGATAGAACAGGTGGAACCATTCCCGCTCGGTGAAGGGCTTATCTCCATTCTGATTCGCACCCACCAACCACTCATGCTGGTTGAAGACACCGAGCGACGCGCACGTTCCCTTGGCGCAAAATTCATCGGCAAGCCGGCAAAATCATGGCTGGGCTGTCCTCTTGTTATCGGCGGTGAGGCGGTAGGCGCAATCATTGTCCAAGACCTGGAAAAAGAAAACCGCTTTACCCAGGATGACTTGCGTTTCGTTACATCGCTCTCGGCCCAAGTCGGCGGCGCAATCAACAATGCACGCCTGCTCGAAAATGCCCGCAAAAGGGCGATACAACTACAAACGGTAGCAGAAATTTCGCGCGAGGTCTCAAGTTCGCTGATTGTAGACAATCTACTGCGCCAGGCCGTACGATTAGCATGTGAACGTTTCAGTTTTTACCATGCGGCAGTCTTCCTGGTCGATGAAAGCAAGGAATTTGTCGTGATTCGCGAAGCAACCGGCGATTCCGGGGCGCAAATGAAACGCGCCGGACACAAACTGGCAATCGGGTCAAAATCCATTGTTGGATACGTCGCCCAAAATAGCGAATCTTTGGTGGTTAACGACACCAGCAAAGACCCAAACTATTACGCCAACCCGCTCATGCCAGAAACCAAAGCCGAGGCCGCCCTGCCTTTGCGGGTCGGTAACCAGGTCATTGGCGTACTGGATGTTCAGAGCAGCCAGCCTTACGTTTTCACCGAAGAAAATATAAAAATTATGCAAATCCTGGCCGACCAAATGGCAGTGGCCGTGGTCAATTCTCAGTTATTCGCTGAGGCCCAGGAAAGACTTTCACAACATCGCCTTCTGCACCATGTCACAACCGCAGCGGCGTCCAGCACCAGCATTGACGAAGCCCTGAATAGCGCAGTGCAGGGCTTGCAGGTCACCTTAGGTGGCGACCAGATCGCCATCCTGCTTTCAGACAAAGAGCAAAAGAACCTGGAAGTACGCGCCGCGATTGGGTATCCCAACGAAGAGTCCGCGAAGCTAAAAATCCCTTTCGGGGTTGGAGTTACCGGCTGGGTAGCCTTACAACGCCAGCCTCAACGAATCAACGATGTGACGAAAGACTCGCGTTACATTTCTGTAAACTCCAAAGTTCGCTCCGAGCTTGCCATTCCTCTCATTTATCGCAATGAGGTTCTGGGTGTGTTAAACGTTGAAAGTTCGCGCATCGGCGCATACAGCGAAAATGACGAAGAGATGCTTGGCACACTGGCCGGGAGTCTGGCCGCAATCATCGCCCATTCGCGCCTGCTGGAGCAGTTCCGCACACAGGTGGAGCGGGAGCGAATGCTTTACGAAATCATCAATAAAATCAGGCGCACATCAAGCGCAGACCGTATCCTCGCCATCACCGCCGATGAGATTGGCAAAGTTCTCACCGCAAAACGGGTAGCCATCCAGGTCGACCTGCCCGAAGCGGAAAGTCTTTAGCAACCTGTACGGAGAGAAATTTTCCCATGCAAAGCTGGATAACCAAGAATCTCAATTTTAGAATACGCGCCAACCTGGGTCTAAAGCTGGTTGCGATAGCCCTCGCCACACTTGTTATTATTTTTTCGGTAAGCATTTACCAAAGCAACCAGACCATCATCGCAAACCTACGCAGGGACGCATCCAGGGAACTGAACTCAGCCTCAGCATTGGTGGCAAAAAAAGTCGATGGCGATAAAGATGCCGCGCTTATGGTTGCTGCCAGTATTGCGAACCGGCCTGACGTTCAAAGATTGGTGGCAGAGAAAAACAGGCAAGAACTGGCAAATTTGCTTGGCCCTTTATTTGGTCAACTCAAAGACCAGCACAAAATTATCCATTTCAACGTCATCGACGAGCGGGGTGTGGTCATCTTGCGATTAAATGACCCGGAAAACTTTGACGATTACGTTTTTTACAATGCTGTAGTGACCAACACAATCAATACTCGCCTTCCTACAGGCGGGCTTGAAGTTGATATCAACGGATTAAGTATGCGTGGCGCAGCGCCGCTTTTTTACGAAGGCCTTTTCATTGGCCTGATCGAAATAGGGATCGACTATTCACAAGATTTTGCCAACCTGATAAAGCGAGAAACCAGGGCTGATATTTTGATTTGGTTTTACAAACCATCAACCGCTCGTTTCGGTGTGGAATTTGCCGGCGAGAGCATCTCATCCCCCAATGATAGCTTTATTTATTACGCCGGCACGAAAACAGATGACCTGAGAACCGAAAGCGCCAATCTTGAGCAGGCTTTCTCGACATTCGACAACATCTTTGCCCTTTACCTGGAAAACGAGCAGGCCCAGGCAAGCCTTATGGTGCCAATACTCGGTCCTGACGCAACGTTTTTCGGTGTAACTGAAATTTCGATTGATTACACCGAACGATTGGCGCTTGAAAGGCGCGCCAATGTTGCTGAACAACTTGGCGCTATTGGGATCTCAATCCTCGGATTAATTGCCATTGGTATAGCCATTAATTTTCTCGCGGTCAGCCCGCTCAGAAAAATAACCAACTTTGCTGAAGGTATTACCGAGGGCGCTACGACCACACAGCTTCAGATAAAAACGGGCGATGAATTCGAGCAGGTGGCCGGTGCACTTAATCAAATGGCCCTTTCAATTGCAGAAAAACAGGAAGACCTGCAGCGCCAGGTCAGGCAGCGCACATCCCAATTAATGGCATCCAATGAGGTTGCTAAAGTCGCCAACTCGATTCTTGACCCCGATGAATTAATTTCCAGCGTTATCAAATTAATCACCGATAACTTTGGTTATTATTATGCTGCTATTTTCCTGGTAAGCGAAGATGGCCGCTGGGCAGAGTTAAAAGATGCAACGGGCACCGCAGGTGAAGCCCTCAAAGCGCGGCGCCATCGCTTGCCGGTCGGCGGCAGCAGCATGGTCGGTACTGCCATCAGTTCACGCGATGCGCGTATCGCTCTGGATGTCGGCGAAGCGCCTGTACGCTTCAACAATCCGCTGCTGCCCAATACACGTTCTGAAATCGCCCTGCCGCTCATCGTTGGCGACCGCGTTCTGGGCGCGCTGAACGTACAATCCATTCGCGGAGCCGACTTCAAATCCGAAGATATCACCACGTTGCAGAGTATGGTCAGCCAGGTAGCAGTGGCATTGGAAAATGCGCGCCTCTTCCGTGAAATGAATGAATCGCTCGAAGAACTTCGCCAGTCCAACCGCGACTTCGTGACAACAACCTGGCGCGACCGACTAAAAACAGGGAAGATGGAACACACTTCCCATCCCAACCTGGCCTTTTTGAGCGAGGACGACACCTTCCATCAAATCGAAGTGCCGCTCAACCTGCGCGAGCAGAAAATCGGTCAGATTGCGATTGACATCAGCCAGGACTGGGATGCAGAAGACCAGGCCTGGGTCGAATCACTCGCCACCCAGGTCGCCATTTCGCTCGAAAACTCCCGCCTTCTCGAAGAAAGCCAGCAGGCTGCCTTACGCGAAAGGCTCTCAGCTTCGATTATTCAAAAAGTATGGTCAGCCAACAATGTGGATACGATCATTCAGACAGCAGTGCGCGAACTGGCACGCTCGTTGGATGCTTCAGAAGTCAAGATCGAGTTAAAAGCAGATTGATGCCGTGAAAGAAAAATTCATGACTGAACTAAGCCAAACAAAAAAAGAAGAGCCAAGGCCGATGACAAACTGGTGGAACATCTTTGTCAATTTTCTCACGTCACCAAGCAATTCGGTCACAGAGGTTGGCAACCGCAGGCGGGCGCAACTCACATCCGGGCTCATTCTGATTGTTAGTTTATTAAGCGCCATTGGTGTAACTTTCGGCCGAGCAGAAAGCCGGGCCTTCCTACTCTCAGCAATTGGCATCAGTGCCCTGGCCTATCTAATCAGCCGCACAAAATATTTCAGTTGGGGTGCGTTTTTATTTTTATTATCACTAAGTGCAATCCCCTTTATTACCATTTTGACAAGCCCAGAGAGTGGTCAAATAGAAGTACGGATTTATTCATGGATACCGCTGGCGTTGGTTATTGCAAGCGTCTTAGTCAATCGATGGGCCTTATTCCTGTTTACTGGTTTGACCGTTGGTGCAACCATCTCTCTTGTCATTATTTACCCAGATTACTCTCGATCCATAGCACAAATATCGGGAATCATTACCACAATTGGCTTCCTGCTAATATATCTAGAAGCATTCAGGGCCAGCGTTGAAAAAGAAAGACTTGGAGAACTACAAAAAACCA
>JAKLPV010000134.1 GCA_022013685.1 Anaerolineae bacterium
ATTTTCGCCAGTATTGCTATGGTATGATTTGCCATGGTAATGGGCTCCAGTGAAATCTATTTGCGCAAAAAAATAAGATTATCACGTTTTGAACCCATTACCTTCTTTTTTATCCAGACCAGTTAGCGGAAACTAAAGTTAGTAGTGTCTCCATTTTCTCGTCCTCCGAAGGGGACATTCTAACTTTGCTTAAAGGGGACTCTACTACTTTGCGCTAACAAAAACTTAAAATTCCCTTGACGCCCGACTGACAACATGATAAACTATTGGCCGCTCAAGAAATAGAGCCACTGGTCCCGTGGTGTAGCGGCTAACATGCGGCCCTGTCAAGGCCGAGATCGCGGGTTCGAACCCCGTCGGGGCCGCAGAGTGTAACAAATCTGCGTGCAGAGAAAGCCCGGTTTTCGATGAAGAAATTCATCGGAGACCGGGCTTTTTCGATTCCGGCTCCTGGAGGAAAACCATGACAGCCGGAAAAATCCCATCAGATCAGGAAGTTTTGTTCAGCATCGAGCTGCTCACCATTCCCCAGGTGGCAACCTGGGCCAGGGTGAGTACCAAAACCATCTACCGCTGGATTGAGTCGGGGAAAATCCCAGTGGTGAAGTTCGGTGAGCGCACCTACCGCATCCCAGCCGGGGCAGTCATCGAGCAGTTGAAACAGGCCGGATATGAAAATGTGATCGGCGTCAGCCGCCAGGAGTAGGGGGAACTATGCCATACATCTTTGCCTTGGTGATGCTGATTGTTGTTCTGCTCTTTGGTCTGTCATCCATCTCCCAATCCTATGCTTCTGCCAAACAAGCCCAGGCAGCCATTGAGGCCAGCCGCGCGGCTCAGATTGCCAGCACCGGGAATCTGGTCACGCTTGTCACGGTGGCCCTGGTCATCGTGGCCGTCCTGGCCGCAGTGGTCGTGATTGCCTGGCTGCTCCTGCGCGCCAGGTCACAACCCAGGCGTCAGTGGGTATCCGGGCCGAACGCCAACTGGAGTCAAGTTCCTCAGCCGCAAGCCAATGCTCTGCTCCCCGCTTTGCTGTCCATGATGCTGTACCAGATGATGCAGAGCCAGGAGCAACACCAGCAGGAAACCGAGCAGTTTTGGATGATGAATGAGCCTACTCATGACATGGATATTTCCACCCTTTCAGACAACAGCACCTGGGATTTCTAGCCATGAACCGAATCGGCCTTGCTTCGCTCATCCTTATCGTTGTTTTGCTGGTTGCTTGCGGGACTCTGCCCGAGCCTTTGCCCACGCCAGCGCCAACCACCACGCCAGATGCCTACCAACTGACCCTGGTCAATGTTCAGGCGCAGGCGACTTTGGATGCTGCACAAAGCACGGCCAGCGCCATTCAGGCCAGTAAAACCGGCACGGCGTATGCCCCAACTCAACAAGCCATTGAAACGGCCACGGAACGTGCCTGGACGATGGCTGGCTGGACTGCGACTGCCTCGGTCGAGCAAACGGCCATGGCAATCAACAGCACTGCAACTGCACAAGCCTGGACACCTACCCCAAACTTCACTGCGACTGTGGAAGCTGCTGCAGCCAGCGCTCAGGCAACTGCCCTGCATGGTCAGGCCGTCAGCGTTGAACTGGCGGTTGAGCGCGAGCGGATGATGAACAAGGTACAGGCGGTGGCGCCCTGGGGTGGCCTCATGGTTGCCTTTGTCTTTGTGCTGGTGATGGCTTTCCGCTGGAGCAAAGTGCGTCCGGTTCAGCGGGATGCTCGCGGCGACGCACCTTTATTGATCATCGATGGCAAGGTCTATGATGCAGACCGCAACCCTTACCCGCTTGTGGACCTATCCGGGAAAAAGCCGCAGATCCCGGCGCTAACTGCCCCTGAGATGCAAATCGCCACGACTGCCAGAGACCAGATGATCGATCTGGCGACGCGCGGCGGCCAGGGTCAGGCCAGTCCACAACGCAAGGCGATTGCCGAAAAGATGGCGGCGCAGAATATCCTGCCGCAAGCGGCTCAGGTGCGGGTACTTCCACCTGAACAAGCCCGCCCGCTGCTTGGAGACGTCATCCCTGGCATTGTTCGTGACGCCATCGAAACAGATTTGAACGAACCAGGAGAAAACCATGACTGACACAATTATCTCCCACCGTGAAATGCGCCTGGCGGAAACAGTTTCCCGCCAACTTACCAACTCCCTGGCGCGCCGCAAACTGACACCTGCCTTCAGCAGCTTCTACGTCACCCGTCTGGCCGGAATGACCCCGCTGATCGCTGTCCTGGACACCGCCAAGCTTGGCGACCACAGCCCCTACGTCAGCACCGATTTGCTGCACCAATTGAGCACTGACCTGGGTGGCCTGCCGGTCTATCTCGGAAACCACAGCGGCATTCGCTATGTGGTTTTGCTCTCCCCGCTGCCCAAGCTACCGCACAAGGTGGATTTGCCCTTCGATGTCCCGCGCGGCAAGTTGGCAATTGGGGTGCGCTTCACCGGCCAGCCGGTACTCCTCGATTGGGAAACCTTCCTGCACCTGGCCGTCCTGGGCAATACCGGCTCCGGGAAAAGCATTTTCCTGCAAGCCCTGGTCTCCCAGGCCATCCGAGACGAGATGCAGGTGCTGCTCTCGGACATTGACCAGACCACCTTCGGAACGCTCGAAGGCCATCCCAACCTGGCTGCTCCGATTGCGGCTACTCCCCAGGATGCTTTTGGCTTGATTGAGAAAGCCTTGGCGGAATGTGACCATCGCGCCGAGCTGTTCAAGTCCCTGCCGGAGCGTCCGCAAAAACTGAGTGAGTACAACGCCCTGGCCATCAAGCAGTCCCGTGAACCGTTGCCTCGGATGCTGGTGATCCTGGACGAAGCCAGCACGGTGCTCACTTCCCTGGGTGGCGCGAAAGGCGCGATGGGCCAGGCCCTGGCGACCCTCGGTTGGCGTGGGCGCAAATTTGGCATTCACTTTGTCTTTGCTGCCCAGGAATTCACGAAGGATATTGTCGGCCCGGTTCGAGACCAGGTCGGCCTGACGCTCTGTTTCCGGGTACGCAATGGGCAGATGGCGGAGCGGATGGGTTGCAAGGGTGCGGAACGCATTCCTGAAAACCGCCCCGGCCTGGCCATCAGCGACCGGCATGGGCCGATCCAGACCTATTTCATTGAGCAATCCGCCCTGGGCGTTCGACAAAGCCTGTTACCGGTCGTCACCGAAGTTGAGCAAGCCTTGTTCACTCGAGCTGCCAAGGAAACTTCCTGGCGACTCTCCATCCCAATCCTGGTGGGGTGGGGGCAGCGCGAACGGGCTGCCCGACAACTGCTCGAAACCTGGGAGTTACGTGGATGGGTCTTGCGCGATCCACAACGCGATAACGCTCGCTATATCACGGCCAAACTGGCCGAAATCTTGTCAAACCGTCCAACCGGTCAAACCCTGTCAAACCCGGTTGGCTAACGTCAAACCACTGTCAAACCCAAAAAGGAGTGATTCAATCATGGAAACCAATCTCATTTCTCTTGGCATCGATGCCGGCAACGGAGCCTTCAAATTGTTCGGCGCGTCCGGCGGACTGGAAATCGTCTCCCAGGTCGCCACCAATGGCACCCAGAAAGTCTTGTCCACCCTGGGCTTGCGCAAATCCAAAGCGCCGCTCGCCATTCACAATGAGCATGGCTCATTTTATGTTGGGGCTGGCTCCCACAGCTATGGCCGACCCGTTGAAAACCTGGATGTGGATCGCTTCAACGGCACGCCCGAAATGAAGGCGCTTCTGCACGGTTCCCTGACCCGCTTCCAGCAGCGCTATGGCAAGTTCAACGCGCCGCTTTCGGTGGTAGTTGGCTTGCCCAACGAAGTGCTCACCGGCGACCAGGCCGAGCAGAATGTCGAGAATGTCAAACGCTGGCTGCGCGGTGCTCATACCTGGACAGCAGACGGCGAACCCTACAGCCTGGAAATCTCCGAGGTCAAAGCCGCCAGCCAGGTGACCGGTGGCCTGTTCGATTATTTGCTGGATGCGGAAGGCCGTTCCATCCCTGAACGCCAGGGAGCCTTCAAAGGCGAAGTCGGAGTCATCACAATTGGCTTCGGCACAGTGGAACTGATGGTCGTCCAGAACCGTGAAATCGTTCAGCGCTTCACTTCGGGCGCTGCGTCTGGCGTGCGCCGCCTGTTGGAAATCGTCAACGGTCAGCGCCTGTATTCGCTTGGCGAATTGGACTTGCAGCTGCGTGCAGGACAGCTCGACCTCCGCGAAGCCCTGCCGATTTGGGAACGGGAAGTGACCGGGGTGATAGAAAAGCAGTGGGGCACAGCCTGGAAACGCTTCGCGGCCGTGCTGATCATGGGTGGCGGCGCGGTGCTGCTCAAAGATACTTTGCCGCATCGCTTCAACGGCCGCTCTTATATGCCGGATGAGCCGGTGCAGGCCATCGCGCGTGGGTTGTATCGCCTGAGCCTGGCCCAGCAGGCGCGCAAGGGCAAGTAGATGGCCCGCGGACGCCCGGCTTCCACGGCTCCAACCTGGGAGTGTCATCTCCATTTGCGCCTGCGGGTGGGCGAAGATGACGATTTGATCGCCTTCCTGACCAAAATCCCGGCGCGCAGGCGCGCAAGCGCTATCAAATCCGCCCTGCGGACTGGCAGTCTGGGCCTGGGGCAGGTCGAAACTGAGCCTGTCGAGGATGAACTGCTGTCCAGCCTCGACAATTTTCTCAAATAAATGGGAACCAGAAATTCAACCGATTTTCTGGTTCCCAAAAAAGGAGACCCATTACCGTGAATCATACGACCGATTTCCAATCTCACCTGGAAGGCCAGGACCGCGCAGCGCTCACTATCCGTGGCTACCTGGCTGACCTCAAACATTTTGCAGGCTGGTTCGAGCAGACCAACGGCGAACCACTCAGCCCGCAAGTGGTCACCCCAACCGATATTCGTGAATACCGCCAGTATTTGCAGATCACTGAACGCCGCAAGGCGACAACCATCAATCGCCGCCTGGCCGCGCTCTCGGCCTACCTGGATTGGGCCGTACAGACCGGCCAGATCGAGAAAAACCCGCGCGGCAAGATCAAAAGTGTCCGCCAGGAGGAACCAGCGGCTCAGGCCCTGGATAAAAAGCAGCAGTATGCGCTCCAGCGCGCCATCGAGAAGGATTTGCAGATCGCTTCGCTGCGTTATCCCAAGCGCAAGATTGGCCGACGGCGGGATGCCTCCCTGGTGATTTTTCTGCTGAATACCGGCCTGCGTTTGAGCGAGCTGCTGGCTCTGCAAATCGGCGATGTGGAATTGAGCGAACGCAAAGGCCGGGTGCTGGTGCGTCAGGGCAAGGGCAATCGCGAGCGCAGCGTGCCGCTGAACGCCGAGGCGCGCAAAGCCTTGCAGGATTGGCTGGCGGTGCGCCCGCAGAAGGATTCGAAATTCATCTGGACGGCAGTCGAGGATGAGAGCGAAAGCCTGACGCCGCGCTCTGTCCAGCGCATCCTGAAACGTCTTGGCCAGGAGGCGGGTATTCCTGACCCGCACCCGCACCTGGCGCGCCACACCTTCGCCAAGAACCTGGTGGATAGTGGCGTCGGGCTGGAGAAGGTGGCCCGTCTGTTGGGGCACAGTAACCTGAACACCACCCGGATCTACATCACGCCCAACGAGCGCGATCTCGAGCTGGCCGTGGAAAGACTCAACTAATCAGCATAACAACAAGGAGACCATCATGGACTTAAACAGCAAGACCGCCGGGGGCAATCCGGCGGTCTCCACCAACAATGAGGTAGCGGTGTCCATCAACTTTGAACATTATAGCAGCATTTTTTGCGCCAAACTTTTGTGCGAAACAATTCTGGGGGCGACATGCTGACCCGCCGGATGCAGATTCAAGCCATCGCAGACCGCCTGGCCGGGCTGCCCATCCAGGTTCACATTAAGGATTTCGAGATGCCCTGGCAATTGTGTTGGCAGGCCGTAGAAAGCGCTCAACCTGGACAGGAGCATGAAGCCCTGCATAAGGTTGTTTCCGGGCTGCCCGAACCCAAGGAAATCCTGGAACGGATTTTGGCCACCCGCCCTGGGTATCGCCCGGAGATCCAATCCCTGGAGGAAATTGCCATGGACTTGCCGCCAATCGAATGGGTTTGGGACGGTTGGATCCCGCGCGGCCTGCTGACTGTCCTGGGAGCTTCCCAGGGTAGCGGCAAGAGCTTTGTGGCCACCGACCTGGCCTATCGGGTCATCCACAACCAGGGTTTCCCGGATGGCACGCCGGTGAAACGTCCGGGAGCGAATGTCATCTATGTCGATGCCGAGATGGTGCCCCAAATCCTGAACGAACGCTCCCAGAGTTACGGCATGGATCGCAAAAAGCTGTTTTTGATGCTGCCGGATCCTGGCGACATGATCGACCTGGGCCAAGACCACTATCGGGAGCGACTGTCTGAGATGACGGCCATCCTGAAACCAGAATTGATCATCATCGACTCGCTTTCATCCATCCATAACGGTGGCCAGAACAATGTCGAGGATGTGCGCTCGTTGATTGGCTACCTGACCCGCCTGGTGGGCTGGGCCAATTGCGGGCTGGTGCTGGTGCATCACATCCGCAAGCCTGCCGGTGGTGGCCAGCGCATGATGAATGTGGACCTGGGGATGGAAGACTCGAGCGGATCGGGTTACATCACCCAGCAGGCGCGCGTGGTACTGAGCTTGCATGTCGTGCAAACCGGTCCCAAGTTTGACCCGAACGGGCCGCGCGAGTTCAAGATGCTCAAGAACAGCATCGGTAGATACCCGGAGCCCCTGGGTTTTTCCTTTGCACCCCTGCACCCGGCAGGCGTGGTGCTGGACTGGAAGAAAGAAGCGCCCAAGACTTATACAGAACCCACCCGCATGGATGAGTGCCAGGAATGGCTTGAAGACTTATTGAAGTCCAGCCCGGAAGGCTTTTATCCCAAGGAGGTTGTTGCGGCAGGCAAAGAACTGGAGCTCAGCCAGGCCATGATTTACCGCGCAAAACGGGAATTGAGCGGGCATATCTTGAACACGGTTGGTCATCAGGCTCCCAAGAACCGCTGGAAATGGTCTGATGAGCTGGTTCCTGCTCAGCAGGAGACGGACTAACTTTATCACTTTATCAACTTTATCAAGATTATCAGCCTTTCCGCCCCCAAAACGTGGGGGGTGCCTTAAAAGAGTGAAGAGTTGATAAAGTTGATAAAGTACATTGCGAGGCATGAGCATGTACGATCTTGAAACCATCCGCAACACAATTTCTTTGGCTGCTTTGGCTGAGGAAGCTGGAGCTAAGTTTGACCATCCTCACCGGCTGATTAGCCACTGTCCGCTGCCCAAACACGCCGGGGACCGCAGCAGCAAGGCCTTCACTATTTTCGACAATGGCCGCAAGTGGAAATGCCATTCATCCTGCCCGGCTGACGCCAATGGCGGCGATGTGTTTTCTTTTTACATGGCCTGGAAAGATGTCGATTTCAAAACGGCGGTGGTCGAGCTAGCCGAGCGCGCCAATCTCGCCCCGAATTCTCAGCCGAAAGCAACCGCTCGACAGGCAGAAATCGCTCCAGCCCCAACTGTGCCCGAACCCGCCTGGCGTGCCTGAGCGGAGCAGTTCATCACCTGGACGGAAGGCAACCTGGCGTCTCATGCTGGGGCGCAGGAATATCTGGAAAAAGAACGCGGACTCTCCCCGGAAACCTGGCGCGCCTTTCGCCTGGGTTACAACCCCACCAACCTGTATGACGACCCGGCCAGGTGGGGGTTGACTGGCAAGAAAATCTGGCTCACGCGAGGAATGGTCATTCCTGGGTTTTGGCAGAAGGAGCCGAGCTATATCAAAATCCGCCGTCCACTGCCCGGCCAGGCGCTGGAACACTCCCTCGGGTTGTGGACTCCGGCGGACGGCCTGCCGGAGGTCAAGTTCGGCGGGCCGCGCGGCGGGGTGGCTTGTCTTTTCCGGCTGGAGATGCTTGGTCATTATCCCATCCTGGTGCTGACCGAGGGCGAGTGGGATGCCATGCTGCTCTGGGAATATTGCCCCGACTTGTGCGATGTCGGCACCCTGGGTGGGGCCACCACCAAGCTGGACAGCCTCGACCTATCCATCCTGACCCGCTACCTGGCCGTGCTGGTCATCCACGATGACGACCAGGCCGGGGAGCAGGGTCGCCAATATGTGGCGGAATTGCATACCCACTTCCCCCGGATGCAGTCCATCCAACCCCCGGCCCATGACCTGACCGATTTCTGGAAAGCGGGCGGCGACCTCCGCGCCTGGCTGGCCGGGCAGGTTGCCAGGGTACTGGAAAGCGTTCTGGGGCAACTCGTTATCCATTCCTCGGTCACAGAAGGCTGGTCCCGGCTCGCGGAGCTGGCCGCCAATGAAAGTCATTAATTCGAATTCATATCAAGGAGTAGAAAATGATTACCATCGAAATTAGGCAAGACAACCAGACCACTGGCATCCTGATGGCCACCGCCAAAACCTTCAAGACTGGCTCGAAGGGTTACTTCGGGGTGGGCAAAATCCAGATGGGCGAGAAGCGTTACCAGGTGCAGGTGCAACTGGTGGAAATCGGTTCCAAGCCCAAAGTGGAAACTGAGTGAAAATTGCTCGCCACAGATTCCAAATTCTGATATAAAATAGCCGCCAACGCACCGGGCAACCTGCCTGGGCTACATAACCTCCTTATCGAAACGTCGGCCAGGAAATTCCTTAGTTGGATTTCCTGGCCGTTTTTGTTTCCCTCCCCTTTGTGAGAATCTGCCCGGCTGTGCCGCGCAGTTCCCGAAACTGAACGTTGGTTGGTTCCACTGAACGTTGGCGACATTTTCACCTTGGCCGGTCATCCCATTGAGGGGATGACCAAACACCCGGCGGACATTGCCCGATCAGCGCACCCCCGCACCGTTCTGGCGCAGCGCGCAATTCACCCGCCACTCATCCGACCTGTTCGCGTCCAGTCCTGGCGAGGTCGGCTGGGGAAAAAACTTAGTTGGCAGCTGGACAGGTTTTTGGGAACCTGCTGCGGACTTACCCTCCCACTTCGTTGCCTCGACCACGCTGATCGGCATCTGGCTGCTCAGGTTGGCGGAGGCGGCGAAAGGCTCAACATTGCAAGGCGTCCATGTTAATACAAACAGATTCTAAAGCGGCTTAAGTGCCGAGGGAGAAGCTATGTCGAAATCCAACCCATCTATCCGCCATCAGGTCAACCAGGTGCTCGACCCCATGGTGCTGAACGAGGTCCAAATCGAGGCCTACAAAGCCGAACACCAGGTCGAGTCGGTCAAGAAGGCGCTGCGTCCACACGGCGACCCGACCGCCGGACTGCCGGTCATCTTGAGCGTACGCACCAAGGCCTGCTATCTGCAAACCTGCACCACCTTTTTCAACCGTGCCTGGAAACTGACCGGCAAAAAGCTGCTGCGGGATTTGATGACCCCCGAAGTCATCCGCCTGACGCTGGATACCCATTACATCGATCTTATGCCCGCCACCAACCGGACAGTGCTTTCGGCGATATCCAAGGTTTACCAGGGCTGCAAGCTCAAGGGCTGGGTGAAGGGACGCTCACCGATCACCAAGGAACTGCGTAAGCACGTCCGCGATTACCGCGATGACGGCGATGTGCGCAAGTCGCGCTTTGGCTACCAACCGCAGGATGCCCTGGACATCGTCGACCAGCTTTGGGCAACCAAATCCAAGTTTGCCCTGCCAGCTGAGATTGCCTTGCGCTGTGGGCTGCGCCTGTCTGAGATCGCCGGGCTGAAGAGCAAAGATATCGACTCGGAAGCCAAGATCATGCACATCATCGGCAAGGGTGGACGTAAGCGCACCTTGAGCATTCCGGTGGACTTGCTGGAGAAATTAAATCTCTCCGAGCAGTACCTGTTTGAACCGAAGGTTTCCTGGAAAAGCTCGTTCTACCGCGCGGTGCGCAACATGGCCCGCAAACTGGGGATCAAGGTTTCCGGCGTTCACCGCCTGCGCGCCAACTGCGCCCAGAACGACCACCAGGAGTGGATGGAAAAGGATGGTCTGAAGGACCGCGCAGCACGAATGGCGGTTTCTCAGAAATTGGGGCATAACCGCATCGACGTGGTGGGGAGCTACATTCCGACCAAGTAGGTTACTCGAGTGTTGTGTTTTGCGATTTTACGATATTCTCAGGTATAACTATGCTTAAACTTGTTGCTTACCGGCTTCTTGCGTTACGATGGGAAAGTAAAACTGCTACTTCAAGTGGTATTGATGGGCCAAAATCCGCGTC